>NZ_JBQXEO010000009.1:0-222554 GCF_052601155.1 Micromonospora yongxingensis
CCACCCCCCCCCCCCCCCCCTTCCGCGTCCCCCCCACCCGGCCCGGCCGGAACCCCCCGGTTGATCATGAAGTTGTTGCCGGTTTCATCGGCGGGTCGAGGCAACAACTTCATGATCAGCGGGGCTGGGGCTGGGCCGGGGGGTGAAGGGGGTGCCTAGGTGGGGGGTGGCCAGGAGGGTGGGGGAGTGGGTCTGGAGGGCTCCTGTTCGCGAGAGGCGGGCGAGATCCGGGTCCACCTCGTGGGCGTATGCCAGGTTGGGATCTATCAGTTGCACGACGTGCACCAGCAGGTCGCCGGTGAGCAGCATGCGTTCGTCGGCCGACGTCAGGAGCACCGACTGGTGGCCGGGGGTGTGCCCGGGGGTGGGCAGCAGGCGTACCGACGGGGTGAGGGTGGTCTCGCCGTCGACCACCCGGAGCTGGCCGGTGGCGCGCAACGGCGCGACCAGGCCGGCCGGCAGCCACGGGTTGATCGTCTCCGCCGCGTCCAGCTCGGCGCGCTGCACCAGGTAGCTCGCGTTCGGGAAGTACGGCCGCGACGGCGTGCCGGTGACCGCCCAGCCGATGTGGTCGCTGTGCAGGTGGGTCAGGACGACCGTGTCGACGTCGTCCGGGTCGATCCCGGCGGCCGCGAGTTCGGCGGGCAGCCTGCCGGGGACGGGTGCCCAGCTCGCGGCGGGCGCGTCGGCCGGACCGATCCCGGCGTCGACCAGGGTGACCGGCCCGTCACCGGCGCGGATCGCGAAGCTGCGGAACGGCAGCCACCACTGCCCGTCGGCCGTCACCGAGGAGGGGTCGCGCCGGTCGGCCTCCCGCCAGTGCGCCGCCGTGGCGTGCGGGAACGCCTCCGTCCGGGGCTGGAAGAAGGCCCCCTCCCCGTCGGTGAGCGCGGTGACCGTGATAGACCCGAGGGTGCGGCTCAGTGGCATCGGGCGATGATGTCAGGGAACTTCTGCGCCGTGCAGCCCGGTTTCGCCGGCCGGTCGAGGCCGGCTGGGGGCTGCCGGCCCGTTTCCAGTACGCTCGTACTGCTTGGCTTGAGCACGTGTCCCCCGAGAGGAGCGCCGGCCGATGGCGAAGATCAAGGTAAACAACCCGGTCGTGGAGCTCGACGGCGACGAGATGACCCGGATCATCTGGAAGCAGATCCGGGAGCAGCTGATCCTGCCCTACCTCGACGTCGACCTGCACTACTACGACCTGTCGATCCAGCACCGCGACGAGACCGACGACCAGGTCACCGTCGACGCCGCCAACGCCATCAAGGAGCACGGCGTCGGCGTCAAGTGCGCGACCATCACCCCGGACGAGGCCCGGGTCGAGGAGTTCGGCCTGAAGAAGATGTGGCGGTCGCCCAACGGCACCATCCGCAACATCCTCGGCGGCGTCGTCTTCCGCGAGCCGATCATCATGTCCAACGTGCCGCGGCTGGTCCCCGGCTGGACCAAGCCGATCATCATCGGCCGGCACGCCCACGGTGACCAGTACAAGGCCACCGACTTCGTCGTCCCCGGCCCGGGCACGGTGACCATCACCTACACCCCCGCCGACGGCGGCGCGCCGATGGAGATGGAGGTCGCCAACTTCCCGGGCGGCGGCATCGCCATGGGCATGTACAACTACGACGAGTCGATCCGGGACTTCGCCCGGGCCTCGTTCCGGTACGGCCTGGACCGCAACTACCCGGTCTACCTGTCCACCAAGAACACCATCCTCAAGGCGTACGACGGCCGGTTCAAGGACCTCTTCGCCGAGGTGTTCGAGAACGAGTTCAAGGCCGAGTTCGACGCCGCCGGCATCACCTACGAGCACCGGCTGATCGACGACATGGTCGCCGCCGCGCTCAAGTGGGAGGGCGGCTACGTCTGGGCCTGCAAGAACTACGACGGCGACGTGCAGTCCGACACCGTCGCGCAGGGCTTCGGCTCGCTGGGTCTGATGACCTCGGTCCTGCTCTCCCCGGACGGCCGCACCGTCGAGGCGGAGGCCGCCCACGGCACCGTCACCCGGCACTACCGGCAGTACCAGAAGGGCGAGAAGACCTCGACCAACCCGATCGCGTCGATCTACGCCTGGACCCGGGGCCTGGCCCACCGGGGCAAGCTGGACGGCACGCCGGCGGTCACCGAGTTCGCCAACACCCTGGAGCAGGTCATCGTCGACACCGTCGAAGGCGGCCAGATGACCAAGGACCTCGCGCTGCTCATCTCGCGCGACGCCCCGTGGCTGACCACCGACGAGTTCATGAACGCGCTCGACGAGAACCTCGCGCGCAAGATCGCTGCCTGATCCAGGCGTACCGCAGTACCGGAGCCCGTCGGCACCCGCCGGCGGGCTCCGGTGTGTCCCGGGTCGACACGCCGCCCGCGTCACCGCGACCGGCGCGCCTCGTTGACCAGGATGGACGAGATGCCAGTCGCGTCCAGGAAGGTTGACCGCGGTCGACCGCGGCATGCGTGCCGATCAGCCAGCCTTCCCGGCTGTGTCGTGCACAGCCAGCCGTCCCTTCCCTGCGGGGGGCCCTGTCCCGGGCCCCCCGCGCCCTGTCTCCCGCCCCGGCTCAGGCGGCGCGCAGAAGGTCGGCGGCCCGCTCGGGCGAGATGTCGTTGATGAAGACACCCATCCCCGACTCGGAGCCCGCCAGGTACTTCAGCTTGTCCTTGGCCCGCCGGATGCTGAACAGCTGAAGGTGCAGGTGGCCCAGCTCGCGGTCGATCCGCACCGGCGCCTGGTGCCACGCCGAGATGTAGGGCATCGGCATGTCGAACAGGCCGTCGAAACGGCGCAGCAGATCCAGGTAGAGCGGCCCGAAGGCGTCCCGCTCGCTGTCGCTGAGCGCCGGAATGTCCGGCACCACGCGGTGCGGCGCCACGTGCACCTCGAACGGCCAGCGGGCCGCCGCCGGGACGAACGCCGTCCAGTGCTCGTTCTCGACGACCACCCGGTCGCCGGCGGACCGCTCGGCGGCCAGCACGTCCGCGTACAGGTTGCCGCCGCCGGTCCGCTCGGCGTGCCGGCGTGCCGCGGCCAGCAGCGCCCGGGTGCGCGGCGTCACGAAGGGGTACGCGTAGATCTGCCCGTGGGGGTGGTGCAGGGTGACGCCGATCTCGACGCCCCGGTTCTCGAAGCAGAACACCTGCTCCACGCCGGGCAGCTCACCGAGCACCTCGGTCCGGTCGGCGAGCGCGTCCAGCACCGTGCGGACCCGGCGCGGGGGGAGGCTGGCGAAGGAGGCGTTGTGGTCGGAGGTGAAGCAGACCACCTCGCACCGGCCGAGGCCCGGCCGGACCGGGGTGAACGGCGTGATCTGCCCGGGCTCGTCGGCCACCCGGCCGCTCAGCGACGGGAACCGGTTCTCGAAGACCACCACGTCGTAGTCGGGGGCCGGGATCTCGGTCAGGCGGTCACCCACCGACGGGTCGAGGGGGCACTCGTTGGCCGGCGGGAGGAAGGTGCGGGTCTGGCGGTGCACGGCGACCGCGACCCACTCGTCGGTCAACGGGTCGTAGCGCAGCTGGGAGGCGGGAGGCGGCGGAGGCAGGTCCCGCCGGTCGGGCTGGTCGCGGACGGCGTCGTCGCGCTCGTCGAAGTAGATCAGCTCCCGGCCGTCGGCCAGGTCGATGGCGGTGCGCTTCACGGCGCCGTCCCCTCACTCGTCGGCGTGCCGGTCACGCGGCCCGCCCCTGTCGCCTTCACCATGATCAATTCGCCCACCTGTTCACCGAGTACCCGTCGTGCGGGCGGAGGCAACCGGTCGTCGCTGACCAGTAGGTGTGCCGCGGCCAACTCGACGATCGACGAGATGCCGACCGTGCCCCACTTGGTGTGGTCGGCGAGCACCACCAGCCGGTCCGCCGCCGCGACCAGCGCGCGGTCGATCTCCGCCTCCATCAGGTTCGGGGTGGTGAAGCCGGCCCGTTCCGTGATGCCGTGCACGCCGAGGAAGAGCAGGTCCAGGTGCAGTGCCCGGACGGCGGCGACCGCGAGGGGGCCGACCAGCGCGTCCGACGGTGTGCGTACGCCGCCGGTGAGCACCACGGTCTGGTCCGGCCGGCCGCCGGCGTGCAGGATCTCGGCCACCGGCAGCGAGTTGGTCACCACGGTCAGGCCGGGCACGTCCACCAGCCTGCGGGCCAGTTCGGCGGTGGTGGTGCCGGCGGAGAGCGCGACCGCCGCGCCCGGCCGGACGAGTTGGGCCGCCCGGTCGGCGATGGCGGCCTTCTCCGGCAGTTGGCGGACCGACTTGGCGTGGAAGCCCGGTTCGTCGGTCGAGCTCGGGCCGGCCGCCGTGGCACCACCGTGCACCTTGGCCAGCAGCCCGCGCTCGTGCAGCGCCTCCAGGTCGCGCCGGATGGTCATGTCGGACACGCCGAACTCGGTGGCCAGCTCGGTCACCCGGACGCCGCCGGTCGACCGGACCCGCTCCAGGATGGCCGCCTGCCGCTGCTGAGCGAGCATCGCCGTGCCTCCCCGGGGGTCCACGTACTCTCACGCGGTCAAACGTGTTCCAACAAGAATGAACACTAGCGCGTAGCCCGCAGCGGTGGAAGAAACGGGGGTACGGCGACGCCTCAGGCCGACGGGACCTTCAGCTCCACCCAGCCGGTCTCGGTCAGGTGGTGCAGCACGGCCTGCACCGCCTCCGGCACGCTCAGGTCGGTGGTGTCCACGACCAGGTCGGCGTCGGTCGGCACCTCGTACGGGTCGTCGATGCCGGTCATGCCGGTGAGCAGCCCGGCCCGGGCACGCGCGTACAGGCCCTTGCGGTCCCGCTGCTCGCACACGTCCAGCGGGGTGGCGACGTGCACCAGCACGAAACCCGCCCCGGCGGCCAGGGCCATCTCCCGCGCCGTGGCACGGGCCGCCGCGTACGGGGCGATCGGGCAGCAGATGCCCACCCCCCGGTGCCGGGCGATCTCGGCCGCCACCCAGCCGATCCGTCGGACGTTGAGATCCCGGTCGGCCTTGCTGAAGCCCAGCCCGGCGGAGAGTTCCCGGCGCACCACGTCCCCGTCGAGCAGGGTCACCGTCCGGTCGCCGCTCTCCCGCAACGCGTCCGCCAGCCCTCGGGCGATGGTCGACTTGCCGGAGCCGGAGAGGCCGGTCAGGAAGACCACCAGACCTCGGTGCCGACGGGGCGGCCGGGCCCGCGCCAGCTCCTTCGCCACCGCTGGCGGCGTGTGCCACTCCGGCAGCGGGAAGCCCCGGTCGAGCAGGTCGTCGATCTCCTCCTGCGTCAGCGCGAGACGGCGGTTGCGCGGCGGGATGTCCTCCCGCCAGCGCCACTGCCCGTCCCGGTTGTCGTACGCCAGCTCACGCGGCACCAGCACGCGCAGCCCGGCACCGGAGAGCATCTCGCCGGTGGAGAGCAGGTGGGTCACGCCGTACGCGGCGGAGACCCGGGCGCGCAGCAGCGCGTCGCTGATCTCGTCCCGCCGGTGCGACAGCGGCACCGCCACCAGGGTGGCCGGGGGCATCCGGTCCCGGGCGGCGAAGATGCTGCGCACCAGCGCCTCCGGCGGGAGACCGCCGGCGCCACCCTCACCCACCGGGATCATCACCAGCAGGTGCGCGGCCAGGGTGCGGGCGGCGTGGGCGATCTGGGCGAGCTGGGGCCGGTGCAGGGGCCGGTCGGCGATAACCCCGAGCACCCGGCCCGGGGGCAGCAGCGCGCGGACCTCCTCCGGGCTGCGGCGCAGCCGCTGGAACGGGCCGTGGCCGCCGTCGCCCAACCGCCGGACCTGGCCGCCCACCCCGGCCACGCCGTCGCGGACCGGCCAGACGTCGGCCACGTCGAGGGCGGCCGCCGGCGCGCCCTCGCCGTCGGTCAGCACCAGCGCCCGGCGGGCCGGGTCACGCGGATCGAAGCTCTGCGCCAGCGCGGCCGGCACCTGGAGGGTCACGGCGACCTGCCACGACGTGCCGTCGGCCAGCCGACTGCGCCGGCTGACCGACACCAGGTCGGCGCGGGTCATGAAGCCGGTCAGGGGGGCGTACGCACCGGTCAGCAGCAGCTCCAGATCCGCCAGCTCACCGGGACGCGGCGTGTACGCCGGCGCGTCCCGGAGCACCTCGTCGGGCAGCACCCAGCCGTTGCTCATCCACACCCCCCACTCGCTGACCGGCACACAGTTTCGCAGCCGACCGCCGATCGGTCGAGGGTGCCACTCCACGACCGGGGCGGGCGGATCAGCGGCGGATCCGGCGACCCACCGCCGACCGCAGCCAGTTCCAGGGCATCCGCTCGTCACGGATCCGGGGCGGCGCACCGTCGGCCCGGCAGATGAACAGCATCGGTAGCTGGGCGTCCTCGGTCCAGCCGGCGTTGGTGACCCGTGCCTTGAGGAGCCAGCTGCCCCGGGTGCGGCCGCCGTTGAGGGCGCCGAAGTCGATCGTGGTGGTGGCCCGGTGCACCAGGTGCACGGTGTCCGCCTCGGTCGGGTCGGCGACACGTTCGGTGCTGAACTGCACCGGCAGGAAGATTTCGTCCCCGGTCTCCCGGCGGCGGGCGACCACGTCCAGCCGGGCCTTGCGCACCTGGGCCGTGGAGTCGAGCACCTCGGGGGCGATCTCGTCCACCGGCAGCACCAGCACGTCCCGGCCGTCGTCGGTACGGAACGAGATCGGCCGGTCCGCCGAGCGCAGTTCCGCGGCGACGGTCACCGTGACGGAACGGTCGGCCAGTTGGTGGTCCTCGATCCTGCCGTGCGCGGCGATGCCCGCCTCCCAACGTGCCAGCCGGCGCAGGTCCGCGAACCGGCCCCGCTCCGTCAGGTACGCCACGGCCCGTTGCATCGGCGGCAGACCCGCGGCGACGCCGGGGGCGAACCGGTCCTGGATGACCTTCTGGCTCTCCAGTGCGACCTGCTCCAGCCAGTCCTCGGGGGCGGCCAGCAGCCGCTTGCCGCGCAACCGGTTGAGCATCTCGTTGCGCAGCCACCGCCGGTGCAGCCGGTCCCGCAGCGGACCGGGTTCGGTGTTGGCGTCCACGATGTCCAGCGCGTCGCGGACGCTGGCGAAGTAGCTCGAAGGGTCCAGCCGGGCCGCGGTGACGTTGCGCGCGTCGCCCCGCTGCGCGTGGTGGTAGCAGGTGTAGTCGGACAGCACGGAGGTGTGCCGGGACAGGAAGTAGGCCCGCACCACCAGGGAATGGTCCTCCAGGCGCCGCTTGCCGCCCTCCGGGAACCGCAGCCCGTGCTCGTTGAGGAACGACCGGCGGAACAGCTTGTGGCAGGTGAGGCTGTCGATCAGCGGGGCGTTCTCCAGGGTGGCGTTGAAGCGGTTCTTGCGGAACAACTCCCGCGGCACACCGCGCCCGTGCCCGGCCATCTTCCCGATCACGATGTCCGCGTCGTACGTCTTCGCGCACTCGTAGAGCCGCTCCAGTGCCTGGTCGGCGAACCAGTCGTCGTCGTCGGCGAAGAAGACGTACTCGCCGCGGGCCCGTTCGATGCCCAGGTTGCGCGGGCGCGACGGCCAGCCCGAGTTCTCGGTGTGCAGCACCGTGATGTGCGGGTGCGCGGCGGCCAGCCGGTCCAACCGTTCGCCCGTGTCGTCGGTCGAGCCGTCGTCGACGAAGATCGCCTCGAACTCGCCGGCGGGCAACGACTGGCGCAGCAGCGAGGCGACGAGCTTCTCGATGTGCCGGCCGCAGTTGTACGCCGGCACCACCACACTCACCTTGGGGACGCCCACCTCGACCATCACGATCCCTCCCGCGTCGGCGGCCGGATATCCCCGGAACACTGCCCGGTGAACGGAGAGTGAATGGTGCCATCTTCGATGGACGATTCCGGCGGCGGGGTACGGCGAAACCACCGACCGGCGCAAACGTCGCCGACGGACCCTAGGGGTTCGTCGTACACAGGATCAGGGGAGTGCCGGGGGCGCGCCGGTGTCCGCGGTGGCCATGGACTCCCTACGCTGGGCACCGTGACACTGATCGCGACCCAGTCGCTCACCAAGACGTACGGAGGTCGGGTCACCGCGCTCGCCGACCTCACCGTCGCCGTCGAGCCCGGGATCATCGGCCTGGTGGGCGCGAACGGCGCCGGCAAATCCACGTTGATCAAGATCCTGCTCGGCCTGATCGCTCCGACCAGCGGCCAGGTCTCCGTGCTCGGCATCGACCCGACCGCCGACCCGGCGGCCGTCCGCGCCCGGGTCGGCTACATGCCCGAGCACGACTGCCTCCCGCCGGACCTGTCCGCCGCCGAGCTGGTCACCCACCTCGGCCGGATGAGCGGTCTGCCCCGCACCGCGGCCCGGGAGCGGGCCTCGGAGGCGTTGCGGCACGTCGGGCTCTACGAGGAGCGCTACCGCCCGGTCGGCGGCTACTCCACCGGCATGAAGCAGCGGGTCAAGCTCGCCCAGGCGCTCGTGCACGACCCGGACCTGCTGCTGCTCGACGAGCCCACCAACGGCCTGGACCCGGCCGGCCGCGACGCCATGCTGGCGCTGGTGCACCGGATCGGCACCGAGTTCGGCATCTCCGTGCTGGTCTGCTCGCACCTGCTGGGCGAGGTCGAGCGGATCTGCGACACGCTGATCGCCATCGACGGCGGCAAGTTGCTGCGCGCCGACCACATCTCCGCGATGACCACCGCCACCGACGTGCTCGCCGTGGAGGTCAGCGAGGGCACTGAGGAACTCGCCGCCCGGCTCGCCGAACTGAAACTGCCGGTCGCCCGGGACGGGAGACTGCTCCTCGTGCCGCTCGCCGACGACGGCACCTACGACCTGATCCTCGGTGCGGTCGCCGAACTGGACCTGCCACTGCACCGACTGGACCAGCGCCGGCACCGGGTGGCCGAACTCTTCGCCACGAGGGAGCTCACTCATGCCTGAGTCGACCGCAGCCGCCGTGCGCCCCGCGCCGACCGGCGTCATCCACGACATCGGCTACCAGCGCTACCGGGGCCTGCGGCTGGGCCGCCGACAGGTCTTCGGCGCGCTGTACCTGCACGGTCTGCGCACCGCCTTCGGCTTCGGGCGCAGTGCCAAGGCCAAGATCTTCCCGTGGCTGGTCGTCGGCATCGTCTCCCTGGTCGCGGTGGCCCTGGCCGCGGTACGCAGCCAGATCGGCGAGCCGGTCGCCACGTACGCCCAGTTCGCCGACGCGATGAGCTGGCTTGTCATCTTCTTCGTCGCGGTCGTCGCTCCGGAGCTGGTCTCCCGGGACCTGCGCAGCGGTGTGCTGCCGCTGTACTTCTCCCGGCCGCTGCCGCGCGCCGACTACGCGCTGGCCAAGCTGCTGGCGCTGGTCACCGCCCTGTGGCTGCTGCTCGGCGGACCGCAGTTGCTGATGTTCCTGGGTGCCGCCTTCACCACCAAGCAGGGCATGCGCGGGGTGTGGAACGAACTGCTCGACCTGCTGCCCGGGCTGCTCTACGCCGGGCTGTGGGCGGTGGTCTTCGCCTCGGTCGGTCTGCTGGTCGCCTCGCTGACCGGCAAGCGCGCCTTCGCCGCCGGTGGGGTGGTGGCGGTCTTCCTGATGACCACCCCGATCGTCGGGGTGCTGAGCATCCTGCCGTCGCGCGCCGCCAACGAGCTGGCCGGGCTCGCCTCGCCCTCCACGCTGGTGCAGGGGGTGGGCATCTGGTCGCTGGGTGACCTGCTGGTCGAGGGCGATCCGGGCGAGATGATGATCGGCGGGTTCGGCCCGGTCTACGCCCTGGCCGCGGTGCTGTTGGTCGCCGGCGCGACCGCCCTCCTGCTGGCTCGCTACCGGAAGGTCGCCTCCTGATGAGCACGCTGAGCCTGACCGGGGTGTCCCGGTGGTACGGCAACGTGGTCGCCGTCAACGACATCAGCATGGCCCTGGGGCCGGGCGTGACGGGGCTGCTCGGCCCGAACGGCGCCGGCAAGACCACCCTGCTGCACATGATGGCCGGGTTCCTCGCCCCGTCGCGCGGCACGGTCACCCTCGACGACGAGCCGACCTGGCGTAACCCCGACGTCTACCGGCGGCTGGGGCTGGTCAGTGAACGGGAGGCGGTGCAGGGTTTCCTCACCGCGTACGAGTTCGTGCTGGCCAGCGCGAAGCTGCACCGGCTGGCCGACCCGGCGGCGGCGGCCCGGCGGGCGATCGACCTGGTGGAGCTGGAGTCGGCGCAGGACCGCCGGATCGGCACGTACTCCAAGGGCATGCGGCAGCGGGCCCGGGTGGCCGCCGCATTGGTGCACGACCCGCAGGTGCTGCTGCTCGACGAGCCGTTCAACGGGATGGACCCGCGCCAGCGGCTGCACATGATGCAGCTGCTGCACACCCTGGGTGACGCCGGCCGGACGATCCTGTTCAGCTCGCACATCCTGGAGGAGGTCGAGCAGGTCTCCGGGACGGTCCAGGTGATGGTGGCCGGGCGGTTGGCGGCCTCCGGCGACTTCCGGACCATCCGCCGGTTGATGACCAATCGCCCGCACGTGTTCGCGGTGCGGTCGACGAACGACAGGGCGCTGGCCGTCGCGCTGATCGCCGAGCCGTCGGTCAGTGGGGTCGAGTTGGACCCGACCGGCCTGACCGTGCGGGCCGGTGACTACGGCGCCTTCACCCGGGCGCTACCCCGGATCGCGCTCAAGCAAGGCATCCGGGTGCGCCAGCTGGTGCCGTCCGACGAGTCCCTGGAGAGCGTCTTCTCCTACCTGGTGGAGGCCTGACATGTCGACCGTTACCTGGATCACCGCGCGCGGGCTGTTCGGCCGGCGCCGGTTCCTGCTGCTGCTTCCGTTGCCGTTGGTGCTGCTCGGGCTGGCCGTGCTCTGCCGGTCGCTGGGGGTGGACCCGGGCGAGTGGGGGCCGCCGGTGCTGGTCGGCCTCGGGCTGGCCGTGGTGCTGCCGGTGGTCGCGCTGATCATCGGCACGGGCGTGCTGGGCGCCGAGATCGACGACGGCACGGTGGTGCACATCCTGACCAAGCCGCTGCCGCGCTGGCAGATCGTGCTGCCCAAGCTGGCGGTCGCCGCCGGGGTCACCGCGGTCACCGTCGCGGTGCCGCTCTACGTCGCGGGCGTGCTCGCCGATTCGGTACGCCTCGGCCTGGCGCTGGCCGCCGCGGCGGCGCTCGGCGCGCTGGCGTACTCGGCGTTGTTCCTCGCGCTCAGCCTGGTCACCCGGCGGCCGGTGCTGCTCGGCCTGGTCTACGTGCTGATCTGGGAGGGGCTGCTGGGCAACTTCGTCAGCGGCACCAAGGTGCTCTCCATCCAGCAGTACGTGATCGCCCTCGCCGACCGGATCGCACCCACCGGGTTGCTGGAGACCACCGTCTCGGTGCCGGTGGCGTCGGTGATGACCGCGCTGGTCAGCATCGGCTTCACGGTGCTGGCCGTCGATCGTCTGCGCTCGTTCAGCGTGGCCGGCGAGACGAGCTGAGCCCGGTGCCAGCCGCTGATCCGGCCAGCCGCAGCCAGCCGGTAGGGCTGGCCGGATGTACCGGCGGGGGTGCCACGGGCCACGCTGGTGGGCGTGAGCGTCGAAGCGGAGCGGACGTCGTTGGCTGAGCCGTACTCCCGAAGCAGCCGGCCCTGGTTGACCAGCCTGGCGGTCGCCGGGCTGGCCTGCGCCACGGTCGCGACGGCCGCCCAGGGCAGCGGACGGTTCCACTGGTGGGCGGGGTTCGTCCTGATCCCGGGCGCGCTGATCGCGGCCAGCGGCGGGCCGCTGCTGGCCCGGCGCGGCGGTCGGGCCTTCGCCGGGTTCGTCATCGCCTCCGTCGGGACGCTCGTGTTCGCGGTGGGCGCGCTGCTGATGTTCGGCGTGATGAGCCGGGGCTGGCCGGTGCTGGTGGTGCTGCCCTGCCTGGCCGTCGCCGGCACCTACCTGTGGCGGGCGGCCCATCCGCTGGCCCGCGGCCTGCACCGGGCGGTGGCCCTGCTCGCGCTCACCGGCGCGCTGGTCGGGGTGACCCTGCAACTGATCCGGGCGGATCTGATCCACCTGAAGACCGGCTGGTGGGGCGGGTTCATGATGCTGGCCGGGGCGATCGTGCTCGGCAACGCGGTCGAGCTGACCCGGCACCGGATGCAGTACCGGCTCCAGGCGATCACCCTGCTGGTCGGGCCGGCGGTGGTCGCGATCCTGGTCGGCCTGCGCTTCCTGCGCGGCTGGTGACCGAACCGCCCACCGCCACCCCTGCGGCGCGGGTGGCGGCGGCGGGGGTCAGAAGGCGCAGGCGATGACGAGTTCCGGGGTGCGGTCGGGGAGCAGGTCGAGCTTGCCGATCCGGCCGGCCGCGCGCAGGTCGTCGGCGACCAGGGTGAGCTGCTCCAGCAGCGCCGCCGGTCCGAGTGCCTCGGCCAGCGGCACCTCCGCCTTCATCGACAGCTTCCGCTCCGACTTGGCCCGACGCACCTGGCTCAGCGCGTCGCCGGCCAGCCGCAGCAGCGCCGGGTCGCCCGTCCCCTCGATCGTCCGGGCCACCTCGTAGGTGGTGGGCCACGGCGCCTGGTGCACCGAGCCGTACCGCCACCAGGACCAGATCTCCTCGGTGACGTACGGCAGCACCGGGGCGAACAGGCGCAACTGCACCGACAGGGCGGAGGCCAGCGCGGCCCGTGCCGAGTCGGCGGCCGCTCCGGTGCCGTACGCGCGCTCCTTGACCAGCTCGATGTAGTCGTCGCAGAACCGCCAGAAGAACGCCTCGGTCACCTGCAACGCCGCCGTGTGGTCGTACGAGTCGAAGGCGGAGCCCGCCGCGGTGACGACGGTGGACAGTTCGGCGAGCATGGCCCGGTCCAGCGGGGCTGTCGCGGGGGTGCGCAGCGCGTCCGCCGCGCCCAGCCCCAGCGCGAACTTCGACGCGTTGAGCAGCTTGGTGGCCAGCCGACGACCGACCTTGATCTGCGCCGGGTCGAACGCCAGGTCCATGCCGGGCTTGCCGCTGGCCGCCCAGTAGCGCACCGCGTCCGAGCCGTGCTGCTCCAGCAACGCCAGCGGGGTCACCACGTTGCCCTTGGACTTGGCCATCTTCTTGTGGTCGGGGTCGAGGATCCAGCCGGAGAGCACGGTGTCCCGCCAGGGCAGCACGTCGTGCTCGAAGTGCGAACGGACCACGCTGTCGAAGAGCCAGGTCCGGATGATCTCCTGCCCCTGCGGGCGGAGGTCCATCGGGAAGACCCGGGCGAACAGGTCCGGGTCGGTTTCCCAGCCGCCGACGATCTGCGGGGTCAGCGACGAGGTGGCCCAGGTGTCCAGCACGTCCGGGTCGCCGACGAAGCCGCCCGGCTGGCCACGCTGCGACTCGTCGTAGCCGGGCGCCGGGTCGCTGGACGGATCGACCGGCAGCGCGGACTCGTCCGGCGTGAGAGGGTGGGACCAGTCCGGCTCGCCAGCGTTGTCGAGCCGGTACCACACCGGCACCGGCACCCCGAAGAAGCGCTGCCGGCTGACCAGCCAGTCACCGGTCAGGCCGGCCACCCAGTGGTCGTAGCGGTGCTTCATGTGTGCCGGCACCCAGTTCAGCTCCTCGCCCCGGGCCAGCAGCGTCGCCCGCAGCGCGTCGTCCCGACCGCCGTTGCGCACGTACCACTGCCGGGTCGAGACGATCTCCAGCGGCCGGTCGCCGCGCTCGTAGAACTTGACCGGGTGCGTGATCGGGCGCGGCTCGCCGATCAGGTCACCCGCGTCGGCCAGCATCCCGACGATCGTCCGGCGTGCGGCGTTGACGGTCTGCCCGGCCAGTGCCGCGTACGGCTGCGCCGGCACACCGGCCGGCGGCTCGGGGAGCAGCCGACCATCCCGGCCGATCACGACCCGGGTGTCCAGCCGCAGCTCGCGCCACCAGGTCACGTCGGCCAGGTCGCCGAACGTGCAGACCATCGCGATCCCGGTGCCCTTGCCCGGGTCGGCGAGCGGATGGGCGTGCACCGGCACCTCGACGTCGAACAGCGGGCTGCGCGCCGTGCCACCCACCAGGTCGGCGTACCGCTCGTCGTCGGGGTGGCAGACCAGTGCCACGCAGGCCGGCAGCAGCTCCGGCCGGGTGGTGTCGATGAGCACCTCGCGCCCGTTCGGCCCGGTGAACCGCAGCCGGTGGTAGGCGCCGGGGCGCTCCCGGTCCTCCAGCTCCGCCTGGGCGACCGCGGTGCCGAACCCGACGTCCCACAGCGTCGGCGCCTCCGACTGGTACGCCTCACCCCGGAGCAGGTTGCGCACGAACGCCCGCTGGCTGGTCGCCCGGGCGACCCGGCCGATCGTGGTGTACGTCAGCGACCAGTCCACCGACAGCCCGAGTCGCCGCCAGAGCGCCTCGAAGACCTGCTCGTCGGCGACGGTCAGCCGCTCGCACAACTCGATGAAGTTGCGCCGCGAGATCGGGGTGGGGTTGCGGCGTGCCGCCTCGTCGACCGGCGCCGCCGGTGGCCGCCACACCGGGTCGTACGGCAGCGCCGGGTCGCAGAGCACCCCGTACACGTTCTGCACCCGGCGCTCGGTGGGCAGGCCGTTGTCGTCCCACCCCATCGGGTAGAAGACGGCCTTGCCGCGCATCCGCTGGTACCGGGCCGTGGTGTCGGTGTGCGTGTACGAGAAGACGTGTCCCATGTGCAGCTCGCCCGATACGGTCGGCGGCGGGGTGTCGATCGCGTACACGTCCGCCCGCTGCTTCGAGCGGTCGAACGCGTACGTGCCCTCCTCCTGCCAGCGGCGCGCCCAGGTCTCCTCGAGCCCGTCCAGGGTCGGACGCTCGGGGACGCCGGCGCGGGCCGTCCTCGCCGTATCGGTCATCCTGCGATCGTAGGCACCGCAGGGGTGCCGGGCCACGCAGTTGCGGCCGGGACACGACGGCCAGTCCGGGACCGACTGCCTGCTAGCGGTCGTCGGCCGGCGGCTCCGGATGAAGCCGGTGGGCGATCGCGGTCAACTGGCGGATCAGGTCGCTGCGACTGTCCGCCGCCCAGGCCACGCAGACCCGGTTGGGGCCGATGTCGGCGATCAGGGTGTGCCGCACGTCGGGACGGCTGTAGAAGAGCGCGGTGGACAGCGGCAGGACGACCACGCCGCGCCCGGCGGCGACGTACTCCAGCTTCTCCTCGACGGTCCGCACGGACCGTTCCGGCAGGCGCTCGCCGGCCCGCAGTTCGGTGGCGACGTCCCGCCACTCCGGCACCGCCCCGGGGTCCTGGAGCAGGTGCTCGTCGGCCAGGTCGTGGATGCTCACCCGCTGCTTGCCGGCCAGCCGGTGGTCGGCCGGAACGACGACGACCCGTGGCTCGTCGAAGAGCGGCTCCAGGGCGAGGTCGCGCGGGTCCAGCGGCAGCCGGACGTACCCGGCGTCGACCCGTCCGTCCCGGATCACCTCGGTCTGGTCGTCCCATCCGGTGCGGACCACCTCGACCTCCAGGCCCGGGTTGGCCTCGCGCAGCGCGCGTACCTCGGCGGTGACGGTGAGGCCGGGCATGAACCCGATCCGGAAGGTGCGGGCGCCACCCCGGGCGGTGCTGAGCACCCGGCGGCGTAGCGCACCGGCCCGGGCCAGCAGCACCGACCCGTCCGCGCGTAGCTGCTCGCCGGCCGCCGTCAGCTCGGTGCGGCGCTGGTCCCGGTGCAGGAGCTGCGCGCCCAGCTCACGCTCCAACGCCCGGATCTGCCGGGACAGCACCGGTTGGGCGATGCGCAGCTCCGCGGCGGCCCGGCCGAAGTGCAGGTGCTCGGCGACCGCCAGGAAGTAGCGCAGTTTCCGCAGGTCGACATCGGCGCTCACGGCAATACCCTACGGGTATCACAGCCGACCAGGCGGGTCTTGGACGGTGCGGTGGGGGCGGACGCAGGGTTGGCGCAGGCAATCCGCGAGAGAGGCATCCACCCCATGAACACCAGTTCCCTGCGCTCCCGGCACGTCGTCGTCCTCGGGGGCACCTCCGGCATCGGCCTGGCGACGGCGCGCGCGGCCGCCGAGGCCGGTGCGGTCGTCACCGTCGTGTCCAGCAACCCGGCCAGCGTCGAGAAGGCGCTCGCCGAGCTGCCGGAGGGCGCACACGGCCACGCCGTCGACCTGACCGACGCCGCCGCCGTGGACCGGATGTTCGCCCGGCTGGTGGCGGAGGTCGGCCCGGTCGACCACCTCGCCTACACCGCTGGCGAGCCACTGGCCCTGATGTCCCTGGACGAGCTGGACGTGGACCGGGCGCGGCAGTTCTTCGAGCTGCGTTACTTCGGCGCGCTCGGCGCTGTCCGGGCCGCCGCCCCGCACCTGAGCGACGGGGGCTCCGTCACGCTGACCACCGGCACCGCCTCCGCCCGGCCCGGTCCGGGCTGGTCGGTGGCGGCCAGCATCTGCGGCGCGACCGAGGCGCTGACCCGCGCCCTCGCCGTCGAGCTCGCACCCCGCCGGATCCGGGTCAACGCGGTCGCGCCGGGCGTGGTCCGCAGCCCGCTCTGGGCCTCGATGCCCGAGGCGGACCGGGAGCAGCTCTACCGCCAGTCCGCGGCGTCCGTGCCGCTGGGCAGGGTCGGGGAGGTCGACGACGTCGCCTCGGCGTACCTGTTCACCATGGTCAACCCGTTCACCACCGGGACGGTCCTCACCGTCGACGGCGGGTCGGTGCTCGCCTAGACCAGTGAGTCGCGCCACTGCCGGTGCAGCGCCGCGTACCGGCCGCCGGCCTCGGCCAGCACGGCGGGCGGGCCGTCCTCGACGACCCGCCCACCGTCGAGGACGAGCACCCGGTCGGCGGTCTCCACGGTGGAGAGTCGGTGCGCGATCACCAGGGCGGTCCGGTCCCGCAGGATCGTGCCGAGCGCCCGCTGCACCAGCCGCTCGGTCGGCACGTCCAGCGACGACGTCGCCTCGTCCAGGATCAGCACGGTCGGGTCGGCCAGGAACGCGCGGGCGAACGCGACCAACTGCCGCTGCCCGGCGGAGAGCCGGCCGCCGCGCCGGTGCACCTGCGTGGCGTACCCGTCGGGCAGCGCGGTGATGAACTCGTGCGCGCCGATGGCCCGGGCGGCGGCCTGCACGGCGGCGTCGTCGGCGCCCGGCCGACCGAACCGGATGTTCTCCGCCACGGTGCCGCTGAACAGGTGGTTCTCCTGGGTGACCAGCACCACCGCGCGGCGCAGGTCGGCGTCGCTCACCGCACGCAGGTCGATGCCGTCCAGCCGCACGGTGCCGGTGTCCGGGTCGTGGAACCGGGCGACGAGCTTGGCGACGGTCGACTTGCCGGCGCCGGTCGGCCCGATCAGCGCGACGGTCTGCCCGGCGGGCACGGTCAGCTCCAGCCCGGAGAGGATCGGGGTGTCGGCGCGGTAGCCGAAGGTGACCGCGCCGAAGGCGATCTCACCGCGGCCGACGCCGGTCGGCAGCGGCACCGGCCGGGCCGGTTCGGCGACCGCCGGCCGCTCGTCCAGCACGCCGGCCAGCTTCTCCAGCGCCGCGGTGGCCGACTGGAGCGAGTTGTAGAACTGGCTCAGCTCCTGCATCGGCTCGAAGAAGCGGCGCAGGTAGAGCAGGAACGCGGCGAGGACCCCGACCTCCGTCCGCCCGCCGAGGACGCGCCAGCCGCCGTAGCAGAGCACCACCGCCACCGTGACGTTGCCGATCAACTTGATCGCCGGGGAGTACGTGGCGATCAGGCGGAACGCGTGCAGGCTGGCCTGCCGGTAGTCGTCGCCGAGCGCCACGAAGATCCGCTGGTTGCGGGGCTCCCGGCGGAACGCCTGCACCGCGCGGATGCCCCGCATCGACTCGACGAAGTGGACGATGACCAGGGCGACCGCCTCGCGGGTCCGCCGGTACGCGCCAGCCGACGCCCGGGCGAACCAGCGGGAGAGCCAGAACAGGAACGGGAACGCGAACAGCGTCACCGCGGCCAGCGGCAGATCCAGCCAGAGCAGGATGGCCGCCACCGAGAGGATCGACAGCGCGGCCAGCACCAGGCTGTCGATACCGCCGTCGACCAGCTCGGCGATCGAGTCCAGGTCACTGGTGAGCCGGGAGACCATCCGGCCGGATGTGTACCGCTCGTGGAAGCCCACCGACAGTCGCAGGAAGTGCCCGAACACGCGCTGCCGCAGGTCCAGCAGGACGGCCTGGCCGATCCGGGCGGACAGGGCGAGGAATCCGCGGCGGGCCACGTACTCGGTGGCCGCGGCGACGGCGAACGCCCCCGCCACGGCGGCCAGCGGCCTGGCGTCACCGGCCCGCAACGGCGCGATGGCCCGGTCGATGCCGACCATGACCAGGTACGGGCCGGCCATCGCGGCCGCGTTCTGGGCCAGCAGCAGGCCGACCGCGGCGGCGAGTCGACCCCGGTGCGGGCGGAGCAGGTCGGCCAGCAGCGTCCGGCTGAGCCGGCGCAGCCGGGTCACCGCCTCGGGGGTGGTGTCCTCGGCCCGGCTCCGGTCGGCCTCCGGGTCGGTGGCCGTCCCGCGCCAGCGGGAGAGTTCCGGTTCTTCCCCCGGCGGTGGGTCGGCCTCCTCCCGAACGGTCACGACCGCACCAGCCCCCACCCGTCCGACGTGGACGAGGCGGACGTGGTCGGCCCGGTCGGCGGTGGCTGCCCGGCCGGCGGCTCGGCGGCGAGGAGTGCCCGGTACTCCGGCACGGTGGCCAGCAACTCGGAGTGCCGGCCGATCGCGGCGATCCGCCCGCCGTCGAGCAGGGCGACCCGGTCGGCCAGTGCGATCGTCGACGGACGGTGCACCACCAGCAGCGCCGTGCAGTTCCGCAGCACCCGCCGCAGTGCCGCCTCGACCAGCGCCTCGGTGTGCACGTCGAGGGCGGACAGCGGGTCGTCCAGCACCAGCAGTGCCGGACGGCCGAGCACCGCCCTCGCCAGCGCCAACCGCTGCCGCTGCCCACCGGACAGCGACAGCCCCTGCTCACCCACGCGGGTGGACAGACCCCACGGCAGGTCGTACGCGAAGTCGGCCTGGGCGAGCGCGAGAGCGGCCCGGACCTCGTCGTCGCCGGCCTCCGGGTGCCCCAGCGTCAGGTTCTCCCGCACCGACATGGAGAAGAGCGTGGGCTCCTCGAAGGCCACCCCGACCAGCCGGCGCAGCGAGTCCAGCCGGAGGTCGCGCAGGTCGTGCCCGTCCAGGGTGATCCGACCGCCGGTCACCTCGTGCAGTCGGGGCACCAGGGAGAGCAGCGTGCTCTTGCCGCAGCCGGTCGCGCCCACCAGGGCCAGCGTCTCGCCCGGCTCGATGGTCAGGTCGATCTCGCGCAGCACCGTCTCCGTGGTGCCCGGGTACCGGAACGCCACCCGTTCGAACCGGAGCCGGCCGTGGACCGCGTCGCGTGCCATCGCGAGCGCCCCCGGCCTGTCCACGATCTGCGGTGGGGTGTCCAGCACCTCCTGGACCCGGTCGGCGGCCGTGGCCGCCTCCTGACCGTTGGCGATGATCCAGCCGAGGGTCTGCACCGGCCAGATGAGCATCAACTGGAGGCTGACGAACGCGACCACCTCACCGATGGTCAGCGCGCCCTCGGCGGCGGCGGCCGCCCCGGCGACCAGCACCACGCCCAGGGTCAGATTGGGCACCAGGTCCAGCAGCGCCGCGGTGTTGGCCAGCAGGCGGCCCTTGCGTACGCCGGTGTCGTGCAGCCGCCGGGCGCCACCGGCGAAACGGGCGGCCAACTCGGGCCCCCGGCCGTACGCCTTCATGGTGCGCAGGCCCTGCGCGGTCTCCTCGACCAGGGTGGCCACGTCGCCCTGCTGGTCCTGCATCCGGCGGGACGCGCTGTGGTAGTGCCGCGCGAAGCGCCGGGTGATCAGCAGCAGCGGCACCGTGCTGGCCGCCACCAGCAGCCCGAGCGTCGGGTGCAGGCGGATCAGCAGCACGACCACCACCACGTAGGTGGTCAGGTTGAGCACCAGGAAGAACACGCCGAAGGAGAGGAACCGGCGGATCACCGACAGGTCGCTGGTGATCCTCGACAGGAGCTGACCGGACTGCCAGCGGTCGTGGAAGCTGGTCGGCAGCCGCTGCAGATGGGCGTAGACGTCGGCGCGCAACGCCGCCTCCATGCCCACCGCGGAGGACGACTGCACCCAGCGCCGGATGAAGATCAGCACCGCCTCGACCACGCCGAGCAGCAGCGCGAGGCCACCGAGCTGGAGCAGCCCGGCGGGCTCGTGCCGCGCCACCGGCCCGTCGACCACCCGCTGCACCACCAGCGGTACGGCGATCCCGGCCGCCGTGCCGGCGAGCCCCGCGAGCATCAGCCAGGCGAACTCGGCGGCGTACGGGCGCAGGTAGCGGCGCAGCCGCCAGAGGTTGTGCACGGGGTTTGGGCCCGCGGCGACCCGGGCGGCCGGGTTGCCGACGCTGTCCGCAGGCACTACCCGACGGTAGCGTCTATGTCTGTCGATGCTTGTGTCAGCTTGTTGTCAACCGTCGCTCATGACCGAGAAGCCACTTCTTCACGTCCAGCCCCCAGCGGTAGCCACCGAGGCTGCCGTCGGTGCGCAGCACCCGGTGGCAGGGCACGAACAGCGCCGCCGCGTTGCGGGCGCAGGCGGCCGCGGCGGCCCGCACCGCCGGCGGCCGGCCGGCCAGCGCCGCGTACCCGGTGTAGGTGACCGGGGTGCCCGGTGGGACGTCGCGCAGCACCTGCCAGGCGTGCGCCATGAACTCGCCGCCCGTGCGCTGCCGCACCGGCACCGCGTCGATGGCGGTGAGGTCACCGTCCAGGTAGGAGCGGACGGCCGCGCTGACCGGACCGAGGTCGGTCCGCTGCCGAAGCGGCGCCCGCAGGGTCGGGTGGATCAGGGGCAGCAGCGCCGCCGGGTCCGGGGTGAAGCCGGCCGCCAGGACCTCGCTGTCGGCGTCGGCGAGGACGCTCAGCGGGCCGGCGGGGGTGTTCAGTGTGGTGCTGTCGATGGTCATGCCGCTCTCCAGAGTCTGATCGTGGCGTAGGACCGCCAGGGGCGCCAGCGGTCGGCGTACGCGTCGAGGGTCTTGGGGTCGCCGGGCAGGCCGAGCGCGGTCGCGCCGCGCCGGACCGCCAGGTCGGTGGGGAGCAGGACGTCCGGGTCCCCGAAGGCGCGCATGGCCAGGTAGCCGGCCGTCCAGGGGCCGATGCCGGGCAGCGCCAGCAACCGCCGAACGCTCTCCTCCCGGTCGCCACCGGGCGCGAGGTCCAACTCCCCGTCGACCACCGCCCGCGCCAGCGTCCGTATGGTCTCCCGCCGCCCGACAGGCATCCCGAACCCCTCATCCGGCACCCCCAGCACCTCCTCCGCGCTGGGAAACCCCCGGAGCCCCTCGTCCCGGTGATCATGAGGTTGGCCGGGCTCCAGGTCCCCGTCCGGCCCGCCGACATCATGATCGAGGCGGTCGCGGGCGGCCAGCAGGCGGGTGAGGGTGGTGCGGGCGGAGGTGACCGAGACCTGCTGGCCGATGATCGCGCGGACCGCCAGCTCGAAGCCGTCCACCGCGCGGGGGACCCGGATACCCGGTTCGGTCGCGACCGCCGGGGCGAGCGCCGGGTCGGCGGCGAGCGTGGCGTCGACGGCGGCCGGGTCCGCGTCCAGGTCGAGCAGCCGGCGGCAGCGGGCCACCGCCGGCGCCAGGTCACGCAGGTCCGCCAGCCGCAGCGTCGCCGCCACGTGCCCGTCCGCCGGGGTCAGCGCCACCTGACCGGCGCCGTGCGGCAACCGCAGACCCCGGTGGTACGTCCCGTCACGGACCTCCTCCACGCCGGGCAGCGCCCGCACGGCGAGGAAGTCCAGCAACGCCCGGGCGTGCAGCGGCGGGCGGTACGCCAGCCGGAGCGTGATGGTCCCCGCCCCGGGCGGCGTCTGGTGCCGGCCACGGGCCGCGCGCAGCTCGGACGGGGCGGTCGCGTACACCTCGCGGACCGTGTCGTTGAACTGCCGCACGCTGCCGAACCCGGCGGCGAACGCGATCTCGGCCATCCCGAGGCCGGTCGTCTCGATCAGGATCCGGGCGGTCTGCGCCCGCTGTGCCCGGGCCAGGGCCAGCGGCCCGGCCCCCATCTCGGCGCGCAGCATCCGGTGCAGGTGCCGCTCGGTGTAGCCGAGCTTCGCGGCCAGCCCGGGAACGCCGTCCCGGTCGACCACTCCGTCGGCGATCAGCCGCATCGCCCGGCCGACCACGTCCGCGCGGACGTCCCACTGCGGGGAGCCCGGTGCGGCGTCCGGCCGGCAGCGACGGCAGGCCCGCAGCCCGGCACCCTGGGCCGCGGCGGCGGACGGGAAGAACCGGACGTTCTGTCGCTTGGGCGTGGTCGCCGGGCAGGACGGCCGGCAGTAGATCCCGGTGGACGTCACACCCGTGTAGAACCAGCCGTCGAACCGCTGGTCACGGCTGTCCACAGCCCGGTAGCACCGCTCGAAGTCCATCTCCACGCCACCGATGATGCCCCGCTCGCCGGGCTTCCGGCTGGCGGGAATCGGACCTGGGCGTGCGCCACCCGGCAACCGCGCCCGGGTGGCCGTCAGCGGCGACGCCGATGCGGCTGGCCGGACCGCGCCGACTGGCCGGCCCGTGCGGGCTGGCTCGACCGTGCGGGCTGACCGGACCGGGCGGGTCGGGCGGTCAGCAGCGCCGGCCGGAACACGCCGTCCGGGTCGTACCGTCGCCAGAGCCGCCGCACCCGGGCGCCGGTCTCACCCGGGTAGATC
Source organism: Micromonospora yongxingensis (assembly GCF_052601155.1). Taxonomy (NCBI): domain Bacteria; kingdom Bacillati; phylum Actinomycetota; class Actinomycetes; order Micromonosporales; family Micromonosporaceae; genus Micromonospora; species Micromonospora yongxingensis. The sequence continues at coordinate 22,586 of NZ_JBQXEO010000009.1, forward strand.
CGGGCGAACCCGGTCGGGTCCGGCCGGCTCTCGAAGTTGACGTACGCGCCGTCGGCCCGGCCGGCGACGCCCCGCCACGCGGAGTCCAACGCCGCGCCACCCTGCGGAGGGAACACCGAGGCAACGACCAGGGTGTTCTGGTGCCGGTGTGCGTAGGCGGTCGCGTCCGGTGCCACGTCGTTGACCGCCCCGCCCACCGAGCGGAGCTGGACCACGGCCCGGCCGGGCCCGGTCACCGCGCGCATCAGGGCCCGTGCGCCGGCGTCATCCAGCCCCGTGAACAGGCCGTTGGTGGTCGTGCCCCGCTGCTGACCGACGTTCGGGTGCAGGTGCGCGGTCGGCACCAGGGCCGGGTAGGGCAGCAGGTCGGTGCGGTGTTCGAGGAGCTTCCCGATGGCCAGCAGCGGCTCCACGGCGGGTCGGGCGCGGCGCAGGCTCTCGGCGGCGACCACGGCGGTGATGGACATGAGGGCCGACCGTCCCTCCGCGTACAGCACGGCACCGGCGGACAGCTCTCGTGGAGCCTGCGCCAGGTAGTCCGCCCACTCCCGGACGGTTCGGCCGTCCGGGTGCGCCTCGACGACCAGCTGCGCCACCCCGACGTTGCGCTGCTCGGTGGCTTCGATCTCGAACGCCACCACGATCCCCGCCCCCGCACCGGCGCCCCGGACCAGCCAGAACAGCTCCGGCTCGTGCTCGGCGTCCGCGCGCACCTGCGTGCCGTCCGCGAGCACCACCTCCACCGCCCGGACGCGGTCGATGGTGAGGCCGGACGAGCGGACCAGCCAGCCGACACCGCCGCCGGTGGCCAGGCCGCCGACGCCGACGTTGCCGTAATCGCCCGAGCTGATCACCAGGCCGTACGGCGCCAGCGCGGCGGCCACGTTCGCCCAGCGGGCGCCGGCCTCGACCCGGACCAGCCCGGACCGCTCGTCGAGTACCTGCACCCGGTTGAGCATCGACAGGTCGATGACCAGGCCGCCGTTGTTGGAGCCGGCGCCGGAGAGGCCGTGCCCGCCGCTGCGGACGGCGATCGGCAGCCGCTGCTCGCGTGCGTAGCGGATCGCGGCGACGACCTGCGCGGCGTTCTTCGGCAGCAGGATGCCGGCCGGCGACGCCGTCGTGGTGTACGTCGAGCGCAGTTGCGCGTACCGGCGGTCGCCGGGTGTGACGAGCTGCCCGGTGAGCGACCCGGGGACCCGGGCCAGCGCTGCGCTCATCGCCGCCCCCGCAGCTCGCGGACCGCTGCTGCGGTGCGGGCCTGGTATGGCGTCGCGTCCCGTTCGTCCACGGACGGATCGGGGCTCAGGCCGACGGCGATCGGGTGTCCGTGAACGGTCATGGCCCAAGAGTGGGCGGACCACGCCCGTCTTTGCCAACCCGAGGTGACCAGGATCTCCGGCCGTCGCGCCCCGGCGGCTCGGTGCCGACGTGGTGGCTCCGACAGCGCCCGCCGGTCGGGCCGGGCGGGGGTGCGCCCGGCCCGACCGGCCCTGGTCATGTCGCCGGGCTGGGCACCGCGACCGGCTCGGACGGGCTCGGCTTGACCGTCGGCCCGGGCCGGCCGGGTACGCCCGGCGCCGCGGGTGCGCCGCCCGGCACCCCGGGCACGCCCGGCACAGCGATCGGCCCGGACGGGCTCGGCGCGCCCGCCGGTCCGGGTCGGCCCGGCACACCGGGCGGGCCCGGCGCGACCGGCCCGGGCTCGACGGCCGGCCCGGACGGGCTGGGCGCGGGCAGGTCGGGCTCGACCGCCGGGTTGGGCGCGGCCGGTCGGGGCTGGTCCGAGCCGGTCCCCGCGAGGGCGAGCGGGGTGGCGATCAGGATCGCCGCGAGGGTGCCCACCGCCCCCATCGTCACCGTGGCGCGGCGACGGTTGCGCACCCGCCGTTCCGCTCGGCTCAACTGGTCATGCACGATCGGTGCCTCCTCGGCCAGGTCGGTGAGGGTGGAGCGGATGAGGTGCTCGAAGGAATCGGTCATCGCCGTACCTCCAGCAGTTCGATCTCCGGCAGGAGTTCCCGCAGTCGGGTGACCGCCCGGTGGGTACGGCTGCGCACGGTGCCCACCGAGCAGCCCAGCAGCTCGGCGACCCGTGCCTCGGGCAGGTCCTCGTAGTAGCGCAGGACCACCACCGTGCGCTGCGCCGGCGGCAGGTGGCGCAGCGCGGCCCGCATCGCCAACCGCACGTCGGACCCGCCACTCGGATCGGCGCCGACCGGTTCGTCCGCCGGGTTGAGCGGCGTCTCCCGCCAGCGGCGCAGTCGCCGCCACCAGCTGACCTGTTCGCGGTACATCACCACGCGCAGATATCCCTCCGGGTCGGCGTGCCGGATGCTTCCCCACTTCGGGATGGTCCGCGCCAACGCCGACTGGAACAGGTCCTCGGCGGCGTTGCGGTTCCCGGTCAGCAGGTACGCGACCCGCATCAACGCCGGAGTCCGGCTGGCGACGAACTCGGCCAACCGGGCTCGCTCGTCCTCGTCCACCCACCACCCCGTTTCGTTGTCACCGATACAGACGCCCCAGGTCAACCTTGCTATCCACGTTCGAGGGCGGATTTTCCGCCCGAAAGTGTCGGTCGTGGGGGGTAACGTCCGGCCACCAACTCAAGAAGGGGTGCGGCGATGGCGAGCGTGGCGGGTCGGGCGGCGGCGTCGACACAGGGCGCGTTCCCGCCGCTGCCCCGTGCGGTGGCGCAGTCCTTCTACCGGCGGATGCGGGCCGTGGCGCCGGCCGCCGTCGGGGCCATCGAGCGCGATCGGGCGGTCGACGCCGAGGTGACCTTCGCCGACACCGCGTGCGGTCGGCTGGCCCGCTCGCTGGACGACGCGGGCCTGCGGGCGCTCGGCATGTGGACACACCACTGGTGCATGCGCTTCTACGACGACGACACCCGCGTCGGCCGGCGGCTGGTTCGCCAGATCGCCGCCCGGCCGGGGTTGGGCTGGACGGCCGACGAGGTGCGCTGGATGCTGCGCGAGTCCGTCCTGGCCGGCCCGGCTGCCGCCGAACGGTTCACGCTGCCCCGCGCCGCCGCCGCGCAACTGCCGCCGGGGGAGCTGTCTCCGGTCACCTGGCCCGACGGCGAGGTGGCCGTCTGCGACCGAGCGGCCCGCACGACGCCAGCCGATGAGCAGACCGAGGACCAGGCCGCCTCCGAGCCCGCCGAGGCCCAGTCCCGCGCGCTGGCTCTGGTGCCCCGCCAGCGTCGCGCCGGCTGAGCCGAGGCCCCACCGACCCGGCCGAGGGTCGGGCAGCGCGGCGGCGGGTGATCGGCCGGCGGCCGGCTGCGGCAGGATGAACGCGTCCCGCACCGACGGAAGGACGCACATGCCCGCCAGCGAACCAACCATCCTCGCCACCAGCATGGGTTTCTTCCGCGGCGACCGAGGCCCTCTCGACCTGCGTCCCAGCCCGGTCTTCGAGCTGGCGGCCGAGCTGGCCGAGGCCGGTCCGCAGCCGCGCGTCTGCTACCTCGGGCAGGCCGTCGGGGACCAGCCCACGTCGCTGACGGCCATCTACGGCGCGTTCGCCGACACCCGGTTCCGGCTGTCGCACCTCGCCCTGTTTCCGATGCCGAACGTCGAGGACGTTCGCGCCCACCTGCTCGCCCAGGACGTGATCTGGGTGGGCGGCGGCAGCGTCGCCAACCTGGTCGCGGTCTGGAGGGTGCACGGGCTCGACGAGATCCTGCACGAGTGCTGGCAGGCCGGCGTGGTGCTGGGCGGCGTCTCCGCCGGATCGATCTGCTGGCACGTGGGCGGGGCCACCGACAGCTTCGGCCCCCGACTGCGCGGCTTCACCGAGAGTCTGGGCTGGCTGCCGTACGGCAACGGGGTGCACTACGACAGCGAAGGCCAGCGTCGACCGCTCATGCACGAGCTGGTCGGCGACGGGACGCTGCCCACCAGCCACTGCACCGACGACGGCGTGGGCCTGGTCTACCGGGGCATCCGCCTGGTCGAGGCGGTCGCCGACCGCGAGGGAGTCTCGGCGTACGAGGTCAGCCGTGGCGCGGACGGCAGCGTCCGGGAGGCGATCATCGCCCCCCGCCTGCTCGGCTGAGGACGTGGCCGGTCAGACCCGGTCCTCGAAGGCGGCGCAGACGGTCGCCCGCACCTGCGGGCCCTCGATCGCCCGCAGCAGCTCCCGGGCCAGGGCGATCTGGTGCCCCTCGTCGACCGAGCCGGCCATCGGGGTCAGCTCCACCCGCCACCGGAAGTAGAGGTAGTCGTCCTCGTCGGTGGCGGCCAGCTGCGGGTCGGCGCCCTCGTTGGGGTTGATCTCCAACAGGTTGCCCCGAACGTCGACCGAGTCCCGTCGGTAGGGCACCGCGTCGGGCAGCCCGGTGCGGATCCGGTCCAGCAGCTCCGCCTCCGTCAGCGGGCCGTCGACCATGATGAGGAACTGCAACGTCGTCTGCACGTCTGCCACCTTGCCAGATGCCCAACCGCTCAATCGAGCGGGAGGAACGGACCGTTGTCGAACTTGCCGCCCCGGCGCAGCACCGAGAACTGCACCTTGTGCGGCACGTGGCTGTCCATCAGCTCGCGGCGCAGGTGGGTGAACTCGGTGCCCAGGTCGAAGCTGGCGAGCTGCCCGTTCTCGTTGATCCGGCGCAGCATGGTCTTGCGCAGCCGAGTCCCGGCCGGTGCCCGGGACAGCGAGCGTTCCGCGAGGTCGAAGAAGGTGGCGTCGTCGACGATGAGCGCCACGTCGATGTCCGAGTCCGGACGGGCGGTGCCGCGTACCCGGCTGCCGTGCGCGACCAGGTCGCCGTCGGGGAGGCCGGCCTGCCGCTGGGTCTGCCGGGCGCCTCGGGCGAACCGGGTCCACTGCCGCTCGGTGAAGCCCTGGGGGATCCGTCGCGCGGCCCGGGTGCCCGCCTGTCCGGCTGCCTCGCCGGCCACGTCATCGGCTCTGCGCATCGCGCTCCGGGCGGCCTGCGCGACGATGCCACGGGCGGCCGTCGCGGCCCCGTCCGGCAGGTCCCGTCGCCCGGTCACGCCGGCCCGCCCGACTGTCGGCGGCGGAGCACCGCGTCGAAGACCTGCGCCAGCTCGGCGGCGTCCTCACCGGCGTGGTGCGTGTGCGGCACGTCGTGCAGGCCCAGTTCGTGCTTGATCTTGCCCTTTCTGGTCTGGACCCATTCGCTGCCGGTCAACCCCATCCAGTAGCTGCGCAGATCGACGCCGGAACCGGTCGCCCCGAACGGGCTGTGGCCGACGAAGCGGACGAAGTACCAGTGCACGAACATCCCGTCCCAGACGGCGGGTGCGGCGAGGAAGACCGGACGGCCGAGTCGGCGAAGACCGTTGACCCAGGTCGCCGCGGCGGTCATCGCCTCCTGCGCGCTGGGCGCCTCCCGCATAAGGCGGTCCCGGTCCAGGCCGGAGACGGCCAGCGCCGCCGGTACGAACTCGTCGGAGATCGGGCGCAACTCGGTGTAGAAGGCAAGCTCCGGATGGCCGGACACGGCCATGCCCAGCGAGATCATGCTGTACGGCCCGGGGATCGGGCCGTCGGCTTCCACGTCCACGGCGATGTACAGCTCGGGCAGGGTCGAGGTCATCCCAGGACCACTCCGATCGCCTGGTCGACCAGCATGCCGAGGACCATGTCGGTGAGCTTCTTGAAGATCGGGATCTCCAACAGCGAGGCACCGAACGTCGGTGCGGCCGTCGCGATCGCCTGGATGATCTGCACCAGCAGGATGACCAGTTGAACGATGACGTTGATCTTCAGCGCGAGGACGATGATCGCGCACACGAAGAGCGTCGCGGCGACCATCCGCGCCCCGGCGCCCCCGTCACGGAGCACCGAGATCGCCGAGCCGCCGCTCTCCCAGCGCTGCTGGAACGCGGCGAGCGCGTCGCCCTGGTTGCCGTCCAGCACCCGTTGCGCGGCCGCCGCACCGTCGGCCGCCGCCTGCTGGAGCGAGTCGGCCAGTTCCATCCACATCTGACCGAGCTCGAACAGCTTCGTCTCGTCCGACTTGGGCCAGGTGTAGCCCAGCTCGTTCAGCAGGCCGGCGAGTTCGCCGGGCAGCATGATGCCCATCGACGCCCCTACCAGCTCATCGTGGTGAACTGGGCGTCGTTGTCCTGCTCGACCAGGTCGTACTGGTCGGCCATCAGGCCCAGCCCGTCGCCGAAGCCGCGCAGTCCTTCGACGACCGAGCCGAGGCACTCCGCCGCGATCTCCTCGGCCGCCTGGTACGACATGCCGATCAGACCGCCCACGTCGTCGTCACCGAAGATGTCGCCCATCGCGGCCGTCCGCGCCCGCAGCGCCTCCCACTGAGCGGCGAGCTGCTCGGCCACCTCGGTCAGGTGGCTGCCGCCCTGGCGTAGCGCTGGTGGATGCACCTGCAGGTTCTCGGGCACGTCGTCACCTCGCTGACTGCTGGATGCGCCGCACCGCGTCGGTGAGCGCCTCGGTCATCGCGGCCATGCTCCGCACGGACTCGTTCTGCAACTCGTCGAGCGTTCGGTCGAGGGCCACCGTGTCCACCGGGGGCGCGTCCACGGATGCCTCGCCGGCCTGGAGCCGCAGGTCGTCCAGGGCGGCGTTGACCGCCAGGGTGATCTGCTCGCCGAGCAACTCGGCGCCCATCCGCAGGGCGCGTGGGTCCACCGTCACCGACTCGACCCGCTGGCCGACCATCACCACCTCGACCTGGCCGCCCGCCGCGGATCCGGTGCCCCGCGCCGGTTGACCGGCCGAGCCGTCGTCGGGAACCTGGCCGGTCGTACGCATCGACGCCAGTGCCTGTCGGGTCTGCTGGAACAACCGGTCGAATTCGGCCACCTGGTCCACAACGCCTCCTACCGCTCGCCGCATCGAGAGGGTAGCAACGGGTCACCACCGCCGGGACCCGCCGAAGACCGACGATCGAGCGGGCCAAATCGGAGCCGCGTGGACCGGCCCCGACAGCAGCGGCGTAAGCTGGCCCGTCGTGAGTCTCACCATCGGCATCGTCGGCCTGCCCAACGTCGGCAAGAGCACGCTTTTCAACGCGTTGACCAAGAATGACGTGCTGGCGGCGAACTACCCGTTCGCCACCATCGAGCCCAACGTCGGCGTGGTCGGGCTGCCCGACGAGCGGCTGGGCAAGCTGGCCGAGATCTTCTCCTCGCAGAAGGTGCTGCCGGCCCCGGTGTCGTTCGTCGACATCGCCGGCCTCGTCCGCGGCGCGTCGAAGGGGCAGGGCCGGGGCAACGCCTTCCTGGCCAACATCCGGGACGCCTCGGCGATCTGCCAGGTGGTCCGGGCCTTCTCCGACCCGAACGTGGTGCACGTCGACGGCAAGGTCTCCCCGGCCGACGACATCGAGACGATCAACACCGAGCTGATCCTCGCCGACCTGCAGACCCTGGACAAGGCGCTGCCCCGGTTGGAGAAGGAAGCCAAGCTCCGCAAGGACCGGGCCGCCGCGGTCGCCGCCGCGAAGCAGGCCATCGAGGTGCTCGACGGCGGCACCACCCTGTACTCCGGGGCCGCCGCCGCCAAGATCGAGCTGGAGCACCTGCGCGAGCTGCACCTGCTGACCACCAAGCCCTTCCTGTACGTCTTCAACGTCGACGAGGCCGAGCTGGCCAATGAGGCGTTCCTCGACGAGTTGCGCGCGCTGGTCGCCCCCGCCGAGGCCGTCTTCATGGACGCCAAGATCGAATCCGAGTTGGTGGACCTTCCCGAGGAGGAGGCCCGCGAGCTGCTGGAGTCGATCGGGCAGAACGAGCCCGGCCTCAACCAACTCGTCCGGGTCGGCTTCCGCACCCTCGGGCTCCAGACGTACCTGACCGCCGGGCCAAAGGAGGCGCGGGCCTGGACCGTCCCGGTCGGCGCCACGGCGCCGGAGGCCGCGGGTGTCATCCACTCCGACTTCCAGCGCGGCTTCATCAAGGCCGAGGTGGTCTCGTACCACGACCTGGTCGAGCATGGTTCCATGGCGGCGGCCAAGGCGGCGGGCAAGGTCCGCATCGAAGGCAAGGAGTACGTCATGCAGGACGGCGACGTGGTCGAGTTCCGCTTCAACGTCTAGTGCCGGTCCGGCGCCTGAAAAGATGCCCGTCCGCACGTCGCCCCCGATCACGGCCGGCTCGACGTCTCCGATGACCGGCGACGCGTGGTGCTCGTCGGCACCGCTCTACGGTGCGGAAGTGCCCGAGGCGTTGGCGACAAGGGCCGAGGCGACATCACGGAGCTTGCGGTTGGTGTCCTGCGAGAGCTTGGCGAGGATGGCGAAGGCCTCGTCGGGGGTGCAGCGTCGCTCGCCCATGATGATGCCCTTGGCCTGTTCGATGACGGCCCGGTTCGCCATCGCGGCCTGCATGTGCCTGGCCAAGGTCGCCTGGGTGTCGTAGAGGTGGACGTTGGCCAGGGCCACGGCGGCGTAGCCGGCGAACGTCTGGGCCAGGATCATCGCCTCCTCGTCGAAGGCGTCAGGCTCGGTGCCGTAGATGTTCAGCGCGCCGGTGACTTTGTCCTGCACCGGCAGACCGATCGACAGGGAGCTGCTGGCACCAGCTTCCCGCGCCCGCTTTGCCCAGTCCGGCCATCGGCTCTCGTTGGACATGTCCGGGACCGACAGGGTCTCCGTGGCTGCCGACGCGTCCAGGCAGGGGCCGTGGCCTCGCTCGTACTGCCACTCGTCGAGGGCGAGTGCCAGCTCGCCGGTGAAGGCGGCGGTGTGCGCGTCGTCCCCTCGGACCAAGGTGACAGAAACCTCGCTGGCGCCCGGGATGGTGCGCTTGGCCAGCTCGGCGATCTTCGCCAGCACCGCATCCAGGTCGACGTCGGCGAGCTTGATGCTGCCCAGCTCGGCGAATGCGTTGTTGGGATCCATCGCTTGGGTGTCAGTCATGACGGCGTGTCCTTACGGGAAGGCACATCACCGGAACCGTGAGCGGTCGCCGAGCGGCATGCGGTGGTCACTGCAAGGACCCTCGGGGAAGGCTCCGGGACCCGCGCCGCTATTTGACGCCGGTTCGTCGACGTCGTCGGGCGCCGACCACAGATCTTCAGCCTACGCGGGTCACGCTCAGATCGACATCGTCACCGTGGGCGTCTGGCCGTTGATCGCCGGTCACGAGCGCAGAGGGGGACGTCGCGTGCGCGCGGGGTTCAGGGGAGCCGACTCGACCCGCGTAGGCGGGCTGGCTCGGGCATGCCCGGCGTCAGTCCGGGTACCTGCCGACCGTGACCTTCTCGATTGCCGCGCGGTGTCCGCGTACCGGCCAGCTCGGGGTGGGAGCCCTGACGGCCAGACCCGCGGTCGGCAAACTCGTCGCACACGTGCACCACGGCGGTGGTGCGGTGGCGACCCAGGCCACCCCCAACCCGTTCCTGGCCTACGACGGCCTGCCGCTGCTCGGCGAGGGCCGCTCGCCGCAGGACGTCCTGAACGAGCTGCTGGCCCGGGACCCGGGTCGGGAGGTGCGGCAGGTCGGCATGGTGGACCGCCAGGGCCGCTCGCACGCCTTCACCGGCTCCGCCACCAGGGACTGGGCAGGGCACTGCGCCAGGGCGGGTTACGCGGTGCAGGGCAACCGCCTGGTCGGCCCGGAAACCCTCGCGGAGATCGTCCGGGTGTTCGAGGACAGCGAGGAACTCGACCTGGCGGAGCGGCTCGTGCTGGCCATCGAGGCCGGCGAGGAGGCCGGCGGTGACCGGCACGGTGCGCGGTCGGCGACCGTGACGGTGGTCGGTGATCAGCCGTACCCGCTCTGGGACGTGCGGGTCGACGACGCCGAGCATCCGGCACGGGAGCTGCGCCGGCTGCATGGCGTCTTCCAGGAGGAAGTGCTGCCGACCATCCAGCAGTTGCCCACCCGCGACGACCCCATGGGCGAGGCCGCCCGGCAGTCGCTGGGGTAGCCCCCTTCCGGCCCTGGCCGAGCGGCCCGGCCCGTCGGCGGCCGCTACCGCTCGGCCCAGACGCCCAGCTCGTTGCCGCTGGGGTCGGTGAAGTGGAATCGCCGGCCACCGGGGAACTCGTAGGGCCCGTTCACCACCTGCCCGCCGGCGTCCGTCACCGCCTGCACCGACCGGTCGAGGTCGGCCGAGTAGAGCAGCACCAACGGGCCGCCCGGCCGGACATCCTGGTCGAGACGCAGGCCGCCCACCTCCGCGCCGGAGTCACCGTGCGGGCTGCGGATGCCCGCGTATCCCGGCCCGTAGTCGTTGAACTGCCAGCCGAACGCTTCGGCGTAGAAGCGTTTCGCCTGGTCGAGGTCGGTGACAGTGAGTTCCACGTAGTCGAGGGCGTGGTGCCGGTGCGGAGATGGCTCAGACATGCCCCGCATTCTGCGTCCCGGGTACGACAGAGCCGCCATCTGCAACTTAAGGCTGCGCAACGAGTGTCGACTGTCGTAGGTTGATGCAACCAAAGGTTGCTAATAGGCCGCCACAACGACGGAAGGAGAACGACATGGTCGACATCCTGCACCAGGTCGGTGTCGTCGCCCCGCTCGACGACGTCTACCGAGCGGTGGCAACTCCAGAGGGCATCGCCGGCTGGTGGTCGACAGACACGACGGGCAAGAGCGAGGTCGGCGGGCAGGTGGCCGTCCGGTTCGGCGACTCCGGTGGGTTCGACCTGGAGATCCTTGAGCTGGACCCCGCCGACTGGGTGCGGTGGCGGGTCGTCGGCGGCCCCCAGGAGTGGATCGGCACCGAGATCAGCTGGCGTTTCGACCAGCGCGGCGAGTACACGATCGTCAATTTCACGCACGAGGGCTGGCGCGAGCCGGTCGAGTTCATGTACGAGTGCAGCACCAAGTGGGCGACGTTCCTGATGAGTCTCAAGGAGCTTGTGGAGACGGGGCGCGGCCGGCCGGCGCCGGACGACGTCCAGATCAGCGACGGGCACTGACCTCGGCGACCGCTGAACCGCCGGGGGATCGCGCGATCCGTCCCGAGATCGCGAACCAGCCGGCGATCAGGCCGAGGGCCACGATCGCCGCGTCGCAGAACAGCAGCGTCGGACGCGCGCCGATGGCGCCCACCAGAGGGCCGCCCAGTGGCATCGTGCCAGCTGACCCGGCCGAGGCCGTGTGCATCAACAAACGTCGCTGCCAGCAGAATCAGCTCAGGGCGGAAGCCGGCCCTTCTGCCGGACGGAGGTCGACTCCGGCGCGCCACAGCGAACCCGGCACCGGAGTCGACCAACCGCCGCTATCCGGCGCGGTAGACGGAGATGTGTGCTGTGCTGTCCGCGTCGAACGGGCGCCGGTGCCAGTCGGCGTACCGCTCGGTGAGCCGGAGCCCGGCCTGCTGCGCCATCGCGTCGATCTGGTGCGGCCAGGCGTACCGCATGGCGAAGGGCTTCAGGTGCACGCCCTCGCCGTCGAAGGTGATGGTCTGCCGGATGAAGCGCTGCGCCGGTCGGTCGTACCGGTGCAGCCGGATCGTCGCGGAGTCCTCCGTCACGGCACGGACCTGCACCTGCTCGTCACGGTCGAAGCTGCGCGGGTCGGGCACGAACGCCTCGACGACGAACGCGCCGCCGGGCGACAACACCCGGGCGACATTGCGGAAGCAGTCCGCCTGCCGCTCGCCCTCCACCAGGTTGAACAGCGTGTTGTAGACCAGGTACGCCAGGCGGAACGGGCCTGCGACGGGCACGTCCGCCATGTCGGCCACCACCACCGGAATCTGCTCGCCGCCGGGCTTGGCCCGCATCTCCGCCAGCATCTCCTCGGACGCCTCGACGCCGTGCACGGTGAGGCCACGTTCGGCCAGCGGCAGGGCGACCCGGCCGGTGCCGATCGCCAGTTCCAGAACCGGCCCGCCGTCGGCCAGGTCGGCCAGGAAGTCGACGGCCGGAGTCGGGTCCGGGTTGGGTCCGTCGTCGTAGCCGGCGGCCCACAGCCGGCCGAACAGGCCGGGATCGTCGAAGACCGACATCAGCGGCCTCCGGGGTTGGTGTCAGTGGCGCGCAGCCGCGCCGTGGTCAGGGGAGCAGATCTGTTCACGAAGTCTCGATTCCTCAGGTCGGATGACGTTGGGTCGGAGGAACTTCGTCGAGTCAGGCATGGCGGCTGCTCCCTTCGCGCGGCTGTCGGGTGAGGACACCAGAGGACGCCGGGGCCCGGCAAGGCATTTACCTCGGCCGGGCCCCACGCCGTCGATGCGGTCAGGAGATGTGGTGCAGGATCACGTTGTGCACGTGGTGGCTCTTCTGCGCGCCCCGGAACTCCACCTCGTACGTGTGCGTGCCGACGTGGATGGCGATCGCCCCGGTGGAGAAGAACGTGCCACCCCAGGACTTGTTGCTGACCACGCTCACGCTGGTGATCTTCGAGTACGGGATGCTGGTGATCGCATGCCGCTTTCCGACGAAGGAGCGGTCCTGGATGATCACGCGCCGGTCGGTCAGCCCGATGAACCCGGTGCCGGTGCCGACGGCGTCGTAGACGGCGATGATCTGCTCACCGTCGAGGAGTCCACTCTCGATCTGCTGGACCTGCTCCTTGCGGTCGTACGCGATGTTCGCCATGCGGACCAGGCTAGGCAACCGGCGCCAGCCGAGCGGCGTGGGCGATGACCAGCAACTCGCCGTCGCCCTGGCCGACCGGCTCGCGGTGCCAGCCGCCGTGGACGCGGTCGACGGTGAAACCCGCCGCCCCCAGGGAGTCGCGCAGCTCCGCCTCGGTGCGGAACCGCAGTGTGGCCGAGCTGAGCAGTTCCTCCCCGTCGGCGAAGTGGTAGTGGTGGGTGAAGCTGACCGCGCCGCCGCGTACCCCGGTGACCTCGGTCCACGCGCGGACCTCGCCGCCGTCGGGCAGCGTGATCCGCCGCTGCGAGTCGACCGGGTTCCACCGCTCCCAGCGGCGGTCCGCCGGGTCGCGGGCGTCGAAGACCAGCCGGCCGCCGGGCACCAGCGCCCGTCGCAGGTCGGCGAGGGTACGCGCCCACTCCGCGTCGTCGACGAGGAACTGCGCCACGTGGCTGGTCAGCACCGCCACGTCGAAGGCCCCGTCCGGCAGCAGCGCCGAGGTGCCCTCGATCCAGGTCACCCGTTCTCCGCCCGGCTTCGCGCGGGCGGCGGCCAGGGACGCGCCGGCGGGGTCGACACCGGTGACGGTGTGGCCGGCGGCGGCGAGGGCGACGGTCAACCGGCCGGTGCCGCATCCCAGGTCGAGGACCCGCGCGGCGGGAGTCTCGTCGACCACCGACCGGAAGAAGTCGTCGTCCGGCCCCCACGTGCATTCGGCGTCGTAGACCTGGACGAGCCGGCGGTGGCGGAACTCGCCGTGCCTCATCGGGCGTTCGACTCGGTCGCGGCGCGGACGAACTCCCGCACCCGGGCGGTGTCGTTGCTGGCCAGCCAGACCGGCCCGCGCTCGATCGGGGGCGCGTCGTGGATCGGCACGTACGCCACGTCGGGGCGCGGGTAGTAGCGCCGGGTGTGCTCGCCCACCGGCAGCACGCCACGGCCCAGCGCCACCAGGGACAGCATCTCGGAGAAGGTGTTCCCGGTGGGGCCCTTCGGCACGGGCCGGCCGGACGGGGTGTGCTCCGGTGTGCGGTCCCGCTTGAACTCGGTTGAGGTCACGGCCGGGTACTGCACCACCGGATGGTCGGCGAGCACCTCCAGCGACACCGACGGCTCCCGGGTGAGCGGGTGGTCGGCGGCCACGGCCAGCACCCGGTCCTCGGAGAGCAGCGCCGGGCCGGTGGCCATCCCGTCGAAGGGGTACGAGGCGATCAGCACGTCGGTGGAGCCGTCGAGCAGGCCGGAGCGGGTGGTGGCCAACTGAGCCTCGTGCACCTCGACCCGGCAGTCGGGGTGCCGCTCGGTGAACAGGGCGACCGCCCGGAGCAGCACCGGCGCCGTCCACTCGCCCAGGAACGCCACCCGCAGCGTCCCGGTGACGCCTCGTCCGGCGTCGACCGCGCGTCGGACCGCCTCGTCCATGCCGGCCACCAGCGGGGCCAGCTCGTCGGCGAGCTGCCGCCCGATCGGGGTGAGCGCGACGACCCGGCTCGTTCGGGCGAAGAGCGGTGCGCCGATGCGGCGCTCCAGCTTCTTGACCACGTGGCTGACCCGGCCGGTGCTGATCCGCAGCCGTTCGGCGGTCCGGCCGAAGTGCAGTTCCTCGGCGAGGGTCAGGAACGTCTCGACCTCGTACCGCTCCAGCACGCCGCTCCCACCGTTGACCTGTGGGCAACGATCGTAGCGGCATCGGCTCTTGGTCGGCGACGCCCGTCAGCGCATCGTGAACCCCGGCAAAGGAAACCTCTCGACCGAAGGGCACTCGCGATGAGCATCGACGACTACCTGGCCGGCCTGCCCGGTCCGCTGCGGGAGATCGGGGAGAAGCTGACGCCCATCGTCACGGCGGCCCTGCCCGGTGCGACCGGGGCGATGTGGCACGGCCACCCGGTCTGGGGCCTGGGCGACCGGCCCGGCCGGAACCCGGTCTGCCTGCTCAAGGCGTACCGGTCGGATGTCACGTTCGGTCTGTGGCGTGGGCAGGAGATCACCGACCCGTCCGGGCGGCTGGTGCCCGGCGCGCGGGCGATGGCGGTGGTGAAGCTGCGTGGGCTCGCCGACATCGACCCGGGGCTGTTCACCGGCTGGCTGCGTGCGGCGGCCGCACTGGAGGAGGCGTGAGTGCGGTGCGGGTGACCGGGTTCGACCATCTGGTGCTGACCGTCGCCGACGTGGAGCGGTCCCTGGATTTCTACTGCGGCCTGCTCGGGCTGGCGCCGGTACGGGTCGACGAGTGGCGAGCCGGCAGCGTCCCGTTTCCGTCGGTGCGGATCGGTCCGGAGAGCATCATCGACCTGGTCCGTGGCGACCGGCGGGGCGCCAACGTCGATCACTTCTGCCTGGTGGTGGCACCCCTGGACTGGTCCGAGGTGATCGACTCGGGCGCCTTCACGGTGTTGACGGGGCCGGTCGGCCGGTTCGGTGCCCGGGGCTCGGCGACCTCGATCTACGTCCGCGACCCGGACGGCAACTCGGTGGAGCTGCGCTGGTACCCGCAGGACCCGGCCGCCGATCGGTGAGCCGCCGGTCGGCGACGCGGAAGCCCCGCGCCACCCGCGGGAAGCGGGTGGCGCGGGGCCACGGGGGGACGGTGCGTCAGTGGTCGCTGCGCGGGTCGTGGTCGGTGCTGCGGCTGCCGGACTTGGCGAGACCCCGGCTCACCAGGTAGCCGATGGTCAGCAGGGTGATGTACCACCAGGCCTTGTCGGCGGCGAAGTAGTCGCCGCCGTTGTTCGCGGCACCGTCGCCGACGGCGTTCGAGGCGATCAGCACGCCGATCACGGCCAGCAGGTAGACGGCCAGCTCGGTGGTCTTCCAGGACGGCTTGGTCTCGTCGCCGTGCCGGTGGACGCGGCGGACGTCGTGCTGGCCGGCGTGCTCGACGTGGTCGTTGGCGCGGTTCTGGATGGGCGCGGTCATGTCAGCTCCTGAAAAGCGCAATATGAGAGGTTCACTCCGTTGCGGGGCGGTTATCTGCTCCCGCGCCGGATTGATACCCCTGCGTCTTTCAGGAAAACCTGAGATTCCAGCAATCTCTCAGCGGAGCTTCAGGACTCGGTGACGGTCCGGTAGACGTCCTCGATCCGGGCCGCCAGCAGGACGTCGCCCTCGGTCAGCGGCTCCCCGTTGCCGTGCCCCACCCGGATCTGGGTGCTGTCCGCGTGGCGGCTGATCTCGGGCCGCAGGTGCAGCGCGTCGGCGACCACCTTCACGCGTTCCGTCAGCGCCGCGTGTTGGGTATCGTCGATCACGAGAGTCCGCCGGATCTGCTCGCCTTCCCGCGTCCAACCAGATAGCAAGGTCAACGCGTCGGAAAGGTAGTCGTGCTTGGCTCGGCTGTTGAACAGCACGCGCATCACCGCACCCCCCAAGCGCCGTTGCCGGCTTGTGGCCAAATCGTCGCCATCCCGTGTCTTGTCGGTGCCCTCTAGTCTGTCGTCGCGTGGAAGGGGTGTCCACGCCCACACTTCCGGGTTCTCCTGGCCTAGCGGCCGGCTTCGGTACCCAAACCGCCGATTGATCTGGCACCCTGGACGCCCGTGCGGACCGAACGGGCGAATGGTGGCGGGCAGGCCGAACGACGGGACCTGAAGGTGGTCGTCGGCGCGGCGATCATCCGGGACGGGCGGGTGCTGGCCTGTGCGCGTTCCGCCCCACCTGAGGTGGCCGGGATGTGGGAGTTCCCCGGCGGGAAGGTCGAGCCGGGCGAGGCCGAGACCGACGCGTTGGTCCGGGAGTGCGCCGAGGAGCTGGCCGTACGCGTGGAGATCGGCGACCGGGTCGGGCGCAACGTGCGGATGGCGCACGGCCGCTCGGTGCTCAAGGTGTACGCCGCCCGCCTGCTGGACGGCGAGGAGCCGCAGGCACTGGAACACTCCGCGCTCCGCTGGCTGGCGGCGGACGAGCTGGACTCGGTCACCTGGCTTCCGGCCGACGCCCCGATCGTCGCCGCACTCCGCCCCGTCCTGAGCAGGCCCAGCCGTCGGCCAGCCCGGCCACCCGCCGGTTGACCAATGAGGTTGGCGGGCTCGTTGAGCCGTGAACCCTCGCCAGTCCCATGATCAACGCCGGAGTGCGGAACGGGGGCCGACGGCATCAGCCGCGGCCCCCGTTCCTGTGGTCGTGCTCAGTGCTTGTCCTGCTCCGGGTGGGCGAAGTTGAGGTGCTCCGGAGGCAGCGGGAAGGTCACGTCGTCACCGAACGGCGACGGCGCGGCGGCCCGGTCGAAGGTGAGCTCCGTCAGCGGGAGCCGGCCCCGGTCGTCGACCGCGGGCGCGGTCGGGTGGGGCACCTCCCGGTGCCAGTTGACGCCGCTCTGTGCCTGCGCCTCGGCCTGCGGGTCGTGGGAGCCACCCGCGTGCGAGTGGACCCCGCCCCGGCTCGTACTCGGCGGCGTCGCCGAGCCCTGGCGGGCGGTGGTCACGCTGGTCTGGGGCGTCTCGCCCCGACGGAAGATCTTGCTACCAAGCCACACAAGGGGATCGTACCTGCGGTCGACGACCCGCTCCTTCATGGGGATGATCCCGTTGTCAGTGATCTTGATGTGCTCGGGGCAGACCTCCGTGCAGCACTTGGTGATGTTGCAGAAGCCGAGGCCCTGTTCGGCCTGCGCGTACTCCTTGCGGTCCGTCCGGGCGTCCAGCGGGTGCATGTCCAGCTCGGCCGCCCGGATGAAGTACCGCGGCCCGGAGAACGCCTGCTTGTTCTCGTCGTGGTCGCGGATCACGTGGCAGACGGTCTGGCACAGGAAGCACTCGATGCACTTGCGGAACTCCTGCGAGCGCTCGACGTCGACCTGCTGCATGCGGTAGTCGCCCGGAGCCACGTCCGCCGGCGGGGCGAACGCCGGCGTCTCCCGGGCCTTCTCGTAGTTGAACGAGACGTCCGTGACCAGGTCCCGGATCACCGGGAACGTGCGCAGCGGGGTGACCGTGACGGTCTCCTCGTCGCCGAAGGTCGACATCCGGGTCATGCAGCCCAGCCGCGGCTTGCCGTTGATCTCCATGGAGCAGGAGCCGCACTTGCCGGCCTTGCAGTTCCACCGGCACGCCAGGTCGGGCGCGTCGGTGGCCTGCAGGCGGTGGATGACGTCGAGGACAACCTCGCCCTCGTTCACCTCGACCATGTAGTCCTGCAGGTCGCCGCCGGTCTCGTCGCCCCGCCAGATCCGGAACTGACGCTTCGCGCTCATCGGTTGTCCGCCTCTCCAGCGTCGGGGACGAGGGCGTCGAAGTCGGCGAGCTCCTCGTCGGTGAGGTACTTGGCCAGCTCCGCCCGGTCGAAGAGGCCGATCAGCTCCGGCCGCATCTTCGGCAGCGGCTTGCGGGTCAGCCGCACGGTGTCGCCGTCCAGCGCGCAGACCAGGTTGACCTGCCGCCACTTCGGCTCCATCGCCGGATAGTCCTCCCGCGTGTGCCCGCCGCGCGACTCCTGCCGCTCCAGCGCCGCCTTCGCGGTGCACTCCGAGACCACCAGCATGTTGCGCAGGTCGAGTGCCAGGTGCCAGCCCGGGTTGTAGCGCCGGCCACCGGCCGCGCTCACCTTGGCCACCCGCTCGCGCAGTTCGGCCAGCCGGCCCAGCGCGTCCTCAAGCTCGCCGTGACGGCGGATGATTCCTACTAAATCTCCCATGACCGCCTGGAGGTCCTGCTGGAGGGTGTACGGGCTCTCGCCGGTGTCCCGCTGCAGCGGGGCCAGCGCCGTCTCCACCGCGGCCTCGACGGCGTCCACGGCCACCTTCGGCCGGGCCGGCAGCCCGTCGGCGTAGCTCGCCGCGTGCCCGCCCGCCCGCTTGCCGAAGACCAGCAGGTCGGACAGCGAGTTGCCGCCCAGCCGGTTCGAGCCGTGCATGCCGCCGGAGACCTCACCGGCGGCGAAGAGCCCCCGCACGTGGCCGAAGGCGGCACCGGAGTCCGGGTCCACCTCGACGCCGCCCATCACGTAGTGACAGGTCGGCCCGACCTCCATCGGCTCGGCGGTGATGTCGACGTCGGCCAGCTCCTTGAACTGGTGGTACATCGAGGGGAGCCGCCGGCGGATCTCGTCGGCCGAGCGCCGGCTGGCGATGTCCAGGAAGACGCCGCCGGCGGGGGATCCCCGGCCGGCCTTGACCTCGCTGTTGATCGCGCGGGCCACCTCGTCACGGGGCAGCAGCTCCGGAGGGCGGCGGTTGTTGTCCGGGTCGGTGTACCAGCGGTCCGCCTCCTCCTCGGTCTCCGCGTACTGCTTGCGGAAGACGTCGGGGACGTAGTCGAACATGAACCGCTTGCCCTCGGAGTTCTTCAGCACGCCGCCGTCACCGCGAACCGACTCGGTGACCAGGATGCCCTTCACCGACGGCGGCCAGACCATGCCGGTCGGGTGGAACTGGAGGAACTCCATGTTGATCAGAGTGGCCCCGGCGCGCAGCGCCAGCGCGTGACCGTCCCCCGTGTACTCCCAGGAGTTCGAGGTCACCTTGTAGGAGCGCCCGACACCGCCGGTGGCCAGCACCACGGCCGGCGCCTCGAAGAGGACGAACTCCCCGGACTCCCGGTAGTAGCCGAACGCGCCGGCGACCCGGTCGCCGTCGAGCAGCAGCTCGGTGATGGTCGTCTCGGAGAACACCTTGATCCGGGCGTCGTACGAGCCGAACTCGCGCTTGTCCTCCTGCTGGAGGGAGACGATCTTCTGCTGGAGGGTGCGGATCAGCTCCAGGCCGGTCCGGTCACCCACGTGCGCCAGCCGGGGGTACTCGTGACCGCCGAAGTTGCGCTGCGAGATCTTGCCGTCCTTGGTGCGGTCGAAGAGCGCGCCGTACGTCTCCAGCTCCCAGATCCGCTGCGGCGACTCCTTCGCGTGCAGCTCGGCCATCCGGAAGTTGTTGAGGAACTTGCCGCCCCGCATGGTGTCCCGGAAGTGCACCTGCCAGTTGTCCCGGCTGTTCACGTTCCCCATCGCGGCGGCGGCGCCGCCCTCGGCCATCACCGTGTGCGCCTTGCCGAACAGCGACTTGGAGATGATCGCGGTCTTCTTGCCGGCGAGCCGGGCCTCGATCGCCGCGCGCAGACCGGCGCCGCCGGCCCCGATCACGACGACGTCGTAGTGGTGTCGTTCGATTCGCGTGGTAGTGGTCATGTCAGGGGCCCTTTAGTTGATGAACCGCAGGTCGTTGAACCAGCCGGCCGCGATCGCCATGATGTAGAAGTCGGCCAGCGCCAGGGTGCCGAGGGTGATCCAGGCGAGCTGCATGTGCCGGACGTTCAGCGCCGAGACGAACGTCCAGGCCTTGTACCGCACCGGGTGCTTGGAGAAGTGCTTGAGCCGGCCGCCGATGATGTGCCGGCAGGAGTGGCAGGAGATGGTGTACGCCCAGAGCATCACCACGTTGACCAGCAGGACGATGTTGCCCAGCCCGAAGCCGAAGCCCTTCGGCGAGTGGAAGGCGAGGATCGCGTCCCAGGTGTTGATCAACGAGATGATCGCGGCGGCGTAGAAGAAGTAGCGGTGCAGGTTCTGGCCGAGCAGCGGGAACCGAGTCTCGCCGCCGTACGAGGCGTGACCGTCCGGCACGGCGCAGGCCGGCGGGGACAGCCAGAACGACCGGTAGTACGCCTTGCGGTAGTAGTAGCAGGTGAGCCGGAACAGCAGCAGGAACGGCAGGGTCAGCGCGGCGTCCGGAATGATCCACCAGCCGGGTAGGAACCGGCCGAAGTGCGAGGCGCCCTCGACACACCGCTCGGTCACGCAGGGCGAGTAGAACGGGGTCAGGTAGTGGAACTCGTCCACCCAGTACCACTTGTGCATGAAGACCCGGACCGTCGCGTACGCCACCCAGGCGCTGAGCCCGATCACCGTGATCAGCGGGGCGAGCCACCAGCGGTCGGTACGCAACGTTTTCGCCGCGATGGCGGCGCGGGCCCGCGCTCCCCGCGGCCTCGTTGCCGTTGAAGTCATTCGAGTCGTCTCCTCGACGGGCCCGTACGGGCGGGCTGATCTTTCTCCGGTCGGCACGCGGACCGGCGAACCCGCACCCGCTGCCACGTCATGCGCACACCAACGACCACGCCGGATCGACCGACGCAGCTAAGTGACACACGTTACGCCGATCTCTGCGGGCCGTCCGCGCAAGGGAGTGTCCCGTGTGTCTGGCCTGCGGAAAAGCCCTGGCACGCTGATCGATGACGGGTTGTTAAGAACGTCACTGCCCGATCAGCCGGAAGCGCCTCCGGTGAAGTGCCAGGACGCCAGCCGCACCGACGGCGCCTCCCACCAGACACCGTCCACCCGGTCCGGTTGGCGCACGGGCCGCGCGCCAAGCCCGAGCACCGCGCCCGGCCCGAGCGCCCGAGGGTACGACTCGGTGAACCGCAGGTCGCGCACCGCCCGCACGACCGTGCCGTCCTCGACCAGCCAGACGCCGTTGCGGGTCAGCCCGGTGACGACCAGGCTCTTCGGGTCGAGCACCCGCGTGTACCAGAGGTCGGTGACCAGCAGCCCGTGGCGTACCCCGGCTATCAGCGCGGCGGTGTCCGCGTCGACCACGGCACCGGCCGCCGTGCCGGTGGTGCTCCGGCCCACCGCGCTGGCCGGCCCGGCCGCCGCACCGGACAGGCGCAGGTTGCGGGCCATCGGACCCCACGTGGCGCCACCCGCGACCGCGTGCCCGGTGGACTCCGCGCCCGCCTCGGCCGCGGTACGCCGGTCGTGCGCCACCGCCCGCGTCGTGCCCGCCTCGACCAGGGTCAGCGCCCGCCGGCCGGTGCCCTCGGCGTCGAACGGCAGCCCCGACGCGCCCAGCGGATCGTCCACCAGGGTCACCGCCGGGTCGAACTGGGCGGCCCCGGGCTCGGCGAACGACTGCCGCTCGGCGTACCGCTTGCCGTTGAAGCCGTACCAGGACAGGTTCTGCAACAGGTCCGCCACGGCGGCCGGCTCGAAGACCACCTCGTAGCGCCCCGGGGGCAGCTCGACCGGGTCGGCCGCCGCCTGCGCCTGCGCCGCAGCCTGCGCGCCGAGCTCGGCGCCGTCGAGGTCGGACAGCCGGTCGGCGCAGCGCCGGGCCACCCCGTCCGCGCCGTCGCGGCGGGCGATGCCGTCCATCGCCGCCTCGGCGGAGCGGCCGGACGCGCTGTGCCCGGCGGTGTTGGCGAACGCCGACGAGCGGTGCGCGGTGCGGCAGTAGCCCGCTGCGCTGAGGTGACCGGCGGCGGCCACGAAGGCACGGACGAGGTCGGCCCGCTGATCCGGCTCGGCGTGCGCGGTGGCCTCGTCGACGGGCGGGGCGGCCGGCGCGGGCGTGGGCGGTGCGAGCCCCGGCCAGCCCGGATCCGGTGGGCAGAGCCGCGCCGCGGCCAGGGTGCGCTCGACCAGAGCGCCCAACCCGTCGGCGGTGACCACGCTGCCACTGCCGGCGGCGGTCCGCCCGTCGACGTGCAGCCGCAGCCGGACCCCGACAGTCGACTCGGCGACGTTCTGGTGGATGGCCGAGTTGGCGAACCGGGTCAGCGCCAGATCGGCCCGGGTCACCACCGCCTCGGCCTGCGTGGCCGGGCCGCCGAGGCGCCGCACCAGCTCGACGACCTGCCCGGCCAGCTCCAGCTCCGTCGACCTCATGCCGACACCCCCACCCGGACGTTGCGGAAGCGGGCCGGAGCGGCAGGGTGGCCGGTGTGCCCGGTCTGGCCCGGCTGGCCCTTGCCGCAGTTGGGCGTGCCCCAGGGCACCGTCTCGCCGGAGAGCATGTCCATGGAGCGCCAGAAGAGCGGGCCGATCCCGGTGTAGGTGGGGTTGCGCAGCATCCGCCCCCGTCGACCCTTCTTGATCTCCCAGCCGACCTCGCAGCCGAACTGGAAGTTGAGGCGCTTGTCGTCGATCGACCAGGACCGGTTGAGGTCCATCAGCACCCCGTCGTCGGTGGCCGCGATGATCTCCTCCAGCGTGTGCGGGCCGGGCTCCAGGCCGACGTTGGTCATCCGCACCATCGGCAGCCGCGCCCACCCGTCGGCCCGTACGCTGCCGCCGTAGTCGAGGCTGGCCATGGCGGCCGAGTCCCGACCGGCGAGCACGCCCACCCACCGCCCGTCGCGGACCGCGTCCCGCTTGACCGCGGGCGAACCCTCGTCGTCGAAGCCGAAGCTGCCCAGCGCGCCCGGGATGGTCGGGTCGATGGTGATGTTCATCAGCTCGGAGCCGTAGCGCAGTGACCCGAGCTGGGCGAGGTCCAGCCAGGACGTACCGGCGAACGCGGCCTCCCAGCCGAGGATCCGGTCCAGCTCGATGGCGTGCCCGACCGACTCGTGGATCTGCAGGGCCAACTGCTCACCGCCGAGGATCAGATCCGTCTCGCCGGCCGGGCAGGGTGGCGCGGTGAGCAGCGCCCGGGACTCCTCGGCGATCTGCGCGGCGTGGGCGGCCAGGTCGAGCGACTCGACCAGCTCCCAGCCGGTGGTGCCGTACTGCCCGCGGTAGCTGGGCCAGGAACGCCGCTGCGTCTCGCCGGCACCGATCGAGGTGGCCGAGATGCCACCGCCGCACTCGCGGATCCGCTGGTCGATCCGGTGGCCCTCACTGGACACGAACCACTTGGCGGTGTCCCAGATCTGGTAGAGCCCCTCGGCCAGGTCGGCGCCGTGCTCTGCCATCGTGCGGGTCGCGCCGACCAGCAGGTCGCCCTTGTCCGACAGCGGCACCCCGAGCGGGTCGATCTGGCAGCCCGACGCCCAGCTCGCGGTGACCGCCTCGACCGGCACCAGGTCGACGGGCGGGCCGGGCACCCGCGCGCTCGCCTGGGCGGTCCGCGTCGCGCGCCGGCCGGCGTCGCGGGCGGCGGCGTCAGAGAGATCGGGTACGGCGTGGAAGCCCCAACTCGACCCGACCAGCGCCCGCACGCCGAGGCCGATGCTCTCGTCCTGGGTCAGCTCCTCGATGTCGCCGTTGCGGGCGGTCATCGACTCGTAGCGACGGTGCATCACCCGGGCGTCGGCGTACCGGGCGCCGGCGTCGAGGGCGGCCTGGACGGCGGCGGTTGCCGCGTCGAACTCGGTCATGCGACCGACCCTAGGCCAGCCGGCCGACACCCGTCAGGGGAGCAGATCCTCCGGCCGGATCGTGGCCTTCACCGGCTCGGTCAGCTCCAACACCTCGCCGACCCTGGTCGTCGACCGCTCCACGTAGTGGGCGCCATGTCGCTGGTACAGGCGCAGGGTCAGGGGCTCCTGCTCGACGAGCAGGTACCACTCGATGCTGGCCCCGGCGTACAGGTGCGGCTTCAGCACCCTGTCGATGGTGGCGGTGTGTGGTGCGGTGTCCTCACCGACCAGCAGGACCGCGTCCGCCGGCACGCAGTCGGCCGTGAGATCCAGCTCCGCCGTCACCACTAGGTCGGGGTTGAGGATCCGCGTGCTGTCCAGCCGCAGGTTGATCACCGGGAGCAGGGTGCGGTCCGCTGCTGCGCAGCCGGGTTCCAACGCGGCTGCCAGGCCACCGACGATCACCTGGTGCCGGACCGACGGCGGTGGCCCGATGAGCAGGCTGCCGTCGAGGAGTTCTATCCGCTGGGCGGTCTCACCGAGGGCGAGGTACTCCGACTCGGGCCATGGCAGCGCGCGGCCAAGAATGCCGCAAGATCGCGCAACATCCTGCTTGTAGTGGTATCGGCGCGTCGGCCATGCCACGACTACCTGGTTCGAGCGTGACCTTGGCGGCGGTGGGCGTTCCAAACCCCGCTCCTGCTCTCGGGGGCGGTGTTCGTCGTCAAGATTCGCGCCGTATCGGGGATGTTGCTGCTTCTCGCGTGTCGGAGGCAGCAACACCCGGCAAGTTGCGTAGCGCTGGGCACGGGACACGGTGCACGAGATGAATGGGTGTGGATGGCGAGGTGAGGGGGTGTTCAGGCCGATGCCGACTCGTTACGCTCGGGCCCGCTGACAGGTGCCGACTTTGTAGCTTATTTTCACCCTCGGGACTTTGCTGTAAGTTCTCTTCGTCACTGAGGGAGGCGGCCGTGGACAGCTCGGATCCGGCGCCGTCCGGGGGACCGGACGACCGTCCCACCGTGCCGGAGCAGCGCACCGGCCAGGATGCCTACCTGCGGGTGAGCGACCTGCGGGTCCGGTTCGACACCGAGGACGGTGTGGTGCGCGCCGTCGACGGCGTGTCGTTCGCCGTCGAGCGGGGCCGAACGCTCGGCATCGTGGGTGAGTCCGGCTCGGGCAAGAGCGTCACCTCGCTGGCCATCCTCGGCCTGCACGACCCCAGGCGGACCACCATCACGGGGGAGATCTCCGTCGGCGGCCGGCAGGTGGTCGGCCTCGGAGACGAGGAGGTACGCCGGCTGCGCGGCCGGGACATGGCGATGATCTTCCAGGACCCGCTGTCGGCGCTGCACCCCTACTACACGGTGGGCCGGCAGATCGCCGAGGCGTACCGGGTGCACCACCCGAAGGCCGGCCGTCGGGAGGCCCGCAAGCGGGCCGTGGACATGCTGGACCGGGTGGGCATCCCGCAGCCGGCACGGCGCTTCGACCAGTACCCGCACGAGTTCTCCGGCGGTATGCGCCAGCGGGCGATGATCGCCATGTCGCTGGTCAACGACCCGGCACTGCTGATCGCCGACGAGCCGACCACCGCGCTGGACGTGACCGTGCAGGCGCAGATCCTGGACCTGCTCGCCGATCTGCAGGCCGAGTTCCACTCCGCCATCATCCTGATCACCCACGACCTCGGCGTGGTCGGTCAGGCCGCCGACGAGGTGCTGGTCATGTACGGCGGACGGGCCGTCGAGCAGGGCAGCGTCGAGCAGGTGCTCCGCTCGCCGCAGCACCCGTACACCTGGGGGTTGCTCTCCAGCGTGCCGTCCCTGCACGGCGACGCGGACGCGGACCTGCTGCCGATCCGCGGCAACCCGCCCAGCCTGATCAACCTGCCGCCCGGCTGCGCCTTCCACCCGCGTTGCCGGTACGCGGACCGCCCCGGTGACCAGTCCCGCACCGAGGTGCCCGAGCTGCGCCCGGGCGGTGCGGACGGCCACCTGGTCGCCTGCCACCTGACCGCCGAGGAGCGCGCCGCGTTCTACGCCGAGGACGTCGCATCCGTGGGGGTGGCCCGATGACCGACGAGCCGCTGCTGCGGGTCCGCGGCCTGACCAAGCACTTCCCGGTACGCCAGGGGCTGCGCGCCACCGGCCTGGTGCGCGCGGTGGACGGGCTGGACTTCGACGTGCGCCCGGGCGAGACGCTCGGTCTGGTGGGGGAGTCGGGCTGCGGCAAGACCACCACCGGCCGGATGCTGGTGCGGCTGCTGGAGCCGACCGCCGGCACCATCGAGTTCGCCGGGCGGGACATCACCCACGCCGGTCGCCGTGAGCTGCGCCCGCTGCGCCAGGACCTGCAGATCATCTTCCAGGACCCGTACGCCTCGCTGAACCCCCGGCACACCGTGGGTCGGATCGTGGCGATGCCGTTGCAGGTCAACGGGATCAAGCCGCCGGGCGGGATCAAGGCCCGGGTGCAGGAGCTGCTGGAGCTGGTCGGGTTGAACCCGGAGCACTACAACCGGTATCCGCACGAGTTCTCCGGGGGCCAGCGGCAGCGCATCGGCATCGCCCGCGCGCTGGCCCTGCGGCCCAAGCTGATCGTCGCCGACGAGCCGGTCTCCGCGCTGGACGTCTCGATCCAGGCGCAGGTGGTCAACCTGCTGCGCGACCTGCAACGGGACCTCGGTCTGGCGTTCGTGTTCATCGCACACGACCTGGCCGTGGTGCGGCACTTCTGCCAGCGGGTCGCGGTGATGTACCTGGGCCGGATCGTGGAGATCGGTGACCGGGCCGACATCTACGAGCGTCCGCAGCACCCGTACACCCGGGCGTTGCTCTCGGCGATCCCGGACGTCACGCGGCTCGGCCCGGCCGGCCGGATCCGGTTGACCGGCGACGTGCCGACCCCGCTCGACCCACCCTCGGGCTGCCGGTTCCGTACCCGGTGCTGGAAGGCGCGGGACATCTGCGCGACCGAGGAGCCGGCGCTGGTGCCGCGCGACGGCGGCGACCAGGCCACCGCGTGCCACTTCCCGGAACCAGCCGGCGCCGGCCTGCAGGCGGAGGCCGCTGTGGCCGTCGCCGAGCCGGCGGGTCGCGGGGCCGGAGCCAACGTCGAGGAGGTGTCGCCGTGAGCCTGTCCCCCGTGGAGGGTGTGGCGCTGGCCGAGATCGAGTCGGGCACGGGCGAGCCCGCGACGAAGGGCGTGGTCGGCCGCTCACCCGGTCAGCTCGCCTGGCTGCGGCTGCGCCGGGACCGGACGGCCATGGTCAGCGGCAGCCTGCTGGTGTTCTTCATGCTGCTGGGGCTCGCCGCACCGTTGATCGAGATGGTCTACGGGATCGGCCCGCGCGAGCAGTTCCAGAACCTGCTGGACGGCTTCGGCATGCCGCTGGGCTACGCCGGTGGCGTCACCGGGGAGCACTGGTTCGGCCTCGAACCGGGGCTGGGCCGGGACATCTTCATCCGGCTGATCTACGGGCTGCGGACCTCGCTCTTCATCGCGTTCGCCGCCGCCCTGATCACCGCGACGATCGGTGTCGTGCTCGGTGCCCTCGCCGGTTACCTCGGTGGCTGGCTCGACGCGGTGATCAACTGGATCACCGACCTGACCCTGGCCATGCCGTTCCTGATCATCGCGTTGGCGCTCACTCCCACCCTGACGCTGCGCTTCTACGGCGAGCGGGGGCAGGTGTCCTCGGCCTTCGGGGTGGGCGTGCTGATCGCCGTCTTCGCCGTCTTCGGCTGGACCAGCACGGCCCGACTGGTACGCGGGCAGGTGATCGCACTGCGCGAGCGGGAGTTCGTGGAGGCGGCCAGGGCCAGCGGCGCCGGGCTGGGGCACATGCTCTTCCGGCAACTGCTGCCGAACATCTGGGCGCCGATCCTGGTGTCGTTCTCCCTGGCGGTGCCGCAGTTCATCACGAGCGAGGCCGCGCTGTCGTTCATCGGCGTCGGCCTCAGCGACGAGACGCCCAGCTTCGGCCGGATGATCTATCGCAGCCTGGACTTCCTCCAGACCGACCCGGCGTACGTGTTCTTCCCGGGCATCATGATCTTCGCGCTGGTGTTCGCCTTCAACCTCTTCGGTGACGCGTTGCGCGACGCGCTCGACCCGAAGTCGTCCCGGTAGGGGGTGTCCCATGGCGCGATTCCTGATCAAGCGGCTCTTCTCCGCCACGCTGACCCTGTTCGCGGTGAGCGTGCTGACCTTCCTGATGTTCTTCGCCCTGCCGCGCGACCCGGTGACCGGCATGTGCCCCAAGAACTGCAACCCGGAGCGGTTGGAGCGGGTGCGCGACGACCTGGGCCTGAACGACCCGCTGGTCAGCCAGTACGCCGGCTACATGAAGGGCATCGTGACGGGGCGCGACCTGGGCAGCGCCCAGGGCGGCCGGTGCGACGCGCCCTGCCTGGGCTGGTCCTACGTCAGCAACGAGGCGGTCTCGGACACCATCGCCCGGGTGCTGCCGGTGACGTTGAGCATCGTGATCCCGGCGGCCATCCTCTGGCTGCTGCTCGGGGTGGGGCTGGGCATGGTCTCGGCGCTGCGCCGGGGCACCTGGCTGGACCGGGCCGCCATCGGTTTCTCGTTGACCGGCGCCTCGTTGCAGCTCTACTTCGTGGGCGCGGTTCTGCTGCTGGTGTTCGTCTACAACCTGCGTCTGCTACCGGTGCCGAGCTACACCTCCCTCTTCGACAATCCGGCGAAGTGGGCCAGTGGCCTGGTGCTGGCCTGGGTGGCGTTGGCCTTCCTCTTCTCGGCCATCTACGCCCGGCTGTCCCGGGCGCAGATGCTGGAGACACTGTCGGAGGACTTCGTCCGCACCGCGCGGGCCAAGGGTCTGGCCAAACCGACGGTGTACGGGCGGCACGCGCTGCGCGCGGCGATCACCCCGGTGGTGACCATCGCCGGCCTGGACGTCGGTGGTGCGCTCGGCGGGACGGTGATCACCGAGACGACCTTCGGCATCCAGGGGCTGGGCCGCACGGCGGTGGACGCGGTGCGCTCGGGTGACCTGCCCACCATCATGGCCACCGTGCTGATCGCGGCTGTCTTCGTGGTGCTGGCGAACGTGCTGGTCGACCTGCTCTACGCGGCCATCGACCCACGGGTCCGGCTGCGCTGAGCCGGGCGTTCGGCCGGGGTGTCCACCACCCGGCCGGCGGCGAAATTTATCGACAACTGTTACACAATTTGTAGGTTTTCTTCTTTACGATCCTCGAGACGTCGGCGGTTCTCGCCCCGACGAACCGCACGGCACATGGGTGAAGGAGGTACTTCATGCGACCACGCGTGGCGGCCGCCGCTGGCGGCGCGATCGCTCTGGTTGTGGCATTGGGTGCGTGCTCGGAGAACACGGGCGAGGGCACCACGGTGGACACCAACCGGCAGCAGACCGGGGTCATCGCGACCGACCCCAAGGACTCGCAGGGCCCGGCGGCCGAGGTGAGCGGCGCCGCGAAGGGCGGCACCTTCACCATCATCCGGGAGACGCCGATCTCCCACCTGGACCCGCAGCGGACGTACTCGTTCGCGGGCCTGATGACGAACCCGCTTTTCGCGCGTTATCTGACCACCTGGAAGGACGACGGCAAGGGCGGCCTGGTCCTCGTCGGCGACCTGGCGGAGACGCCGGGCAAGAACGTCAACAACGACTGCAAGGTCTGGGAATTCACCGTCAAGGACGGGGTGAAGTTCGAGGACGGCCGCCCGATCACCTCCAAGGAGATCGCGTACGGCATCGCCCGCTCCTTCGACCCGGACCTCTCCGGCGGCCCGACCTACATCCAGGAGTGGCTGGCCGACAGCCCGAACTTCGACACCAAGTGGGACTTCAAGAAGAACAAGACCTCGCTGCCGCCCGGCCTGAGCACCCCGGACGCCAAGACGCTGCGCTTCGAGTTCGCCAAGCCCCGCTGTGACCTGCCGTTCGCGGTCTCGCTGCCGACCACGGCGCCGCTCCCGCCGGACAAGGACACCGGCGTCGACCTGGACAAGCAGCCGTTCTCGTCCGGCCCGTACAAGGTCGCCAAGAACCAGGTCGGCGTGCAGATCACCCTGGACCGCAACACGAACTGGGACCCGAACACCGACCCGGTCCGGCACCAGTACCCGGACCAGTTCGTGTGGAGCTTCGGCCCGACCGCGGACGCCGCCAACAACCGGGTGATCGCGGACAACGGCGCCGACCAGAGCGCGCTCGCCTTCAACGCCGTGCCCGCGTCGCTGGTCGCCCGGGTGGCCGGGGACGCCGCGCTGAAGTCGCGCAGCATCCTCTCGCCGACCCCGAGCGCCAACCAGCTGGTGATCAACAACCAGCGCGTCAAGGATCTGAAGGTCCGCCAGGCGCTCAACTACGCCATCGACCGGGAGGGGATGGTCAAGGCGCTCGGCGGCCAGACCGTCGCCTCGCCGCTGACCACGCTCATGCCGCCGGCCACCATCGGCTACAAGGCGTACGAGGCGTACCCGGCAGGCCCCAACGGCAACGTCGAGAAGGCCAAGGAGCTGCTCGGCGGCCAGACGCCGGAGCTGGTCCTCGGTGTCGCCGACAACTCGACCGAGCAGCAGCAGGGCGCACAGCTCAAGGCCAACCTGGAGCGCGCCGGCTTCAAGATCACGCTGCGGAACATCTCGGACGACGCGAAGCTCGACGAGATCAAGAAGAAGGACAACCCCTGGGACCTGTACCTCGGTAACTGGGCGGCGGACTGGCCGAGCGGGGCCTCGATCCTGCCGGTGCTCTACGACGGCCGCACGATCAAGGCCGAGGGCAACAGCAACCAGTCCTACTTCAACGACCCGACGATCAACGCCGAGATGGACCGCATCCTGGCGCTGCCCCCGGCCGACCAGGGCCCGGAGTGGGCCAAGCTCGACGAGCGGATCATGAAGGAGCACGCCCCCGTGGTGCCGCTCTTCGTGGACGTGGCCTACAACGTGCACGGATCCAAGGCCGGTGGGGTCTTCATCTCCAGCGTCTTCGGCTACCCGTCGTTCGTCAACGCGTACGTCAAGCCGTAAGTCACACCGCAGACCAGAAGGGTTCCCTCCCGACAGCGTTGTCGGGAGGGAACCCTTCTGTTATTGCTGGGCAGGTCAGCAGTGCGAGTCGATGGTGACCGCGATGATTCAGCGGCAGGTCGATGCAGCGGGACGCTGTATAGCGCGCCTCGCGGCAGATCCGATACTCGATCAGCGTGAGCGCCGGACGCCGGGATGGCCGGATGCGCTGCTCCCCTGCACGGCGGGTCAGGCCCGGATCCGCAGGTAGAGAAAGCAACATCGCCTGACGAGAGGAACGGATGGC
This sequence comes from Micromonospora yongxingensis, assembly GCF_052601155.1. NCBI lineage: Bacteria > Bacillati > Actinomycetota > Actinomycetes > Micromonosporales > Micromonosporaceae > Micromonospora > Micromonospora yongxingensis. The sequence goes on from NZ_JBQXEO010000009.1 coordinate 53,418, forward strand.
TTGCCGGCAGGGATGATGGGGTTGTCGAGACTCAAATCATCTGTTGTCGGGAAGCACCCGTTCGGTGAAGAGGATACGTGGTTTGGCAGGCCGGGTGAGGACGCTCAATGAACATTCGCGTCACTACAACGGTCGGCGCCCCATCGGGCGCTGCAGTTGCAGCCCAACGATCCGACCGTCCCGTCGTTGACCTGACCCACCAGCGGATCAAACGCCGGCCCCACCTTGTAGAGGGGCGACGCCATCGTAGGCACCGGTGACGGTCCTGAGGAGCTCGACATTGCTCGGGTAGGTCGCCGAGAGGAGTTCGCGTATTACGGGTTCACGGTCATAGTCGTCGGCCAGACGTAAGCCGAGGATGACGTTGGCCATCATGCCGGCGGCGAGGGTCTGACTGGCTTGTTCGGGTGTGAGCTGGCCGCGGTTGACGAGCACTCGGTAGACGCGGAGGAAGCCGTCTCTGGCGAGTGGCCCGATCTCCGGATCGGTGCCGGCGGTGAAGGCGTGCGCGAGGCAGAGTTGCAATCCCTGCTCCTCGAACAGTTGAAGGTAGGCGACACCGAGACGCGGTGCGAGGTCGCCAGGTGCGTCGTCGTCGATCGTCTGCTCGAACACCTCGACCACTCTGTCGAGCGCGTGCTCGATCGCGGCTCGGATGAGCGCGTCTTTGCTGCCGAACAGGGACACCACGTAGGGCTGGCTCACGGCGGCCTCGCGGGCGATGTCTGCCGTGGTTGTTGCGGCGAAGCCCTTGCTGCCGAAGATCCGGATCGCCGCAGCGAGCACGGAAGCGCGTCGCTGGGACGAGGAGATTCGTTTCTGGCCCATGGTTGACATGTTATCAATCAATCAATAATCTTTCGATGCGCTGCTGATCGGCCAACCTCGGCGGGAGCACCGGCGATCGCGGCGATCGGCTCCAGCCGTGCCTTCTCATGTGCGGTGTCACGTCGCGGATGGTGCGGCACAGCTCGCCGATGGGGCGTGACACTGTGCAGTCCGGCACGATGAGAGGACCGGGTATGGACGTGCTGATGTTCGCCACCGTCGCGGTGCTGGGGTTCACGGCGTGCGCCGAGTTCGGCTCCTATGCTTTTGTGCATCCGGTGGTCAAGCGTCTGGCGCCGCGTGACCACATCCTGGTCGAACAGGGTCTGCTGCGTACCTTCGGGATTGTGATGCCGGTGCTGATGACGGCTTCGCTCGTGCTGGCTATCAGCTACGCGGCCCGCCCTGATGGGGCGGGGTTGCCCGAGGTGTTGCGTTGGGTTGCGGCCGCGACCTGGGCCACGGGCATCGTCACGACCGTGGTCGTGAACGTGCCGATCAACCTGTCCACACTGCGCTGGGACAAGGATTTCCCTCCGGAGCGCTGGCAAGAGCGCCGTAACCGCTGGGAGTGGTTTCAGGGATACCGTTCGTGGGCCTATCTCGCGGCCTTCCTGCTCGTCGCTCTCTCGGTCGCCACGGTCGGCTGAGAGAGTGTCGGGTTACCCGTTGACCACGTGAAGTGAGTTGACGGGATCCGTTGTGGTGTAGGGGATTACAGAAGCGGATACCGGATCAAGTGCGACCGGCTTGCCGACGGTCAGTCGCGGCCAGTACCCGCCTGGTTTTGGATGCGGTGCCCGTGGGACGAGGTGGCGTGGCCTCATGACACGTCAGGTCAGGAGTTCGCGGGCCAGGGCCTCGGTCCACCACCGTTCGACTTGATTGGGCTGCCAGCCGCGTTCGCCAGTCAGTGTGGTGTAGACGTCGATGTTGCAGATCGCCGCATAGATATCGACGGCCGACGGAACGTCCAATCCTTGCCGGAGAACGCCGCCCGGCCACGACGAGAACACCTGGATCCTGGTCTCGTCCCCCCGCTGACGGCCGTCGCGGTAGGCGGTCGCCAGCGCGGGCTCGGTGCGGCCCGCCTCGCGCACGAGCGCGATGATGTCACCGGCGCGCTCGAAGAGGCGCCGGTCGTAGCCGGCCATCGCCGCGAGTTGCCGCACCGGATCGTTCTCGGCCCCTTCCAGTTCGGCGAGCGACTGCGATGGATTCGCGGCGATGTCGGCTGCGTCGGCCAGCGCTTGGATCAGCCCGGTCTTGTTCCCGTACACCGCGTAGACGGTCGGCACCGAGACCCCGGCCTCCCGTGCCACGTCACGTACCGTGGTCGCCGCCCAGCCGCGGGAGAGGAACAGTCGACGAGCGGCGCTGGCGATCTCACCCCTGGTCTCTGCAGCTTGCGCCGCCCGGCGCAGTGACTCGTACCTGCGCCTGCCTGTCTCGGCGGTCATGACTTGCCCCCTTCGGTTTCCGGACCTTATATTGAATGTGTGTCGCGTAAACTCAGCGTCGGAATCACCTGGACGTTCTCGCGGATCGCCGGACTCGCCGGACTCGGCTTCGCCATCCTGATCGCCTCCACCAACGCCTTCCTGGTGCCAGCCGGCCTGCCCCATACCGGCGCAAAGACCAACGACGTTGTCCAGTTCTTCACCACCCAACAGGACACCGTCAGCCTCGCCTCAGCACTCGCACCGATCGCCTGGGCGCTGGCCACCCTGTTCGGCGCCGGCGCGGTCTCCGTGCTGTGGCGAACCGACCGCGAGCACGGCACAGCCTGGTCCCTGGTCGGATTCGCCGGGGTGATCATGCAGAACATCACCTTCACCGGCGTGATGGCCACCCGGCTCGCGCTCGCGTCAACGACCGCGCAGGACAGCAGCACGATCGCCGGACTCTGGGCACTACACAACGCGCTGTTCATCTTCAACGGCACCTTCCTGGCACTGGCAATGACCGGCCTGTCCATCAGCGGCCGACGCGCCGACCTGATCCGCCGCTGGCACAGCGGGATCGGCCTGCTTGCCGCCGCACTCCAGTTCGGCTCGGCCGTGCTGAGCCCTCTGGTCATCGACGACCCCGGTACGGTCAGTCTCCTCGGCCTTGTCGGCTGGCTGATCTGGGTCGTGTGGATCGTCGCCTACAGCATCACCCTGATCCGCCTGACATCCGTTTCCATCCAGGCGATACCGAATAACCGACGCACCGGTCCCGTTGAGTCATTTCGATCAGACCATCGGCAGGCCGATCTACCCGACGGCCAGCGTCGCCATCCAGCACAGCAGCGCGTCGAACCGCCGGAGAGCGCGCAGGCATAGACATCCGCTCATCGGCATGAGCGGGCGTATCGGCTCCCATAATGCGGTTGCCGGCGGGGCAGCAATGTTGGTCGGTGGGGCGGCGTCGGATGATGCGATTCCGCGCAGCCGGCTGCGGATTAGTTGGCGAAGCGTGCTATTCGGGCGAGGTGTTGTACTGGTCGAGCGTCGCCTTGGACGTGGAGGCATCCCGGAAGGTCAGCTCCCACGGGCCGGTGTTGACGTCCATGTCCTTGCCGAACCCGACCCATTTCCCGGCCATTCGTCGGCCGGTGGGCTCGACCAGTAGCTGGATCGCGCCGTGGTACCGGGCTCCCCGGTAGTAGCCGGCGGGGTCGGTCTGCTCCACCCAGGTGCCGGTAACCACGGCACCGTCCACGGTGAGATCCATTGACAGCGACGATGCTGCCGAGCCAGGCAGGCTTCGCACGGTCAGTCGGTCCCCGTGCTGGAGTACGACCACGAAGTGCTGGCCGGCGAATGATTCTCCCCGGCCGCTGGAGTGGTACTGGTAGCGGCTGAGCCAGACGCCCTCGTACGACCCGTGGACTGCGAGTGGCTTGGGCGTTGGCGTGGCCAGGTTAGCCATGGGCGAGGACAGGTCGTGCCCGCCGTGCTGGTCATCGACGACCTGGCCATTGGGTATCGCGGCGAAGCCGAGCAGCGAGACCGGCAGACCGGTGACGACCTCCAGGGCGCGGGCGTACACGGGCCTTGGTGCGGCGATCGCGCCAGACTCCCAGCGCTGGACGAGTCTCTTGTTGGCGTCGTTGGGCTCGCCTACGCGGCGGCCAGCGGCCTGGAGTGCGCGGGCGAAGTCGTCCTGGCTCATGCGCATCCCGGTGCGGACCGCGCGTAGGGCGGTGTTCGGGGCATTCATGTTCGCCACGATAGCGCTATGTCGTCTTAACGTCGCCATGAATGTGCCCGGGATGTCGCACTCTGTGCCGTCGCGCCTGGCGACGGCTCGGCGTCATTGTGGACGGCACGCGACGGCTGAGCCTGCCGGTGCGCCCAGCAGCGGAGGTGAATGTGCCCAGTTCTGACGACGAACCGGTCAGCAGGGGCGAGCAAATCGATGCCGCCGAACGGGAAGAGGCTAAACGGCGGTTGCTCGCGCAGGCCGAGGCGGAGCGGATACCGGTGCAGGAGACGACTCGGGCGGTGCCGGACCGGCGGTGGCGTGGTGAGCCGTGAGCCGTTGCCGATCGGTCGGCGGGTCGCCTACCTGCGGATGCGGCGGAGGTTGTCGCAGCAGTCGTTCGCGGATCGGTTGGGGAAGTCGAAGAGTTGGGTGGACAAGGTCGAGCGTGGGGCCCGTTCCCTGGAACGGGTGTCGACCATCCGGGAGATCGCGGCCGTGCTGAGGGTCGATGCCGCAGTCCTCCTCGGTCGTGATGTCCAACCTGCCGGGTCGGCTGAGCGTCGCGAGGGCGTGGCGCGGATTCGGGCGGCACTGTCGGCGTACCCAATGGCTTTTTGTCGCCCGACGGACCGGGAGGTGATGTCACCCGATGGGTTGGCTCGGGAGGTTTTGCATGCGTGGATGACCTACCAGCACGCCCGGTACCCGCGTCTGGTCGAGCTGCTGCCCACGGTGGTGACCGAGGTTCACCGCGCCCACGCCCAGGACCCGGAGGCCGGGCGGGCGGCGGTGGTGGAGGCGTATCGGGTGACGGCGGCGCTGCTGGTCAAGCTGGACGAGGGGAGTCTCGCCTGGCTGGCCGCTGACCGGGCGATGTCGGCCGCTGCCGGTGACCGGGTGCTGCTGGCCTGCGCGGCGGTGCAGTTGGGCCAGGTACTGCGGGCATCGGCGAGGGCGGGGCCGGTGATGCTGGCCGCCGCTGCCCAAATCGCGCCTGGCACGCCGGAAGAGATGTCGCTGCGGGGATCGCTCCTGGTGCAGGCCGCTCTGATCGCGGCCAGGGCCGCTGACGATCGGGTGGCCGGTGACCTGCTGGACGAGGCCGCCAAGCTGGCCGTCCAGGTGGGCGACGGGCACGACCATCATCGGACGGCGTTCGGGCCGACTGCTGTCGAGCTGGCGCGGGTTGCGGCCGCACTGGAGTTGGGCGACGGGCCGCAGGCGGTTGCCCGGCACGAGGAGGCGATTGGGCGGGACGGGTGGCGGTGGCTGCCGGTCGAGCACCGTGCCGCGCACCTGATCGATGCGGCGCGCGCCTACCTCCAGACGGGCGACCCCGCCAACGCAGCCCGGGTCCTGTTGCGTGCCGAACGCATCGCACCCGCCGAGATCCGCCACCGACCAACCGCCCGAGATGTGGTCGCCCAGGCCGCACGCGATCTGGACGCCCCAGCCACGATCACCCAGCTTGCCATCAACCTCGGGGTGCTCTGACATGACAGTGCCGTCGACGGACCGCCCCGGGTGGGTGCGGAGGAAGCCGAGCACGTAATGGTCGTGACCGCGCACAGCAGGCTCAGCGATGACACGTCCGCGCCGAAGTCATCGAGCGGGCACACTTGTGAGGGCACGACGGCGTCAGAGGGGGCTTGGATGCGCTGCGGCAAGTGGAAGGGCACCGTTCTGGGCACGGTGGCGGTCCTGGCCGCGATGCTGTTCACCGGCTGCGACGCGGGCGGGCAGAGCGAGCCGGAGCCGATCGACGCGTCGATGAAGGAAGTGCTCAAGGAGTACCAGCCCCGCTTCGAGCAACGGCGCGTGGCGCTCGCCGCGGCGGTGGCGAAGGTGCCCGAGAAGGGCGTTGGCAAGGCATCGTGTGCCCGGACGCTGGACCCGCGGCCGGAGTTCATCTGGTTCGACCACACCAGCAAGGTCCTGGACAGCTACAACAGCCCGGACAAGGGCGGAAACGTCGACATCGTGGCGACGACCGAGGCCGGAGCGCCGGAGCAGATAGTGGACAATCCCGGGTCGACCCTCAACAGGTTCGCCGTGCCGCCGGGCTGGCTCGTCCGCGGCCTCTGGATTACCGGCCCGCAGGGACCACTCGGCACCAACGAATTCAAGGTGACCAGCCAGTACGGCTACGAGCCATACCTCGGGGTCGAGAAGGACCCGGTCCAGAGGCTCCGGAAAATCCTCGACCTCGGGCTGCACAAGCGCTACGTCGTGCTGTACCGCGTGACGACCTTCACCTTCCCCGACGCCGAGGGCCGGGACACTGTGCGGGCCGACGTGTTCCTCGCCGACCTGGAAAAGGGCGACCTGCCCTGCCAGTTGGTCGCGGACGGCTCTCGCTACGGCACGAGCGGTGGACCGGTGGGCTGGGTCTCGCTCACCCCGTACGAAGATATGCAGACCAGTTTTCAGATCCACATCAGCGACAAGCTGAGGTCCCTGACCCGCCCCTGACTTCCGACGCGGCTGAACGGCCGGCAAGCACGCGCCGGTGGTGCCGCTCTTCGTCGACGTGGCCTACAACGTGCAGGGGTCCAAGGCCGGCGGGATCCTCATCTCCAGCGTCTTCGGGCATCCGTCGTTCGTGAACGCGCACGTCAAGCCGTAAGCCACACCCAAGGCAACACGGGTCCCCTCCCGACAGCGCCGTCGGGAGGGGACCCTTCTGTTTCTGCGGAACAGGTCACTGCGCGATCCCCGGCAGCGCCTCAAACGGTAGGGGTGGCCGCATGGTCGAGATGGGGGCCAGCGTCAGTGCGTTCCAACGCTCAGCAGGACAGGCTCGAAGCTATTCGCATTCGTGTCTGGAGGAACTCATGTCAGGTGCAAAGGGCTATGTCAGTCGACGCGCTGTGCTTCGTGGCGCTGCCGTCGGTGTAGTGGGAGCCGGGCTGGCGTCGGCCCAGGCGGCGTACGCGGGCAACGGGTCGGCTGCTGGCCTGCTAGGCGAGGATGCGGTGGACGCCGTGGCCTCTGGGCTGGACCGTGACCTGATCGAGTTGCGCCGTGACATCCACCGGCACCCGGAGACCCCGGGCCAGGAGCAGCGGACCGCAGAGGTGGTGGCCCAGCGACTTCGCGCGGCCGGCCTCGACGTCACCACGGGTGTCGGCGGCCATGGGGTCGTGGGAGTCCTCAGCGGTGCCCGTCATGGCCGGACGGTCGCCTACCGGTCGGACATGGACGCGGTACCGCCGAGCGATCAGGTGGGAGGTGGCACGCAAGCGGCTCACCTGTGTGGGCACGATATGCACACGGCTGTGGGCGTGGGTGTCGCGGAGGTGCTGGCGCGTCTGCGCAACCGGCTCGCGGGCACGGTGGTGTTCGTTTTCCAACCTGCCGAGGAGACGCTCACCGGTGCCGCCGCGATGCTCGACGACGGCGTGTTCGCCCGAGTCCGTCCATCGGAGATCCATGCCATGCACTGCGGTCCCTTCCCGGTCGGCCAGTTCGTTGTCACGCCCGGGTTCGGACTTCCTGGCCAGGACCGCGGCGTCATCACGCTCGTGGGGCGTGATGCGACGGCGCGGGCGCGACGGCTCGCCGCCGAGATCGGCGGGCTCAGCACCGTGTCCCGCCCAGCGACCTCCGGGGACCTCGAACGGCTCGTGGCCGACATCCAGGCACCTGACGGGCCGTTGGCCGAGTTCGTCTTCATGCAGGCCCAGGTCTCCGAAGCCGAAGGCCGGGCCGAGGTGCGGTTGTCGTACCGTTGCTGGCCGGAGGACCGGCATATTGCCATCCGCGAGGACATCCGTCGACTCGCAAGCTCCGACGGCCAGGCATCGGTGGCGTTTCCGAACGACCCGTTTCCCGCCATGGTCTGTCCCGAGCGGGAAGGCCAGGCCCTGAAGCGGTACCTCCGACAGGCTGCAGGGCGCGACCGGGTGCGGACGTTGCATGCCGCGATCCCGTTCAGCGGCGAGGACTTCGCGCTGTTCCTGGACCGGCTTCCTGGCACGTACACCTTCCTCGGCGTCCGTGCGCCCGGCGCCGCCATCGAAACGAGTTATCCGCATTTCGGCGCCTTCGACCCGGACGAGCGGGCCATCGGCCACGGCGTCCGCGCGATGGCGGGTTGGCTCGCCCGGCGTACCCGCTAGCGACATCAGCGACAAGCTGAGGTCCCTGACCCGCCCCTGACTCCCGATCCGTCGGACAAGGCCACGCGACGCCGCCGACAGATCACCGTAGGTGGGTACGGAGGAAGTCGAGCTCCAGGGGGAGCAGGCGCTCGGCGGTGCCGTTCGCGGCCATGTGGGTGGCACCGGTCAACGGCAGCACGGAGTGCGGTCGGCCGGTGGCCAGCAGGGCCGCGGAGAGCCGCAGGGTGTGCGCGGCCACCACGTTGTCGTCGGCCAAGCCGTGCACCAGCAGCAACGGCCGGGCCTGGTCCGGGGCGGTGACCGGCTCGGCGGCCATCTCGACCAGTGAGTGGTGCGCGTAGACCTCCACCCCGTCGTCCGGGAGACCGAGATAGCGCTCGGTGTACGCGGTGTCGTACAGCGCCCAGTCGGTCACCGGGGCGCCCGCGATCCCGCACCGGAACAGCTCCGGGTGGCGCAGCACCGCGAGCCCGGCCAGCCATCCCCCGAACGACCAGCCGCGCACCCCCACCCGACCCAGGTCCAGGTCGGGATGCTTGCCGGCGAGTGCGGTCAGCGCGTCGATCTGGTCGGTCAGGATCACGTCGGCCATCCGCCGGTGGATCGCCTTCTCGAACGACGGCGCCACCCCCGGCGTACCCCGGTTGTCGATGGTCACCACCGCGAACCCGGCGTCGGCCCACCACTGCCGCTCCAGCCAGGCAGCCCGGGCGGCCACCACCTCCTGGTGCCCCGGGCCGCCGTAGATGTCCAGCAGCACCGGCAGTCGCCGGCCCGTCACGTGGTTGTCCGGGTAGAGCACCGCCGCCGGCAACCGCCGGTCGGTCACCCGCTCCAGCAGCGGCAACGGCGAGTACGGAGGGGTGGCCGCGAACGACCTCAGCTCGGCCAGCTCCTGATCGCCGCGACGCACCGTCCAGCGCACCCCGGCATGGTCCAGCGACGCGACACCGACCGCCAGCACGTCGCCGCCCACCGCAGCGGTGTACCAGCCGGAGTCGGTGGTGAGCCGGCGCGCGTCCACCCCGCCGCCGATCGTCGTCCGGACCCGGAACAGGTGCCGCTCGCTCGGCTCGCCGTCGCTCGCCTCGACCAGCAGATCCGCCGGGCCGGGGCCGTTCGGCAGTCGACCCACCACCCGTCGCACGTACAGCGAGGGCGGCGTGAGCAGGGTGCCGTCGGCGAACAGGCACCGCGCGTCGTACCCGTCGTGGGCCAGCTCGCCGCCGACCAGCACCCGGCCGTCCGGCAGGTGGGCCGGCGTGCCGGCGATGGGCTCCACCCAGCGCGGGTCGGCCAGCTCGGCGTGCACCTGCGTCTCGCCGGTCCGCGGGTCCACCGCCAGCACCAGCCCGTGCTGCTGCGAGCGGCGCAGCACGGTGATCAGCGGGCTGCCCTCGCCCCAGCTGACCGCCGTCAGGTACGGGTAGGTCTCCCGGTCCCAGTGCACGTCGACCCAGCCGTCGTCCAGGTCCAGCAGGTGCAGGCTGACCTCCGCGTTCGGCCCACCCGCCCGGGGGTACGCGACGGCGGTGGGCGGGGTGGTCGGCTCGGCCGGGTCGTGCAGGTGCCAGCGGTCCAGCCGGGACTCGTCGACCCGGGCGGCGAGGATCGAACGACCGTCCGGCGCCCACCAGTAGCCCCGGAACCGGCCGAACTCCTCGGCCGCGATGTGCTCGGCCAGACCCCAGCTCACCCCGGCGTCCTCGCCGGCCAGCAGGGTGTCGGTGCCGTCGGACTCGATCACCCGCAGCTCGCCCCGGCGGACACCCTCGGCCGCGTCGGTGACGTACGCCAGGCGCTGCCCGGTCGGGTCCGGTCGTGGGTCCAGCACCGGGCCGAGAGCCGCCACCTCCACCACGTCACCGTGGACCAGGTCCGCCCGGAACAGCCGGCCGGCCAGCGCGAACACCGCAACCCGGCCGGCGGCGTCCAGCGCGTACGAGCCGATGCCCGAGGCGCTGAGCCGCAGCCGCTCGCGCAGGGCACGCTCACCGGGGGAGAGCGAGCGGGCGTTGTCGGCGTCGCCGAGCAGGGTGGCCGGGTCGGCGACCAGCCGCTCCTCGGCGGTGGCCACGTCCAGCAGCCAGAGCGCGTCCGCTGGGTCCTCGGGGCCGGCGGAGCGCAGGAAGATCACCCGGGAGCCGTCCTGCGCCACCGAGACGGCACGCGGTGCGCCGTGGCTGAACCGGCGGGTGCGGGCGGCCAGCTCCGGAAAGTCCACACGCCAAATCGTAGAGCCGTGGCGGGCGTGATGTGGCCGACCTGGGCGGACGCGTCAGCGACTCCCGGGCGGAACCGCCGGTTAGAGTGACCGTCGTGACGACGTTGCCCGACCGCCGCCTGCTGCTGGTCCACGCGCACCCCGACGACGAGTCGATCGGCACCGGCTCGACGATGGCCCACTACGCCGCCGCCGGTGCGCACGTCACGCTGGTGACCTGCACCCTCGGCGAGGAGGGCGAGATCCACGTCCCGGCGCTGGCGCAGCTCGCCGCCGCCGAGGCCGACCAGCTCGGCGGGTACCGGATCGCCGAGTTGGCCGCCGCCTGTGCCGCGCTCGGCGTCAGCGACCACCGCTTCCTCGGCGGCGCCGGCCGCTACCGCGACTCGGGGATGATGGGGCTCGCCACCAACGAGCACCCCCGCGCCTTCTGGCAGGCCGACCTCGACGAGGCCGCCGGGCACCTGGTGGAGATCATGCGGGAGGTACGCCCGCAGGTGCTCGTCACGTACGACCCCAACGGCTTCTACGGCCACCCCGATCACATCCAGGCGCACCGGGTGGCGATGCGGGCCGTCGAGCTTGCCGCCGCCGAGGGCTGCGCCCCGCTCAAGGTCTACTGGACGGCCCTGCCGCTCAGTGTGCTGGAAGCCGGCATGACGCACTTCGCCGAATCGTCGGACAACCCGTTCGCCGGCATCGAGGACCTCGCCGACCTGCCCTTCGGTACTCCGGATGACCAGATCGCCGCCCGGATCGACGCCACCGACCAGCACACGGCCAAGGAGGCCGCGATGCGGGCGCACGCCACCCAGATCCCGGCGACCTCGTGGCTCTACTCGATCGCCGGCAACTTCGGGGGCGAGTTCATGGGCGTGGAGTTCTTCACGCTCGCGGTCGGCGAGAAGGGCCCGGGCGCCGGTCCGTACGGCTGGGAGGACGACCTCTTCGCCGGGCTGCCCGAGGCCACCGCCCCCGACCGGTCCCCGGTCGCCGCGGCCGGTTCCCGGTGACCCTGCCCGCCGCGCCGGTGTCGGTCGTGGAACACCAGGACACCCCGCCTCCGGCGGGACCACCGCCGCGACTGCTGGACCTTGGCCTGCGCATTGCCGGCGCGATCGTCGTGGTGGTGGCCGGCGTGCTGACCGGGGTGCTGGAGCTGTTGTTCGCCACGGCCCGCGTCGGCGGGCAGTTGATCGGCGTGTCGGTGCTGCTCGCCGTCGGCGCCAACATCGCGCTGAGCTGGTTCGCGCACGAGGTCGTCGGCCGCCGGTGGGCGGTGGCGCTGCCCGCGGTGCCGTGGTTCGCGCTGATGGCGGTGGCCGCCGTCCGCACCACCGAGGGCGATCTGCTGCTGGCCGGTGACAACTGGGTCGGCCTCGCCATGATCGTGGCTGGCGCGATGACCTTCGCGGTGATGGGCTTCCGGCAGATCCTCGCGCCGCCCGCACTCGGAGGCTGATGACGCCACCCAGGTACGGGTGGTAGATATTCCTGCCAGAGATGCGGCCCCGCAACGGGGCGTACGGCAGGAGGTCGTGCGATGGACAGACGGTGGCGTGACGTCGGAGTGCTCGCGGGGGCGCTGTTCGCGGTCAACGTGGTCGCCCGGCTGGTCATCCGGCTCGGCTTCGACGGTGACGACACCGCCGCCGACCGGGTGTCGCTGGCGATGTTCGCGGTGATCGGGCTGATCCTGGCCGTGGTCGCCTTCCGCTGGGGTCGCCGCCGACCGCTGGGCGACTGGGCGGCCGACATGGCGGTCGTGATCCTGGTGGCGATGGCGCTGACCGTGCTGGTCGGGCCGCTGCTCGTCGGCCACAACCCGTTCGCCGGCGGTGCGGGCACGTTCTTCGCCCAGATCTGGCTCTACCTGCTCGCCAGCGGCGCCGGCGTGCTGGTCGGGTACCTGGTCCTCACCGCGCTGGGGCGCGACTACCGCTCCCAGCAGCTCAAGCGGTACGCCGAGGTCAAGGCCGCCAAGCCGCGCCGGGTCGTCCGCCGCTAAGCGGCCCTCGACGGGCGGCTGGCGGTGATCGACTCGGCTTCCAGGAAGGTGGGGCGTCCGGGCGAGGTGGATCCCCCGATTTCCTGGAACCCGAGTCGATCGCACCCAGCGGGGTCAGTGCGGGGCGACGCGCGTCAGGTAGGTGTGGTGGGTGGTGAAGCCGAGCCGCTGGTAGAGCGCCACCGCGGCGGTGTTGCGCTGCTCGACCTGGAGGAACGCGTGGGTCGCGCCCAGCGCCGCGCCCCAGTCGGCCAGCGCGGCGATCACCGCCTGCGCCAACCCCTGCCGGCGAGCCGCCGGCAGCACCTCGATCAGGCTGAGCCCGAGCCAGCGGCCCTGCCCCGTCACCGTGCCCCGGCCGATCGCCACCAGCCTGCCGTCGGCGGCGTACGCGTGGGCGAAGCGGACCTGGTCCACGGCGGTGAGCACATGCCGGGCGGCGTCCGGGAGCCCGCCCTTGCGGCCGGCCGCGACGGCCAGCCACGCGTCCGACGGCGCGGCGACCAGCTCTATGCCCACCCCGGCGGCCGGTGACCCCGCAGCGGGCCGGGCGCCCAGGGGGAGTGGCGTGGTCTGTACGAGCGTGGGCGGGCGGCTGCCCCAGCCCCGGTCGTCCAGCTCGGCGCCGACCGGCGCGGCGAGCGGCAGCGGTGTGTTGATCATCGCAGGCTGGCCGTGCGCGGCGTACCAGCGCTCGACCGCGTCCACCGCCGCCGGCAGCGGCCGGTCCGGGTCGCCGATCGGCAGCGCGGAGTTGGCCCGACCGGTCCAGCCGTCGGCCGTCCGGAGCAGCCATTCGCCGAGCCGGTCCCGCGTCGGTGCCGGCCAGGCCTCGTCGGCGGCGCGCTCCAGCGCCACCACGGCGGCGGCGGTCGGCCGGCGGGTCGGCGGCACGCGCTTGGCCCGGTGCACCTGCGTGACCGGAACCCGCAGCGGACCCTGCGCCGTGGCCAGCGTGAGATGAGTCTCGCTCAGCTCCACCAGCTCGCCCAGGGCGTCGGAGAAGAGCGGCCGGCCTTCGCGAATCCCCACAATCCGGCGGACCACGATCCGGTGTCCCACATCCTGCTGTCGGAGCACGATCGACCCCCTCCCCGGCGAGATACTAGGCTCTTACCGTCGCGGGAGATCGCGGCGTGTCTTGCGGAGGAGAAGACCGGTGACCTACATCATCGCCGAGCCGTGCGTGGATGTGCTCGACAAGGCATGCATCGAGGAGTGCCCGGTCGACTGCATTTACGAGGGCAACCGGATGCTCTACATCCACCCCGACGAGTGCGTCGACTGTGGTGCCTGTGAGCCCGTCTGCCCCGTGGAGGCGATCTTCTACGAGGACGACGTCCCGGAGCAGTGGAAGGACTACACCGGCGCCAACTACGAGTTCTTCGAGGACCTGGGCTCGCCCGGGGGCGCCTCGAAGATCGGCAAGGTCGAGAAGGACGCGACCTTCGTCGCCGCGCAGCCGCCGCGCGGCGAGGGCCACTGAACCGGCCCGCGCCGGTCTCGTCGCGGCTGCCCGAGTTCACCTGGGACACCCTGGACGCCGCGGCCACGCTGGCCGCGGCGCATCCGGAGGGCCTGATCAACCTCTCGATGGGCACGCCGGTCGACCCGGTTCCCGAGGTGATCCGGCAGGCGCTCGCCGACGCGTCCGACGCCCCCGGCTACCCGCTGACCGCCGGCACGCCCGCACTGCGGGACGCGATCGCCGCGTGGGTCGCCCGGGCCTGTGGCGCGGGGGTCGACGGCCTCGGCGTGTTGCCGACCATCGGCTCCAAGGAGCTGGTGGCCTGGCTGCCCACCCTGCTCGGCATCGGCCCGGACGACGTGGTGGTGGTGCCGTCGGTCGCGTACCCCACCTACGAGGACGGCGCCCGGCTGGCCGGCGCCACCGTCGTCCGCGCCGACTCGCTCACCGCGGTCGGGCCGACCCCCCGCGTACGGCTGGTCTGGGTCAACTCGCCCGGCAACCCGACCGGTCGGGTGCTGCCCGCGGCGCACCTGCGCAAGGTGGTCGACTGGGCACGGGAGCGTGGCGCGGTGGTCGCCAGCGACGAGTGCTACCTGCCGCTCGGCTGGTCGGCCGAACCGGTCTCGGTGCTGTCCCCGGAGGTCTGCGGCGGCAGCTACGACGGGGTTCTCGCCGTGCACTCGCTCTCCAAGCGGTCCAACCTCGCCGGCTACCGGGCCGGCTTCGTGGCCGGCGACCCGGCGCTCGTCGCCGAGCTGCTGAAGGTCCGCAAGCACGCCGGCATGATCGTCCCCGCGCCGGTGCAGGCCGCCATGGTGGCCGCGTTGCAGGACGAGCGGCACGCCGACGAGCAGCGGGAGCGCTACCGCGCGAGGCGTTCGGTGCTCACCGACGCGTTCACCGGTGCCGGCTTCAGGGTCGAGCACTCGGAGGCCGGTCTCTACCTCTGGCTCACCCGGGGTGAGGACTGCTGGCAGACGGTCGACTGGCTGGCCCGACGCGGCATCCTGGTCGCCGCGGGCGTCTTCTACGGACCCACCGCCCGCCAGCACGTCCGGGTGGCGCTGACCGAGTCCGACGAGCACGTCGCCGCGGTCGCCGGCCGGCTGCGGGCCTGACCCCGGGCGGCCCGGCGATGACCGACGGCGTGACCGGGCGGTACGCCGGGGTGCGGGCGGCCGTGGTCGGCACCGGCCTGATCGGCGGTTCGCTGCTGCTGCGCCTGGCCGACGCCGGCCTGGACGTGGCGGGTTGGGATCCGGACCCGGCGACCCGCGAGCAGGCCACTGCCCGCGGCGTGACGGCCCCGGCCACGATCGAGCAGGCCGTGGCCGGCCGGGACGTGGTCTTCCTCTGCGGCCCGCTGCCCACGCTGCCCGGGACGCTGGCCCAGGTGGCCGCCGTGACCGCGCCCGGCTGCGTGCTCACCGACGTCGGCAGCACCAAGGTCGAGGTGGCCGAGGCCGCCGCCCGGCTCGGGCTCACCGACCGTTTCGTGCCCGGGCACCCGATGGCCGGCGCGGAGTCCGCCGGCCTGACCGCCGCCGCCGCGGACCTGCTGGCCGGTGCCGCCTGGGTGCTGTGCCCGGCTCCCGGCGCCGCGACGGGCGCGTTCCGGTGGCTGACCGGGCTGCTGGTGGAGCTGTTCGCCGCCCGGGTGGTGCCGATGTCCGCGCCGGCCCACGACTCGGCGGCGGCGCTCGCCTCGCACGTGCCGCATCTGCTCGCCGGTGCGCTCGCCGGAGCGGCGCAGCGGGCGCCGCTGCGCGACGCGGTGCTGGCGCTGGCTGCGGGCAGCTTCCGGGACGGCACCCGCGTCGCGGGCACACCGGCGGAGCGGACGGCGAACATGCTGCTCGGCAACCGGGACCGGGTGCTGCACGAGCTGGCCGAGGTCCGGATGTTCCTGGATGAGCTGGCCGACGCGCTGACCGCCGGAGACGCCGCCGCGCTCACCTCCCGGTACGCGGAGGCCCGCGCGGCCCGGTCGACGCTGCTCGACCGGCGCTTCTCCGCACAGAGCCGCGAGTTCCCCGCCGGCGGCGATCGTGCCGCCGAGGTGACCTGGCTACGCGGGCTGGGCGACGACGGCGGGCACCTGACCGGGTGCCGGGTCGGCCCGGACGTCGTCGCCTACACGGCATGGCTACCCGTGGCTGACTAGGGTGAGGGACATGGTGGTCGACGGTCCGGTGGTGCAGGTGCGCGGCGAGGCGTACCGGGAGGTGCCGCCCGAGCTGGCCCGTTTCGCGGTCACCGCGACGGCCCGGGACCGGGACCGGGAGGCGACCCTGACCCGGCTCGCCGAGCGGGCCGCCGCGATCCGGGTGCTGCTGGAGGGCGCCGGGCCGGTGGTGGCCCGGCGGGAGACCGGTGACCTGCGGGTCCGGCCGGAGACGCGGCGCTCGGGCGAGCGGGTGGTGGCCTGGCACGGCAGCGTCACCACCACGGTCACCGTCACCGACTTCACCGCCCTCGGCGAGCTGATGCTCCGGCTGGCCGACCAGGACCAGGTCGAGGTGGCCGGTCCCTGGTGGGAGCTGCGCCCGGACAGCCCCGCGCACCGCGAGGCGCGGCACGCCGCGATCAGCGACGCGATGCTGCGCGCCCGGGAGTACGCGGAGGCGCTCGGCGCCCGGGTCACCTCGCTGATCGAGCTGGCCGACGCCGGTCCGGGCGACCGACCGATGTTCGCCCGCGCGGCGTACGCCGGGGATGCGGGTGGCGGCCCACCGGAGCTGGAGTTGGATCCGCAGCCGCAGACCGTCCAGGCGGCCGTGCGGGCCAGGTTCACGATCAGCGACCCGGTTCTGAGCTGATGCCGCCGGCCCGGGTGCTGTCGATCGACGAGTTGGTGGCCCGCGCGCGGTCGTTGGCCGAGGGCGGGCCGCGTCAACTGCTCGGCATCGCCGGGGCGCCGGGCGCCGGGAAGTCGACGCTGGCCGAGCAGATCGTGGCGGCGGTGGGCCCGAGCGCCCGGTTGGTGCCGATGGACGGCTTCCACCTGTCGCAGTCGCAGCTGCTCCGGCTGGGCCGGGCGGACCGCAAGGGCGCGGCGGACACCTTCGACGCCAACGGGTACGTCTCGCTGCTGCGCCGGTTGCACCGACTGGAGCCGACCTCGGTCTACGCGCCGGAGTTCCGCCGGGAGCTGGAGGAGCCGGTGGCCGGGTCGATCGAGGTGCCACCGTCGGTCCGGCTGGTGGTGACGGAGGGCAACTACCTGCTGCTGCCGGACGACCCGTGGCAGGAGGTCGGGCAGTTGCTGCACGAGGTCTGGTTCCTCGACCTGGACGCCGAGGTGCGACAGCGTCGGCTGACCGCCCGGCACGAGGCGTTCGGGCGGTCGCCGGAGGAGGCGCGCGCGTGGGCGCTGGGCACCGACGAGGCCAACGCCGCCCTGGTCACCGGCACCGCCGACCGGGCCGACCTGGTGGTCCGGCTGCCCGAGCCGCCGCCGGTCTGAGTGGAGCCGCGGCGGATCAGTCGAGCTGACGCACCGCCCGGGCCGGGTTGCCGACCGCGACCACGTTGGCCGGCAGGTCCCGGGTGACCACTGCGCCGGCGCCGACGACCGTGTTCGCGCCGATCGTCACCCCGGCCAGCACGATCGCGCCGCCGCCGAGCCAGACGTTGTCGCCGATGGTGATCGGCTTGGCCGCCTCCCACTTCTCGCGGCGCGGACCGGGCTCCACCGGGTGGGTCGGGGTGAGCAGCTGCACGTTCGGTCCGACCTGGACGTCCGCGCCGAGGGTGATCGTGGCGACGTCCAGGAAGACCGCGTTGTAGTTGACGAAGCTGCGTGGCCCGATACGGATCTGCCAGCCGTAGTCGCAGTAGAACGGTGGCCGGACCCAGGTGCCCTCGCCCACCTCGCCGAGCAGGTCGCGCAGCGCCGCGAGTCGAGCCGCCTCGTCCGCCGCGGGGCTGGTGTTGAAGCGTTCCATGAGCCGGGCGGCCCGGCCCAGGTCAGCGATGATCTCGGGATCGTCGGCCAGGTAGGGCTCGCCGGCGAGCATGCGGTCCTTCATGGAGGTCACTGCTCGATCATGCCGGCCCGGGGTCAACAAGGTTGTTTAGTTTGTCATATTTGCGGGCTTCCATCCGCATACTCGGTATGCAATTCTGACGGTTGTCAATGTGGTTCCTGTGGTAACGACGCTCCACCGAGGAGGATCCGTTGCACCACGCAAGAAGAATCGCCGCACTCGGCCTCGTGTCCGTACTGGCGCTCTCGGCGCCGGTCCCCGCCGCTGCCTCCGCCGCCGCCCCCGGTACGCCGGGCCGGGCGGACCTGCCGACCCGCCCGGCCGCCCCCGGCGGCCCCACCGCCGACCGATCGGCCACGGTCACCCTGATCACCGGCGACCGGGTGACGGTCACCGCGTCCGGCGCCGCCGTCCAACCGGGCGCCGGCCGGGAGGACGTACGGTTCCTCGTCCGACGCGAGCGGGGCCACCTCTCGGTGACGCCGCAGGACGCGTTGCCGCTGCTCCGCTCCGGCCGGGTGGACCGGCGGCTCTTCGACGTCACCGCGCTGGTCGAGGCGCGCTACGACGACGCCCACCGTGACACCCTGCCGCTGCTGGTCTCGTACGGCTCGACGGGCAGCGCCCGGAGTGCCCCGGGCACGCTGCCCGGCGCGCGGGTCACCCGCGAGCTGCCGGCGATCCGCGGCGCGGCCCTGAGCACGGGCAAGTCCTCCCTGGGCGCGGTCTGGGCGACGGTCACCACCGGCCCCGGCGCCGCCCGGCTCGGCGCGGCGGGGGGCGTCGAGCGGATCTGGCTGGACGGTCGCCGCCGGGTGACTCTCGACCACAGCGTGCCGCAGATCGGCGCGCCCACCGCATGGTCGGCCGGGTTCACCGGCAAGGGCGTGTCCGTCGCGGTGCTGGACACCGGCGTCGACGCGAGCCATCCCGACCTTGCCGGCAAGGTGGCCGAGGCGCGCAACTTCACCGAGGTCCCCGACGGCCGGGACGTGATCGGTCACGGCACCCACGTGGCCTCCACCATCGCCGGCAGCGGCGCGGCCTCCGACGGCCGGTACCGGGGCGTCGCGCCGGACGCGACCCTGCTCGACGGCAAGGTCTGCGAGGACACCGGCTGCAGCGACTCGGCGATCCTCGCCGGCATGCAGTGGGCCGCGGTGGAGAAGAAGGCCGCGGTGGTCAACATGAGCCTCAGTGGCTGGGACACCCCCGAGGTCGATCCGTTGGAGGAGGCGGTGCAGACCTTGACGGCGCAGACCGGCACGCTCTTCGTGACCGCCGCCGGCAACGACGGCGCGGACGGGTCGGTCGGCTCGCCGGCCAGCGCCGACGCCGCGCTCGCCGTTGGCGCGGTGGACCGCGATGACGAACTCGCCGACTTCTCCAGCCGGGGCCCCCGGGTCGGCGACGACGCGCTGAAGCCGGACATCACGGCGCCGGGCGTCGACATCGTCGCCGCACGCGCCGCCAATGGTGTGATCGGCGAGCCGGTGGGGGAGCGCTACGTCACGCTCTCCGGCACCTCCATGGCCACTCCCCACGTGGCCGGGTCGGCGGCGCTGCTGGCCCAGCAGCACCCGGGCTGGCGGGCCGACCGGCTCAAGGCCACCCTGATGGCCGCCGTGAAGCCGCACGCGACGCAGACCGCCTACCAGCAGGGCGCCGGGCGGGTCGACGCCGCCCGCGCGATCACGCAGACGGTCAGTACCGACCCGGTGAGCGTCTCGTTCGGGCGCACCCTCTGGCCGCACGGCGACGACACCCCGATCACCCGCACGGTGACCTGGCGCAACGACGGTCCGACCCCGGTCACCGTGGACCTGAGCATCGAGGGCGCCGGCCCGGGCGGTCGCGCGCTGCCGGCCGGCCTGTTCCAGTTGGGCGCCAACCAACTCACCCTGCCGGCGGGCGGCACGGCCGCCACGACCGTCACCACGGACACCCGGCTCGGCGACGCCGACGGTTACTGGACCGGGCGGATCGTGGCCCGGTCGGGTGCGGCGGTCGCGGTCACCCCGCTGGCCGTGAACCGGGAGGTGGAGAGCTACACGCTCACCGTGGAGCACCTGAACCGCGCCGGCGCGCGCACCGCGGACCACTGGACCCTGCTGCTCGGGATGGACACCTTTGGCTCCTGGGACCTCGTCAGTTCCGACGGGGTGGCCACCGTGCGGGTGCCCAAGGGGCACTATGGCCTGAGCGGTCTCGTCTTCGAGCCCGGTCCGGATGATGAGCAGCGCGGGATGTCCCTGTTGATGCAGCCCGAAGTCACCATCGAGCGGGACACGCGGATCGTCGTGGACGCCCGCCGGTCCAAGCCGGTGCGGACGACCGTTCCGGACCGGACCGCCGTCCCGCAACTGATCGATCTCAGCGGCAACTTCAACGCCGAGGACGGCAGTGGGTACGGGGTCGGGCTCTGGGCGGACACGTTCACCGGCCTGACCAGCGGTCAGCTCGGCAAGCCGATCTCCGCCGACCGGTTCGTCGCCACCGTCAGCAGCCAGTGGACCAGGTCGGACCCGGCCAACAGCCCGTACCTGTACGCGCTGGCCGAAGCGATCCCTGGCCGGATGCCCACCGGGTTCGTCCGCGACTACACCCGACGGGACCTGGCCACCGTCGTGCACCGGTTCCGCGGTGGCTACCCGGGCATGGAGGCCGAGCGGATCGTGTACCCCGCGCTGGGGTACAACGTCGGTAGTTCCGCCCTGGTCCTGCCCACCGTCGTGCCCGGTCAGCGGGTCGAGTACTACAACACCAAGGGCGTGAAGTGGGAATCCGAGGTCTACTTCGGAACGGTGGACGAGGACGGATGGTTGATTCCGAAGGCAGTGCTCTTCTCCACCCCCACCGCGTACCGGGCCGGGCGGACGGTGCAGGAGATCTGGAACCAGGCGCCGTACTCGCCGTCCTTCCCGAACCCGCGCTGGCCGTACCAGAGCGTCAGCCGGGTCGGCGACACCATCGTGGTCGACGTGCCGATATTCAGCGACGCGGCCGGGCACCCGGGCGCCTCGCTGAGCGACAGCGAGCACACCAAGCTCTGGCGCAACGGCAAGCTGGTCGGCGAGAGCGAGTACGCCGGCTACGGAGAGTTCACCGTGCCGCCGGGTAGGGCGGACTACCGCCTCGTCACGTCGTCGAAGCGAAGCTTCACCGACCTGAGCACCGAGGTGGAATCCAGCTGGACCTTCCGGTCGGGGCACGTCGCCGGTGAGACGCCGGCCCGACTGCCCCTGTCGGCGGTCCGCTTCGCTCCGCCGTTGCGGGTCGACAACAGCGCTCCGGCCGGTCAGGGCTTCGTCGTCCCGGTGCGAGTGCAGCGGCAACCCGGCGCGCCGGCCGCCCGGGTGGAGAAGCTCGCTGTCGACGTCTCCTACGACGGCGGGAAGAGCTGGGACAAGGCGAAGCTGGTCCGCACCTCCACCGACGGCTGGTCGGCCCTGTTGCAGCATCCGGCTGGCGCCGGCTACGTGTCGCTGCGGGCCACCGCCCGGGACACCGCCGGCAACACGGTGACCCAACAGATCATCCAGGCGTACCGGCTGCGCTGAGGCGTACCCCGTCCGGGTCCGCGGCGCGGTGCCGCGGACCCGGCGGGGCCGTCAGTCGTTGGCGTGCAGCGCGGCGTTCAGCTCGATGCCCCGCCCGGTGCGCGGCCGGGCCTCCAGCGCGCCGGTCACGGAGTTGCGCCAGAACAGCAGGCCGTCGACGCCGGACAGCTCCCGGGCCTTGACCACCCGGCCGTCCGGGAGGGAGATCTTGGAGGCGGCGGTGATGTAGCAGCCCGCCTCGACCACGCAGTCGTCGCCGAGGGAGATGCCGACACCGGCGTTCGCGCCGATCAGGCTCCGCTCGCCGATGCTCACCTTCTCGGTGCCGCCACCGGAGAGCGTGCCCATGATCGAGGCGCCACCGCCGACGTCGGAGCCGTCGCCGACCAGCACGCCCTGCACGATCCGCCCCTCCACCATCGAGGTGCCCACGGTGCCGGCGTTGAAGTTGACGAAGCCCTCGTGCATCACGGTGGTGCCGGCGGCCAGGTGGGCGCCGAGGCGGACCCGGTCGGCGTCGGCGATCCGCACACCGGAGGGGACGA
Source organism: Micromonospora yongxingensis (assembly GCF_052601155.1). Taxonomy (NCBI): domain Bacteria; kingdom Bacillati; phylum Actinomycetota; class Actinomycetes; order Micromonosporales; family Micromonosporaceae; genus Micromonospora; species Micromonospora yongxingensis. Next base: position 75,359 of record NZ_JBQXEO010000009.1, read on the forward strand.
CGTAGTCGGTCATGCGGGGGAACTTGTCCACCCCGTACACCGCCAGGTGGCGACCGGCGGCCCGCTCGATCACCCGCAGCTCGTCCACCCGCTCCGGGGGGCACGGCCCGGCGGAGGTCCAGGCCACGTTGGCCAGCTTGCCGAAGATGCCGTCCAGGTTGAGCTGGTTGGGCCGGACCAGGCGGTGCGAGAGCAGGTGCAACCGGAGGTACGCGTCCGGGGCGTCCTTGATCGGGTCGTCCAGCGAGCCGATCACGGTGACCACCTGCACGGTACGCAGACCGGGCAGCGGCCGGTCGCCGAGCGCGGCCGGCGGCAGGTCCAGCACGTCCGCCTTGTCCTCACCGGCGACCAGCGGCAGCTCACCCAGGCCCAGCTTGCCGGTCGGGTACCAGGTGTCGAGCACCTGTTCGTCTGCGGTGACGGTGGCAAGGCCGATGCCCCAGGCGGAATCTGCGGACGTCACTGTGTCACCTTTCGGTCGCGGCCGGGCCGGCCTCTGCTCACGACTGCGGGGCTCGCGAACTCACCGCCCGCGCTCGCCTCCGAGGCACGCACGCTCACTCTTCGCGCTGCCAGACCTGAAGGTACCGTGCGAACCATGGAGAACCCGCTGACCCCCGAGGTCCTCGCCGATCCGGTGGCGCTGACCCGCGCACTGGTTGACATAGAGTCCGTGTCCCTCAACGAGAAGGCGATCGCCGACTGCGTCGAAGAGGTGCTGCGGGGCGTACCGCACCTGACCACCCACCGGCACGGCAACACGGTGATGGCGCGCACCGACCTGGGTCGGTCGCAGCGCGTCGTGCTGGCCGGGCACCTGGACACGGTGCCGCTGAACAACAACTTCCCGTCGACCATGCGCGGCGACCTGATGTACGGCTGCGGCACCTCCGACATGAAGTCCGGTGTCGCGTACGCCCTGCACCTCGCGGTGACGCTGCCCGATCCGCGCTACGACGTGACGTACTTCTTCTACGAGGCCGAGGAGATCGAGTCGAGGTACAACGGGCTGAACCTGGTCGGCCAGGCGTACCCGGAGTGGCTGGAGGCGGACTTCGCGGTGCTGCTGGAGCCCACGTACGGCATCGTCGAGGCGGGCTGCCAGGGCACGATGCGGGCCATCGTGACGACCACGGGGGAGCGGGCTCACGCGGCGCGCTCCTGGCACGGGGTGAACGCGATCCACGCCGCCGGTGAGGTGCTGCGGCGGCTCCAGGCGTACGAGGGGCGCCGGGTCACCATCGAGGGGTGCGACTACCGCGAGGGTCTGAACGCGGTCCGGATCACCGGCGGCGTCGCGGGGAACGTGATCCCGGACCACTGCGAGATCGAGGTCAACTACCGGTACGCCCCGGATCGCGACCCGGCGGCGGCGGAGGCGCACCTGCGGGAGGTCTTCGCGGGATTCGAGCTGGCCGTGACCGACGCGGCGGCCGGCGCGGCCCCGGGGCTGGAGGCGGCCCCGGCGAAGGAGTTCCTGGCGGCGGTCGGCGCGGCGCCGATCGGCAAGCTGGGCTGGACGGACGTGGCCCGGTTCGCGGCCATGGGCATCCCGGCGCTGAACTTCGGCCCGGGGGACCCGAACCTGGCCCACCACAAGGACGAGCACGTCGAGATCACCAAGATCCGTGACGGTGCCGCAACCCTGCACCGCTGGCTGGCCCCGGCCTGATCCCGTTCCCGGTGATCAAGAGGTTTGCGTCAGCCGGGCCCGTTGTCGGCGACGCAAACCTCTTGATCAGCTCCGGAGGGTGCGGGGGCGGCGAGGGGCGGGTCCAGTTGGCGGGTGCGGCGGCGCTCCGCCACCACGTCTCGGATCCGTCGCTGCATCTGGCGACGGATCCGGATCATCTCGCTGTTGCTGATCACGCTGTCTCCTCCCCCGAAGGCGCGCGCCCGGGCATACCCGGTATGTGAATAGTAAGACGTACGGGGAAGCCGATTAGTTGCCCAAGATCTCAAACTATTTCTCGGCGTCCCCGCCCCGGCCACCCGACAGGTGCCGCTCCACTACGGTTGCTCCATGAGCCAGAGCAACGGGCGGGAGGCCGGCCGCGGTCCGGGACAGGAGCGGCACCGGGGCGCCGTCACGCTCCGCCGGGGAGCCATCCCGAGCAGCACAGCCGATCAGCGGCTGCTCGACTCCAGCGGGCGGGGCGACTGGAAGACCAGGGACGCCTGGCGGGCGCTGCGCATCCTCTCCGAATTCGTCGAGGGCTTCGACACCCTCGCCGACCTGCCTCCCGCGGTGAGCGTCTTCGGCTCCGCGCGCAGCGGCCCGGACACCGCCGAGTGCCGGTTGGCCGAGGAGTTGGGCGGCGCGCTGGCCCGGGCCGGCTACGCGGTGATCACCGGAGGTGGGCCGGGGGTGATGGAGGCCGCCAACCGGGGCGCCAGCGAGGCCGGCGGGCTCTCCGTCGGGCTCGGCATCGAGCTGCCGTTCGAGCAGGGCATCAACGAATGGGTCGACCTGGCCATCGACTTCCGCTACTTCTTCGCCCGCAAGACCATGTTCGTCAAGTACGCGCAGGCGTTCGTCGTGCTGCCCGGTGGGTTCGGCACCATGGACGAGCTCTTCGAGGCGCTCACCCTGGTGCAGACCGGCAAGGTCACCCGGTTCCCGGTGGTGCTGATGGGGGTCGCCTACTGGCAGGGGCTGCTCGACTGGCTGCGCGACACGATGGCCGCCGACGGCAAGATCGGTCCGGTCGACCTGGAGCTGATCTGCCTCACCGACGACGTCAACGCGGCGGTCCGGCACATCGTCGAGTCCGAGGCGGCGCTCTCCGCCGAGCAGGAGGCGGTCCGCGACGAGGCCGTCGCCCGTACCGCCGCCGACCAGCAGACCGCCGCCGAGCAGGCGGCCGAGCAGTCGCGGGAGGGCTGATGGCGGCCATCTGCGTCTTCTGCGCCTCCTCCCGCACCCTCGACCAGCGCTGGCTGGACCTGGCCACCGAGACGGGTGCCGAGTTGGCCCGGCGCGGGCACACGCTGGTCAGCGGCGGCGGGTGTGTCGGCATGATGGGCGCGGTCGCGGACGGCGCCCGGTCCGCCGGCGGGCGCACGCTGGGCGTGATCCCGCAGGCGCTGGTCGACCTGGAGGTCGCCGACCTGCGCTCGGACGAGCTGCTGGTGACCGACTCGATGGCCAGCCGCAAGACCCTCATGATCGACAAGTCGGACGCGTTCCTCGCCCTGCCCGGTGGGCTCGGCACCCTGGACGAGCTGTTCGAGGTCTGGACGACCGCCACTCTCACCCTGCACACCAAGCCGATGGTGCTGGTCGACACCGACGGCTTCTACCGGCCGTTGCTGGACTGGCTCGGCACGCTCGCCGACCGGCACTTCCTCAAACCGGCCGGCCTCGACCTCCTCACCGTGGCCGACTCCATCCCCGCCGCGCTGCGGGCACTGGAGTCCCGCCTAACCTGACCCCGCACCCTCCGGCCTCCGGCCGACCCACCCCGTCGATCATGAGGTTGGCCGCGCCGTCGTCGGCGTGTCGCACCGCCAACCTCATGATCGATGGAGGTGGATGGGGTGGAGTGGTGGGACGGGTTCGGTGTCGTATGGGCGTGATGGGATGAGCTGATGCAGGCGTACCGGTTGGTGCGGCGGTCCGGGGGGCCGGCGCGGGGGGACGGGGACGCGCAGACCGGCGGCACCGTGGCCGCCGGTGGCGTCGACGTGCCCGGCGGCGGTGCGGCGGTCGGCAGCCATGACGACGAGCGCGCAACCGAGGCTCGGGTCGGCGGGGCCGGCCGACGGGTCGATCCGGCGCAGACGGAGGTGGTCGGGCACACCGGCGGGCCGATGCTGGTGCTCGGCGGGCCGGGCACCGGCAAGACCAGCACCCTGGTCGAGGCCGTCGCCGCCCGGGTTGCCGAGGGGGTCGATCCCGAACGGATCCTGGTGCTCACCTTCGGCCGCCGAGGAGCCACCGCCCTGCGCCAGCGGATCGAGGCGCGGGTGGCGCAGGACGGCCACCGTGTGCTGCGCGAGCCGCTGGTCCGCACCTTCCCGGCGTACGCCTTCGGGCTGCTCCGCCGGGCCGCCGCCGAGCGTGGCGAACCGTCGCCCCGCCTGCTCACCGGCCCCGAGCAGGATCTGATCATCCGCGAGCTGCTGGACGTGGTGGGCGAGGAGCCCGAGGACGACCCGGTCGGCTGGCCGACCGATCTGCGCCCGGCCCTGCGGACCAGGGCCTTCGCGGGCCAGCTGCGCGACCTGCTCATGCGCGCCGCCGAACGCGGCGTGGGCCCGGTCGACCTGGCCCGGCTGGGCGAGAAGCTCGGCCGCGCCGACTGGCCGGCGGCCGCCCGGTTCCTCCGGGAGTACGTCGCGGTGCTCGCGCTGCGCGACGTCAGCAACCGGGGCTCGATCGCGTACGACCCGGCCGAGCTGGTCCGGGCCGCCACCGGGCTGCTGCGCGACGACGAGGAGCTGCTGGCCGCCGAGCGTCGCCGGCTCGCCCACGTGTACGTCGACGAGCTGGCCGACACCGACCCCGCCCAGCTCGAACTGCTCTCGGTGATCGCCGGTGGGGGCAAGTCGCTGGTCGCCTTCGCCGACCCGGATTCCTCGACGTACGCCTTCCGGGGCGCCGATCCGGCCGGCGTGACCACCTTCCCGCACCGGTTCCGGACGGCCTCCGGGGCGCCGGCCGCGCAGGTGCTGCTGACCACCTCCTACCGCGCCGGGCCGGGCCTGCTCGCCGCGATCGCCCGGCTGGGCCGCCGGCTGCGAGGGCCGGCGGCACACCGCCGGCTGCAACCCCTGCCGGACGCCCCGACCGGCGTGGTCGAGGTGCACACGTTCCGCTCGGCGACCAGCGAGGCCGCCTGGCTGGCCCACGCGCTGCGCTCCGCCCACCTGCTCGACGGCGTGCCCTGGTCGCGCATGGCGGTGCTCGTGCGGTCGACCGCGTTGCAGCTGCCCAGCCTGCAACGGGCACTGCACGCGGCCGGCGTGCCGACCGTGGTGCACGGTGAGGACCTGCCGCTGCATCTGCAACCGGCGGTGGCACCCCTGCTGCTTCTGCTGCGCTGCGCCCTGGAACCGGACCGCCTGGACGAGGAGGCGGCGGTCGCGCTGCTGCACTCCCCGCTCGGCGGGGCCGATCCGCTGGCCGAGCGGCGGCTGCGGCAGGGCCTGCGCGCGTTGGCGCTGGCCGGCGGTGACCGGCGTCCGTCCGGGGAGCTGATCGTCGAGGCGTTGCGTGACCCGGCCGAGCTGGCCGGCATCGACCGGCGCTGGGCGGAGCCGGCGCAGGCGGTGGCCGGGCTGCTGGCCACCGCCCGGGACATCGCCGCCCGTCCCGGCGCGACCGCCGAGGACGTGCTCTGGGCCGTCTGGCAGGCCAGCGGGCTGGCCGAACGGTGGGCCGGCGCCATCGGGCAGGCGCCGCCGGCGGCCGGTGAGGGTGATCTGGCCCGACGGCGACGGGCCGAGGCGGCCGACCGTGACCTGGACGCGGTGCTGGTGCTCTTCGACGCGGCGGCCCGGTTCACCGACCGGCTTCCCGGCGCCCGCACCGAGGTCTTCCTCGACCACGTGCTGGGCCAGGACCTGCCGGCGGACACCATCGCCCCGACCGCCGACCGGGGCGCGGCCGTCCGCCTGCTCACCGCACACGCCGCGAAGGGTCTGGAGTGGGACCTGGTCGCGGTCGCCGGGGTGCAGGAGGGCATCTGGCCGGACCTGCGTCTGCGCGGCAGCCTGCTCGGCTCGGAGCGCCTGGTCGACGTGCTGGCCGGCCGTTCCGTCGGCGGCGCGACCGTCGCGAACGTGGTGGGTCAGACCTCCGCGCTGCTCGACGAGGAACGCCGCCTCTTCCACGTGGCCGTCAGCCGGGCCCGGCACCGGCTGCTGGTCACCGCCGTGGCGTCGGCCGCGGTTGGCGGCGACGACCACGAGGAACAGCCGAGTCGCTTCCTCCACGAGCTGGGTCCCACCGCGCCGCCGAGCCCACCGGGCGGCACCGGGCCGGTCGACCCGCCCACACCACCCGGGCCCCGCACCGGCCCGCCGACCAGCGGTCCCACCGACGACGGCAGCCCGGCCGCGCCACCCACCGGCGACGGCACCCCCGGCGCCGCGCCCACCAACGGCGGGTCGGCCGAGGTGAAGACCGTCGACGCGGCGGCGGGGGAGGACGGCGAGCCGGCCCGGCCCGGTGCGCTGCCGGTCACCCGGCCACCCCGGGCGCTCACCCTGCCGGCGCTGGTGGCCGAGCTGCGTACCGCGATCACCGACCCGAATGCGCCGGCGGCCCGGCGGCGCGCCGCGGCCACCGAGCTGGCTCGCCTCGCCGCCGCCGGCGTGCCCGGCGCGCACCCCGACGACTGGTGGGGGCTGCGGGCGCTCTCCGACGACCGTCCACTGGTCGATGAGGGTGAACCGGTGCGGGTCACCCCGTCGGCCATGGAGAGCGCGCTGCGGTGCAGCCTGCGCTGGCTGCTGGAACGGCACGGCGGCAGCGGCCCGACCAGCACCGCCCAGGGGGTGGGCAATCTGGTGCACGCCGCCGCGATGCTCGCCGAGGACGCCAGCGCCGACCGGGGCGCCCTGCTCGACTACGTGGCCGCGCGGTTCGACGCGATCGAGTTGGCGGCCCGGTGGATGGCCGGCCCGGAGCGGGAGCGCGCCGAGGCGATGGTCGACAAGCTGCTGCGCTGGCTGGCGACCAACCCGCGCCGGCTGCTCGCCATCGAGCACGAGTTCGCGGTCCGCCTGGACGACCCGCACCGGCCCGTCGACCTGACCGGTCGGGTCGACCGGCTGGAGGTCGACGACGACGGGCGGCTGGTGGTTATCGACCTCAAGACCGGCAAGTCCACCGCGGTCACCGGCACCGACCTGGCCGAGCACCCCCAACTGGGCGCGTACCAGGCGGCGGTGGAGGCGGGGGCGTTCGCCGAATTCGGCGACGAGTCCGGCGGCGCCGCGCTGGTGCAGCTCGGCACGTCGGCCAAGGACGCCCGGGAGCAGAACCAGCCGGCGGTCGGCGAGGGACCGGCGGCAGGCTGGGCGACCGCGCTGGTCCGGCGGACCGCCGATACGATGGCAGCCGCCACGTTCGCCGCGGTGGCCAACTCGAAGTGCCGGGTCTGCCCGGTGCGCACCAGCTGCCCGGTCTCCGGGCAGGGGCGCCAGGTCGTCGAACCGCCGACCACCCGGAGCTCCCGTGAAGGCGAGGAGTGAGCGTGCGATTCGCGCAGTCACGAACGACGTCGCCGTGAGCGCGAGGTGTATGCCGGTCGTGCGCGCCCCGCAGCCGCGAGCCGAGGCGGCGCCGTGACCCAACCCACGCTCTTCGGCACCGGTCCCGCGCCGGCGCCCCGACTCGCCGACGCTGGCCCCCGCTACACCCCGGTGGAACTGGCCAAGCTGCTGCGGTTGCCGGCGCCCACCCGGGAACAGGCCGCCATCATCGCCGCCCCGGTGGAGCCGTTGCTGGTGGTCGCCGGGGCCGGGTCCGGCAAGACCGAGACGATGGCCGCGCGGGTGGTGTGGCTGGTGGCCAACTCGTACGTGCGCCCGGAGCAGATCCTCGGGCTGACGTTCACCCGTAAGGCGGCCGGCGAGCTGGCCCACCGGGTACGGACCCGGCTCGACCAGCTGATCCGCCGCCTCGGCCGGCAGGGCCGGGACCCGCTGGACGATCCGCTGGCCGGCGAGCCCACCGTCTCCACGTACCACTCGTACGCCGGGCGGATCGTCACCGAGCACGGGCTGCGGGCGGGCTACGAGCCGTCCACCCGGCTGCTCACCGAGGCGTCCCGCTGGCAGCTGGTCGACCTGCTGGTGCGTAACTACGACGGCGACATGTCCGAGGTGGACCGGATGCCGAGCACCATCACCGACGCGGTGCTGGCGCTCGCCGGGGAGCTGGACGAGCATCTGGTCGCCCCGGACGAGCTGGCGGCCTGGACCGGACGGTTCTTCGCCGAGGTGCAGTCCCGGCCGGGACGGGTCTACGCCGACGTGCGCAAGGCGCTCGCCCTGCAACAGACCCGGCTGCGCCTGCTGCCGCTGGTCCGTGCGTACGCCCGGCGCAAGGAGGACTTCGAGGCGATGGACTTCGCCGACCAGCTCGCCCGGGCGGCCCGGGTCGCCCGGGACCACCCGGCGGTCGGCGAGATCGAGCGGGACCGCTTCCGGGTGGTGCTGCTCGACGAGTACCAGGACACCAGCCACGCCCAGGTGGTGCTGCTCAACGCCCTGTTCGGCGGCGGGCACCCGGTGACGGCGGTGGGGGACCCGTGCCAGTCGATCTACGGCTGGAGGGGGGCCAGCGCGGGCACCCTGGACCGGTTCCCGACCGAGTTCGCCCGGGCCGACGGCGAGCCGGCCGTGGCGCTCGGGCTCACCACCAGCTGGCGCAACCGGCCGGAGATCCTCCGGGTGGCGAACGCGCTGTCCACCCCGCTACGCGCAGCCGGTGCCCGGGTGCCGGAGCTGCGCTCCGCGCTGACGGTCCGGGACCCGATTCCGCACCGCAGCCCGGGTGGGGCCGCGGGTGGCACCGTGCACTGCGCGCTGCTGCCCACGTACGCCGACGAAGCGGACTGGATCGCCGACAGCGTGCTCGCGGCGTGGCGTGGCGCGGCCCGGATGCCCGGCGCGGCGCCCGAGCACATCCCGGTGGCGCAGCGCCCGACGACCGCGGTTCTGGTGCGGGTCCGCAGCCAGATCCCGGCCATCGAGTCGGCGCTGCGCGACCGTGGCCTCCCGGTCGAGGTGGTCGGGCTGGGTGGTCTGCTGGACACCCCCGAGGTACGCGACGTGGTCTGCACGCTGCGGGTGCTGGCCGACCCGACCGACGGCGCCGCCCTGCTGCGGCTGCTCACCGGTGCCCGCTGGCGGATCGGGCCGCGTGACCTGGTGGCCCTGCACCGGCGGGCGCGGGCCATCGCCAACGCCCGGCGGCAGGTGGCCGCCGACGAGGCGTCCGAGATCAGTCCCGACCTGCTGGACGAGGCGACCCTGGTGGAGGCGCTGGCCGACCTCGGCCCGGCGCAGGCGTACTCGGCGGAGGGGTTCGCGCGGCTGCGCGCGTACGGCCGGGAGTTGGCGCTGCTGCGCTACCGCCTGGACCAGGCACTGCCGGACCTGATCGCGGACATCGAGCGGACCATCGGCCTGGATGTGGAGGTCGCGGTGCGCGCCGGCCGGGACGGCGCCGGCGACGCCGGTCTGGCCCGGGGGCACCTGGACGCGCTCGGCGACGTGGCGGCCCGCTTCAGCGGCGAGACCCCTGGTGCGACGCTCGCCGGCTTCCTGTCCTATCTGGCCGCCGCGGAGGACGAGGAGCGCGGCCTCGCTCCCGGCGAGGTCGAGGTGGTGGAGGGCGCGGTGCAGGTGGTCACCGCGCACGCCGCCAAGGGGCTGGAGTGGGACGTGGTGGCGGTGGCGGGGCTGAGCCGTGGGCTGTGGCCGGGGCCGGTACGCAACTCCGACCACTGGCTGGGCGGGCTGGGCGTGCTGCCGTTCCCGCTGCGCGGCGACGCCGACGGGTTGCCCGAGCTGGCGCTGGACGAGGCGGCGGACCAGCGGGCCGTGGCCCGGGCGGTGACCGACTTCACGGACGCCTGGCGGGCCCACGACGAGCGGGAGGAGCGCCGGCTGACCTATGTGGCGGTGACCCGGCCGCGCCGGCTGCTGCTCTGCTCGGGCTACTGGTGGGGCGAGGGGACCAAGCGGCCGCGCGGCCCGTCGGTCTTCCTGCGCGAGGTGTACGACGCCTGCCTGGACGGCGGCCCGGGGCACCTGGTCGACGCGTGGGCGCCGGAACCGACCCCGGACGCGACGAATCCGACCGCCGAGGTGGTGCTCCGCGCCGAGTGGCCGGCCGACCCGCTGGGCGGGCGTCGGCCGGCGCTGGCGGAGGCGGCCGCGCTGGTCCGCCGTCTGATGACCGACGGGCCGGCGGAGGTGGTGATCGCCGGTGTGCCGGAGGTGGACCCGGAGGTGGCGCGTTGGCAGCGCGAGGCGGATCTGCTGCTCGCCGAGCGGGCCGAGTTGACGCGGCTCTCCGGCGCGGTCGAGGTGGCCCTGCCCGGCCAACTGACCGTCACCCAGCTGGTCGCGTTGCGCCGCGACCCGGCGGCGCTGGCCCGGACGCTGCGTCGTCCGGTGCCCACCGAGCCCAACCCGTACGCCCGTCGCGGTACGGCCTTCCACGCCTGGCTGGAGCAGCGCTTCGGCGCTGACCGGCTGCTCGACCTGGACGAGTTGCCGGGTGCGGCCGACGCGGATGCCGCGCCGGACGAGGCGCTCGTGGAGCTTCAGGAGCGCTTCCTGGCCAGCGAGTGGGCCGACCGGGCGCCGGTGGAGGTGGAGGTGCCGTTCGCCACGGTGATCGCCGGGGTGGTGGTCCGGGGGCGGATGGATGCCGTCTTCGCCCGGCCGGGCGGCCGGTTCGACGTGGTCGACTGGAAGACCGGTGCGCAGCCCTCCGGTCCGGCGGCGGAGGTGGCCGCGGTGCAGTTGGCCGTCTACCGACTGGCCTGGGCGGAGCTGGCGGGTGTGCCGGTCGACCGGGTGGGTGCGGCGTTCCACTACGTCCGGCACGGGGTGACGGTGCGCCCGGCCGACCTGCTGGACGTGACCGGGCTCACGGCCCTGATCGCCAGGTTGCCCGAAGATTCCGTCCAACATTGACCTCGGGGCGAAAATCCGTGGTAGGTTGAACGGGTTGCAGTTTTGGTTACCAGAGACTCTGTGTGCGCCTGGCGGGATTGTGGCCCCAGGCGCTCTTTGTTGTGTCCGGAGTTCTCCGGGCGGGGCGACCAGAAGCGACAGGCGATTCGCGCATTCCCGCGCGGAGCGCTCCTCTTCGGGCTCGCAACAAGTGCGAGTCCGACGTTCCGTCAAGGAGACGAAACACATGGCTATTGGCACCGTGAAGTGGTTCAACGCTGACAAGGGCTTCGGCTTCATCACCCCGGACGGCGGCGGCGCTGACGTCTTCGCACACTTCTCGGCGATCCAGTCCTCCGGCTACCGGAGCCTGGACGAGAACCAGCGGGTCGAGTTCGAGGTGACCCAGGGCCAGAAGGGCCCGCAGGCGGAGAACATCCGCCCGATCTGATCTTCGGATCGGTCGGCACTACCCGCTGCGCCCTCCGGGCGCGGTGGTGACGGGACCGGCCCGCCCCGCCGTCGACCTGCGTGAGCAGGCGGCGGCCCGGCGGCGGGCCGGCCCGTACAACCTTCGGTTCGTGCTTGTGAGTCCTGGCGGTCTTTGTCCGCCGGTGACAGCGCCGTTCTCGGCGCCCTCCCTCGACACGTGCCGCGTCGAGGAAGGCTTCTGCGTGACCACTGTTATTCCTTCGTTCGCCCATACCGGTCTGGCGCCGGCGCTGCTCAGCGCGCTGACCGCGCAGGGCATCACGGAGCCGTTCCCGATCCAGTCGGCCACGCTGCCCGACTCGCTCGCCGGTCGGGACGTGCTCGGCCGGGGTCGCACCGGCTCCGGCAAGACCCTCGCCTTCGGGCTTCCGCTGCTCTCCCGCACCGCCGGCCGCAAGGCCCGGCCGGGTCGCCCGCTGGCCCTGGTGCTGGTGCCGACCCGGGAGCTGGCCCAGCAGGTCACCACCGCGCTCGCCCCGTACGCACGGGCTGTCGGGCTGCGCTGCGCCACCGTCGTCGGCGGGCTGTCGTTGCAGCGTCAGGCGGACGCCCTGCGCGCCGGCACCGAGGTGGTCGTGGCGACCCCCGGCCGGCTGCACGACCTGATCAACCGCGGCGACGCCCGGCTCGACCAGGTCGAGATCACCGTGCTGGACGAGGCCGACCAGATGGCCGACATGGGCTTCCTGCCGCAGGTCACCAAGCTGCTGGAGCAGGTCGCGCCGCAGGGGCAGCGGATGCTGTTCTCGGCGACCCTGGACGGCGGCGTGGACCGGCTGGTCCGGCGCTTCCTGAGCAGCCCGGTGACGCACTCCGTCGACCCGGGCACCGCCACGGTGACCGCGATGACCCACCACGTGCTGCACGTCGACGCGGTGGACAAGCCCGACGCCCTGACCCGGATCGCCGCCCGCGAGGGCCGCACCATCCTGTTCATGGGCACCAAGCACCGCGCCGACCGGCTCGCCCGCCAGTTGCTCTCCAAGGGGGTACGCGCGGCCGCGCTGCACGGCGGCAAGTCCCAGCCGCAGCGCACCCGGATCCTGGAGCAGTTCCGCAACGGGCAGGTGACCGCCCTGGTCGCCACGGACGTGGCGGCCCGGGGCATCCACGTCGACGGCCTGGACATGGTCGTCAACGTGGACCCGCCGACCGAGGCGAAGGACTACCTGCACCGGGGCGGCCGCACCGCCCGGGCCGGTGAGTCCGGCAGCGTGGTCACCCTGGTCCTGCCCGAGCAGCGCCGGGACGTGTCCCGCCTGATGGCCACCGCCGGCATCCGGCCCGAGTCGGTCCAGGTGCGCCCGGGCGACGGGGCGCTGGCCCGGGTGACCGGTGCCCGCGAGCCGTCGGGCGTGCCGGTGACCATCGCCGCACCGCCGCCGGCCGCCGGCCGGGGACGTACCGCCGGTGGACCGGTCGCCGACGGTGGCGCCCGCCCCGCGCACCGCGCGTCGGGCCGGTCCCGCCGCCCGCGCCGCCCGCGCACCGTCTGATCCGTACACCGCAGACCGACCCGCCCCGCTTCGGCCGGGCGGGTCGGTCTGTCTGTGCCGCCGTCCTGGTGCGGGTGGTTGCCCGTCCGGCGGTCGGCTGCGTCGGTAATCAGCCTCGGAGGGGTCGGTTGCCTGACTGTGCCACGGCCGTCGGTGGTCGAAGCTGACCCGCGGGGGGAGGCCGGGCGGGGGACCCGGCACGGGAGGGGTGACCATGGCGGGCGAAGCCGGCTCGGGGGCACTGCGCGAACTGATCCTGGTGGTCGCGGTCGCGCTCGCCGGGCTGTTGCTCGCCATGGTTGCGGCCTTCGCACCCTGGCATGCCACCCCGGCGGGTAACGCTCCCGCCGGTCTGGTGGAGCTGCACACCCCCGGCGACCCGGGCTCCGGTCCGACGGTCGCACACGTGGGTTGAGCAGCGGCCGGACCGACCGGTGCCGGCGGAGGGGCAGGCCCGGTCAGGATCGGTACGAGGTGTGGTCGGGTCGGCGGGGCACCGGCCCGACCACACCGCCTCGTCGTGACGGCCCTCGAACGCCTGGCGCGTGACGCTCGGCCATGCCGTCGGACCAGGCGGTCAGAAGGCCGTGGGGGCGCGGTCGGTGAGCAGGTCGGCGAGGGTGGTGCTGTCGACCACGGTGGCGATCGCCCCGTGCACCGCCAGCCACACGTCGGTCAGCCCGGCGGCCACCCCGTGGTATCCGGCCCGCTCGGCCGGCAGCCCGCGCACCGTGGTCAGCGAGCCGCCGACCGCTCGCAGCACGTCCCCGACGGTGATCTCGTCGGCGGGGCGCGTCAGCGCGTACCCGCCGTCGCTGCCCCGGTGGCTGAGCAGCAGGCCTGCCCGGCGCAGGTCGAGCAGGATGCCCTGGAGGAAGCTGAGCGGTATCTCCTGCACCTCGGCGAGACTGGCCGCCTTCACCAGCTCGCCGCCACCACCCTCGCCGCCGCCGCCGTGACCGGCGGCGACGGCGAGCATCGCCCGGAGCGCGTAGTCGCTGCGCGCGGAGACGTACACGTCACTGACCAGCCTGGTCCAGTACGCCCCAGCGGCGTCGGATCGCCTTGTCCGCCGCACCGAAGGCGGCGTCCACGACGAGGCCGAGCACCAGGATGACGATCATGGTGGAGAGCAGCCAGGGCGCGTCGGACAGCTCGCGGGAGTAGGTGAGCTGGGCGCCGAGTGAGGTCTGCGAGATGCCGACCACGATCAGCTCACCCGCCATCAGGCTGCGCCAGGAGAACGCCCACCCCTGTTTGAGCCCGGCGACGATCGCCGGCAACGCGGCGGGTGCGATCACGTACCGGTAGAGGTTGAGACCCCGGGCGCCCAGGTTGCGACCCGCGCGCAGCAGCAGCGGGGGCACGTAGTCCACACCGGAGATCACCCCGTTGGCGATGGACGGTGCCGCGCCGAGCACCACCACGAAGAAGATCGCCTTCTCGCTCAGCTCGAACAGCAGGATGGCCAGCGGGAACCAGGCGATCGACGGCATGGTCTGCAACGCGGTGATCATCGAGCCGATGGCGGCGCGGAGCACCGTGGACCGGGCCACCGCCAGGCCCAGCAGCAGGCCGACCGCGACGGAGAAGACGTACCCGACGGCGGCCCGGCGCAGCGTGGTGAGCAGGCCCTCCCAGAGCTGCGGCCCCTGGGCCTGGGCCAGCAGCTCACGTCCGACGACCAGCGGCCCGGGCAGGGAGTACGGCGGTTTCCAGCCCGACCACACCACCACCTGCCACGCCGCGATGACGATGGCGAGGGCGGCCAGCTTGGGCCAGGTGGCCGCCCAGAGCCGGCTGCCCCGGGATCTTTCCTTGTCCCGGCCGGCGATCTCCAGCGCGTCGAGGCCGGATATCTGCGCGTCGGTGCGCGCCGTACTGGTGAGGGTGTCACTGGCCATGGCGGCCCACCTCCGTACGGAGCCGCTCGGTGACCTCGGCGGCGATGGCGGCGACGTCGGGGGAGTCGATCCGCCGCGGGCGCGGGATGTCCACCTCGGTGGAGTAGATGATCCGGCCAGGGCGGCTGGACAGCAGGATGATCCGGTCGGCCAGCCGGGCGGCCTCGCGGACGTTGTGCGTCACGAAGAGCACGGAGAGTTTGCGCTCGGACCAGATCCGTTCCAACTCGTCGTGCAGGATGTCCCGGGTCATGGCGTCCAGCGCGCCGAACGGCTCGTCCATCAGCAGCACCGGGGTGTCCAGGGCGAGCGTGCGGGCCAGTGCGACCCGCTGCCGCATCCCACCGGACAGCTCGTGCGGGCGCTTGCGGCCGAAGTCGGCCAGGTGCACCGTCCGCAGCAGTTCGGCGACCCGTTCGCGGCGCTCGGCCCGGGGGAGCCCGCGCAGCTTGAGCGGCACCTCCACGTTGGCCTCGACGGTCAGCCAGGGGAACAGCGCCGGCTCCTGGAACATCAGCCCCGGGCTGGCCTGGCCGGCGAGCCCGATCTGCCCGCCGGTTGGCCGGTCCAGCCCGGCGACGAGGTTGAGCAGGGTGCTCTTGCCACAGCCGGACGCCCCGACCAGGCAGACGAACTCACCCGGCGCCAGGTCGAGTGACACCCCGTCCAGGGCCAGTACGGCGTTCGCGCCGCGTCCGTACACCTTGGTCACGCCGGCGAGCGCGACCGCGGTGGTCGCGCTCCCCGGCGCCGTCGTGGTCGACGTCATGGCTGGACGACCTCGGGCTTGCCCTGCGCCTTCAGGGCGGTGTTGAGGTACGTGAGGTCGTACAGGCCCTTGAGGTCCACCGGCTCGGTCAGCCCCACGTCGACGGCGTGGTCGAGGCCGGCCTTGAGCGAGGTGGAGATCGGGTCGTTGGTGAACTCCAACGTCGGCCACGCCTGCTTGATCAGCTTCAGGTCCAGCGGCTTGCCGGTGATCTTCCCGATCGCGTCGGAGATGGCCTGCTGGGCCTCGTCGGGCTTGGTGTTGACGAACTCGTTGGAGGCGACCTGACCGTCGACCAGCTTCTGCACCACGTCCGGGTGCGCCTTGAGGAACTTGGTGCTGACCAGCAGGTTGGTGATGACGAATTTCCTGTCCGGCCACAGGTCGCGCTCGTCGACCAGCACCTTGCCTCCGGCGTTGACCAGCCGGGAGACGAACGGCTCGGGCACCCAGGCGCCGTCGATCGCGCCACTGTTGAACGTCTCCACCGTCTGGGCGTTCTCCTGGGGCACGATCTTGACGTCGCCGCCACCCTCCTTGGTGGTGGTCAGCCCCTGCTGCTTGAGCCAGTAGCGGATCGCCACGTCCTGGGTGTTGCCCAACTGCGGGGTGGCGATCTTTTTCCCCTTCAGGTCCTGGACGCCGGTGATGCCGGGCTTGACCACCAGCGCCACGCCGCCGGAGGCGGCACCGGAGACGACCCGGACGGCCTCGCCCCTGGACTTGGAGAACGCGTTCACGGTCGGGTTCGGACCGATGTAGGTGGCGTCCAGCGCTCCGGAGAAGACCGCCTCGATGGCGGCCGGGCCGGCGTTGAAGGTCTTCGGGTCCAGCTTCACGTCCGCGCCGAGCTTCTCGGCGAAGATGCCCTTCTCCACGCCGACGACGGCCGGTGCGTGGGTGATGTTGGGGAAGTAGCCGAGTCGCAGCGTCACCGGGCCGGAGCTGCCGCCCGCGCCCTCGCTGTCGTCGCCGCACGCGGCGGTGCCCAGGGTCGCCGCGCCGAGGGCGGCGATGGTGGCCAGGGTGACCAACCGGCGCAGAGGAAGCCGTCTCATCGTCCATCCAATCCGCAGTATTCCTACTTAGTTGGTAGGAAGAGTGGGCCAGGCCGTGGTCAGCGTCAAGAGTCATCCACATGCCGGGAAGCCGCGTCTCAGATATGTCGGCATTTCCTACTGGCTTGCTAGGGTAAGCGGCACCTCGGCGACCGGTAGAGAGGCGAATTCCCGATGACCTTCCACTGGTTCCTGCCCACCTCCGGCGACGGCGACCAGGTCGGTGCCGCCACCGTCACAGCAGGTGCCGCCCGACACGACCGGGCCGCCACCGTGGCGTACCTGGCCGAGGTCGGCCGGGCCGCCGAGGCACACGGCTTCGCCGCCGTGCTCACCCCGGTCGGCGCCGGCTGCCCCGACCCGTGGATCGTCTGCGCGGCGGTCGCCCAGCACACCGAGCGCCTCGGCATGCTGGTCGCCGTCCGGGCCGGCTTCGCGCTGCCGACCCTGATCGCCCAGCAGGCCGAGGCGTTCCAGGCCGTCTCCGGCGGCCGGCTGTCGCTCAACATCGTCACCGGCGGCGACCCCACCGAGCAGCGCGCGTACGGCGACTTCCTCGGGCACGACGACCGGTACGCACGCACCGGAGAGTTCATCGAGGTGCTCCGCCGCGCCTGGGCCGGCCGGCCCTTCGACTACTCCGGCGCGCACTACCGCGTCGACGGTGGTGGCCTCGCCAACCCCCTGACCGACCCGCCGCCGGTCTACTTCGGCGGAGCGTCGCAGGCCGCCGAGGCCGTGGCCGCCCGGCAGGCCGACGTCTACCTGATGTGGGGCGAGCCGCCGGCCGCGATCGCCGCGCGGGTGAACCGGATCCGGGCGTTGGCCGCCGAGCACGACCGCACCCTGTACACCGGCCTCCGACTGCACGTCATCGCCCGGCCCACCAGCGCCGAAGCGTGGGCCGAAGCCGACCGGCTGCTGGCCGGGATGAGCCGCGAGCGGATCGCCGCCGCCCAGGCCCGGTTCCGCCGGATGGACTCCGTCGGGCAGGCCCGGATGGCCGCGCTGAACGCCGGCCGGACCGACGGGCTCACCGTCGCACCGAACCTCTGGGCCGGAGTCGGCCTGGTCCGCGAGGGTGCCGGCACCGCGCTGGTCGGCAGCTACGCCGAGGTCGCGGCCCGCATCGACGAGTACGCGGCGCTCGGCGTGGACGAGTTCGTCCTTTCCGGCTGGCCCCACCGGGAGGAGGCCGAGCGGGTCGGCGCCGAGGTGCTGCCGCTGGTGGCCAACCCGGTGGCGGCGGCTCCGCGGAGGTCGCCGGTGGCGGGGGTGCCGACGCGCTAGGGTCGATCCCGTGGCGGCGCGGAGATCCAGAATTCCAGCGACGAAGTACCCGGTCGAGCGGTTCACCCTCGACAACGGCCTGCGGGTGGTCCTCACCCCCGATCGCAGTGCCCCGGTCATCGGGGTGGCGGTGGTCTACGACGTCGGCATCCGGTCCGAGCCGGAGGGGCGCACCGGCTTCGCCCACCTCTTCGAACACCTGATGTTCCAGGGCTCGGAGAATCTGGAGAAGCTGGCCCACTTCCGGCACGTGCAGGGCGCCGGCGGCACCTTCAACGGTTCCACCCACCTGGACTACACCGACTACTTCGAGACGCTGCCGAGCAACGCGCTGGAGCGCGCGCTGTTCCTGGAGGCGGACCGGATGCGCGGCCCCCGGCTGACCGAGGAGAACCTGCGCAACCAGGTCGACGTGGTCAAGGAGGAGATCCGGGTCAATGTGCTGAACCGGCCGTACGGTGGGTTCCCCTGGCTGACCCTGCCGCCGGTCATGTTCGACACCTTCCCCAACGCGCACGACGGCTACGGCTCCTTCGACGACCTGGAGTCGGCGACCGTCGCCGACGCCGCGGACTTCTTCCGCCGCTACTACGCCAGCGGCAACGCGGTGCTGGCGGTCAGCGGCGACATCGACGTGGCCGAGGCGGCCGAGCTGGTCACCCGCCACTTCGGTGACGTGCCGGCCCGTCCCGCACCGCGGCGGCCCGACTTCACCGAGCCCGACCTGACCGCTGAGCGCCGCACCTCGTACACGGACAAGCTGGCGCCGCTGCCGGCGGTGGCCGGCGCCTGGCGGGTGCCCGACCCGGTCACCGACTTCGCCGGCTACCTGCCGTACGTGGTGCTGGCCGAGGTGCTGACCGACGGCGACGCGTCACGGTTGGTCGAGCGGCTGGTCCAACGCGACCGCACGGTGACCAGCCTCGGCGGCTACCTCGGTTTCATGGGCGACCCGTTCGACGTGCGCGACCCGACGGCGCTGCTGCTCCAGGCGCACCTGCCGCCCGGCGGCGACGTGGACAAGGTGCTGCGCACCATGGACGAGGAGTTGGACCGACTGGCCACCGACGGGCTGACCGAGGGCGAGCTGGCCCGGACCCAGGCCCGGATGGCGACCCACCTGCTGCGGGACACCGACGCGGTGCTCGGCCGCGCGCTGCGGATGGCCGTCCTGGAACAGCAACGCGGCGAACCGGGGCTGCTCAACGACCTGCCCCGGCTGGTCGGCGAGGTCACCGAGGAGCAGGTCCGGGCCGCCGCGGCCACCCTGCGTCCGGAGCGCCGCGCCGCGGTCGAGGTCATCGCCGGAGGTTCCCGATGACCGCCACTGTCGTGCCCGGGCCGCGTACGCTGCCGCCGCTCGGCCCCACCCGAAAGCTCAAGGTGCCCAAGCAGGCCGAACGCACACTGCGCAACGGCCTCACCGTGATCGCGGTACGCCGACCCGCTGTGCCGCTGGTCGAGCTGCGGCTCTGGGTCCCGTTCGGCCGGGCCCACCTGGCGCGAGGGGCGATGCTCTCGCAGACCATGCTCTCCGGCACCGAGTCGATGACCAGCGTGCAGATCGCCGCCGAGCTGCAGAAGGTGGGCGGCGGGCTCTCCGCGGGCGTCGACCCGGACCGGCTGATGCTGTCCGGCGCCGGCCTGGTCACCGGCCTGGACCGGATGCTGGAGCTGCTGGCGGAGGTGCTGACCGGTGCCAGCTATCCCGGCGACGATGTGGCCACCGAGCGGGACCGGCTCATCGACCGGATCCAGGTGGCGCAGAGCCAACCGGCGCACCTGGCCCGGGAGGCGCTGCTGAAGCGGATCTACGGTCGGCACCCGTACGCCACGCAGACCCCCCAGCCCGGCCAGATCCGTGCCGTCCGGCCGGCGGCACTGCGCAGCCTGCACGCCGAGCGGGTCCACCCGGCCGGTGCGCAGCTGGTGGTCGTCGGCGACGTGCAGCCGGAGCGGGCACTGGACGCGGCCGAGCGGGCGCTCGGCGACTGGAAGGGCGCCGGCCGCACGGCCGAACTGCCGCCCACCCCGCCGCTGGAGCCGGGGCCGCTGCTGCTGGTCGACCGGCCCGGCTCGGTGCAGTCCTCGTTGCGGATCGCGCTGCCGGCCGTGTCGCGCACCCATCCCGACCACGCTCCGCTGCAACTGGCCAACCTGGTCTTCGGCGGCTACTTCTCCTCCCGCTGGGTGGAGAACATCCGCGAGGACAAGGGCTACACGTACGGCCCGCACTCGGTGATCGAGCACTCGGTGGCCGGGTCCGTGCTGGTCGCCGCCGCCGAGGTGGCCACCGAGGTCACCGGCCCGGCGTTGCTGGAGACGACGTACGAGCTGGGCCGGCTGGCGTCGTTGCCGCCGAAGCCCGAGGAGCTGGAGCAGGCCCGCCAGTACGCCCTCGGCACCCTCCAGCTCGGCATGTCCACCCAGGCCGGGCTGGCGGCGCTGACCAGCGTGTACGCCGGCAGCGGACTGCGCCTGGACTTCCTCGCCGAGTACGCGGCCCGGCTGGCGAAGGCGACCGTCGACGACGTCGCGCGGGCGGCGGCGCAGTATCTCGCGCCGGCCCGGGCCGCGGTGGTGGTGCTCGGTGACGCCGAGCGGATCACCCCGGGGCTGGCCGCGCTGACCACGGTCCGGACCGAGCCGGTGCCGCAGTGAGTCGGCCGGCCACGCGGGCCGGGGAGGGCGCGGCGTGAGCGGGGAGATGGCGCCGCCGCTGGCCCGGTCCACGCTGGACCGGGCCGCACACCGGCGCGGCGATTCGCAGTGGCTGACCGAGGCGTGGCTACGCGCCCGGGTGCTCCTGCTCGACTCGACCGACGAGGGGCGGACGCTGGCCCGTACCGAGGCGTCGCCTCCGGCGCTGGTGCTGTTCCGGGCGGCCGACGTCCCGGCCGGGTCCGAGTCGATCGCGATGTTCCTCGGTGTCGAGCCGGACGGGGTGCCGGTCTTCGCGGTCGACACGCCGCTGCCGGCGTTGCCGGGCACCCGGGCGGTCAACCTGCGTGAGGTGGGCCACCTGCTTCCCGACCGGGAGGCCGGCATCTTCACCACCGCGCTGGCGTTGGTCAACTGGCACACGCGGCACGGCTACTCGGCGGCCACCGGGGCGCCGACCGCGATGGACGAGGCCGGCTGGTCCCGGGTGGACCGCAACGGCGGGCGGGTCTGGCCGCGTACCGACCCGGCGATGATCGTGCTGGTGCACGACGGTGTCGACGGTCCGGACGGGCGCTGCCTGCTGGGCAACAACGCCGGCTGGCCGGGCACCCCGGGCGGTCGGCGCTATTCCTGCCTGGCCGGTTACGTGGAGCCGGGGGAGTCGGCCGAGGCCGCCGTGCTGCGCGAGGTCCGCGAGGAGGTGGGCATCGGGGTGGAGCGCATCGGGTACGTGGGCAGCCAGGCGTGGCCGTTCCCCGGTTCCCTGATGCTCGGGTTCCTGGCGACCGCCGACCCGGCCGACCCGGTGCGGGTCGACCCGTCCGAGATCGCGTACGCCCGCTGGTTCTCCCGCCGGGAGATCGGGGCGGCGCTGGCCGGGCGGACCGTGGACGTGGGCGACGGCGCGCAGTTGATCCTGCCGCCGCCGTCGTCGATCGCGCTGTTCCTCATCCATCGCTGGCTGGACGGCTGGGTGGACACCGACCGTTGAGCACGGTCCCGGCCCGCGGCCGCCGTTGCCGCGGCGGTCGCGGGCCGGGAACACGGGCCGTCGTGATCGGCTGGGGCGAGAAACGCGGCGGGGGAGCCGATCCGATCACGACGGACGTCTGGTGGGTCAGGTGCCGGTGCGGCCTGGTCGGAGCCGGAAGGCGGGTCGGGCGTCGCCGAGTGGCAGGACCTTGACCCGTTGCTTGCCGGCGCGGACCGCGCCGACCGTGGCCAGGGCCCGGGCCAGCAGCAGCGCGGCGTCCCGGTCCTCGGCGTGCACGGTCTGCCGGCGTGGTTCGGGCGTGGTCGTCTCGTCGCGGAGTCGGTGGCCGTCGGCCCAGGCGGCGGCGATGTCCCCGTCTGCGACGGCGCGGATGTCGGTGCGAACGATCAGGAACCGCATGAGGGTCTCCGGATGAACGGCGACGGATGAGCCAGTGTGGAAGTTCCACGTACTCGAAGGCCATGTTACGCCGCGTGTTCATCTCAGCAACTGAAACGCGCCTATCGGTTTTGAGCCTCGTCTGATCGGCGGATGGCTGGTCAGCGGGGTCGGCGGCCGGTAACGCGACGGGGCCGCCGGCAGTACGCCGACGGCCCCGTTCCGGTTGCCGGATCAGTTCAGATCGAACTGGCCCTTCTTGGCTCCGGTGATGAAGCCGAGCCATCCCGCCCGGTTGAACAGCAGCACCGGGCCGCTCCGGTCCTTGCTGTCGCGCAGTGCGACAGCCGACGGCCCGGTGCCCAGCGGGGCGACCTCCACGCAGTTGGAGGTCTGGCTACGCGTGCTGGTACGCCACGGGGCATCCGCCAGGTGGTGGGCGGGGACGGACGGTGTGTTGCGGATGTCGTTCATGGTTCGCTCCTGATGTGAACCGCTCCGATGGGACGAGTGGTGCCGCACGCCCCGACGGAGGGTCCCCCGTGGATCACCGTTCCGTCAGCCGCCCCGAGGCCCGGCGGCGTTGGGTCGGCGCCGTTGTCGGCCCGAACGCCACTGTGGATGGGGGCGGCGCCTCGGTCAGCCGTCCCGTCGCCTCGATCAGCCAGGAGAGGGTGTCCGAGGCGTTCAGTGCCGCCGTGCATAGCCACTCGAACACCACTTTATAGCGATTTAGTGCGATTGCCTCGGTCGACATGACGTCGGTGAACCCCCCTTCGATGGTCAGCGTCTCCGGATCGAGCGGATCGGCGAACCGGTAGAGGGAGAACGCGGTCGGCGGAAGGTACCAATGGCCGATCTGGGTGTCCCGCAGCAGCACGTGCAGCGTCACGTTCGGCAGAAGGGCCAGCTCGCAGAGCTGGACCAGTTGCTCGCGCAGCACCTCGGGTGGCCCGGCCCGGCGGCCGAGGGCCGCCTCCTCCAGTACCGCCGTGTAGCGCGGCGCGTCGGGCTCGCGGGTCAGCAACGACTGGCGGGCCAGCCGCGCCTGCACCTCGGTCTCCGGCTCCTCGCCCGGCGCCGGCTCGCCAGCACCCTCGGCGACCTGACGGGCCGAGACGATCCGGACCTGGGCGTACCCCGGGGTCTGCAACAGCCCCGGCACCAGCACGGGGTTGTACTCGGAGATCTCCACGCAGCCCGCCTCCAGCTCGGCCCAGCCGCGCTGCTGCTGGGTCATCACCGGAAAGTTCTTCAGCCAGCCCCGCATGTCGCCGGCCTCGCCGGTGATCCCGAGCAGCTCCGTCCGCAGTGCCTCGTCGGCGCCGTAGAGGGTGAGCAGATCGGCGACATCCTGCGGGTCGGGTCGGCTGCGACCGTTCTCCAGGCGGGACAGTTTGGACGCGGAGGCCCAGCCGATCCGCTCGATGACCTGATCCCCGGTGAGGCCCGCGGCCTCGCGCAGGCGGCGCAGCTCTACGCCCAACCGGCGACGACGCAGGATCGGGCTGGGTGCGGCAGGAGGCACGGTGTCCTCTTTCCCGTCGACCGCCGCAGACGCGACGGTAACTGTATGAAATTCGCCCCCCACGGTCAGTATGGACGGCGCGACCGGCGTCGGAGGTTCCGGCGGGGGCGTGTCTTGCAGAAAAACAGCACCACGGGTACGCCGGAGAGCGGCGGACCCGTGGTCGCGGCCCCGTCGACCACGCTCACCCGCGTACGCCATCCCGCCGGAGGGACCCATGCGCACCGTCCTGCGCCGACCCGACTTCCGCCTGCTCTTCGGCGGTCTGCTGGCCAGCATGACCGCCGAGTCGATCCTGCTGCTCGCGCTCGCCATCTGGGTCAAGGACCTGACCGGCTCCGACGGGCTCGCCGGCGCAACGATCTTCGCGGTCATCGCCCCGATGACGCTGGCGCCGCTGGTCGGCTGGTTCGTCGACCGCTACCCGCGCCGGCCCTTCTTCGTGGCCGCGAACCTCGTCACCGCGGCGCTGCTCACTCCGTTGTTCACGGTCCGGGACTCCGGCGACGTCTGGCTCGTCTACCTGGTGGCCGCCCTGTACGGCCTGTCCTACATCACGCTCAGCGCCGCGCTCAGCGGGCTGATCCGGCAGTTGGTGCCGGTGGAGCTGCTGGCCGAGGCCAACGGCGTGCTGCAGACCGTACGACAGGGGCTGCGGCTGATCGGCCCGCTCGCCGGCGCGGCGCTCTACGCGGCGATCGGCGGGTGGGCCCTGGCCGGGATCGGGATGGTTGGCTTCCTGACCGCCGCGGCGGTGGTGGCCGCGCTGCCCACCCCCCACCGGGCGCCGCCGACCGTGCGGCTGCGCTGGCCGGCCGAGCTGGGTGCCGGGCTGCGACACCTGGCCAACGAGCCGGCCCTGCGCCGGGCACTGCTCGGCTACGGGCTCGGGTCGCTGGTGATGGGCTTCAGCGAGTCGCTCATCTTCGCCTACGTCGACCAGGGGCTGGACCGGGACGCCGCCTTCGTCGGCGTGCTGGTCACGGTGCAGGGCGTGGGTGGGCTGCTCGGTGGGCTCTGCTCGCCGACGCTGGTCCGCCGGCTCGGCGAGGTCGGCACGCTGGCCGCCGGGGTCGCGCTCTTCGGGCCGGCCGCGCTCGCGCTCGCGTACCCCGATCTGCGGCTCGGGTTCGCTGCGGTGCTGCTGGCCGGCGTCTCGCTCCCGCTGACCATGGTGGGCCTGCACACGCTGATCCAGCGGCGTACCCCACCGGGGCTGGTCGGCCGGGTGGCCGCGGCCACCGAGGCGGTGGTCAGCGGGCCACAGGCGTTCTCCATCGGCGCGGGCGCCCTGCTGGTCGGGTTCGTGGACTACCGGGCACTGTTCGCGCTGATCGGGGTCGCCACCATGGCCGCTGGCGGCTTCCTCTGGCGGGGCCGGCACCTGAGCGCGCCGTCCGGTGCCCGCCCACCCACGCCACCGACCCGCCCGACGCTCCCGGCGCCCCGCCGCCCGGCCGACGACGCCGACCGGCAGGTGGCGACCGGCACCCAGCGGCCACCGGGGCGGTGACGGACAGCGGACACGACGAGCGGCCGCCCCGCGTGGGGCGGCCGCTCGTCGATGGTGACCCGCCGTCAGGCGGTGAGGGTCGCCAGGTGCTGCTTGACCTGAGTGATCGAGGGGTTGGTCAGGGCGCTGCCGTCGGCGAAGCGCAGCGTCGGCACCGTCTGGTTGCCGCCGTTGACGCTCATCACGAACTCCGCGGCCTTCGGGTCCTGCTCGATGTCGACCACCTCGTACCCGATGCCCTCCCGGTCGAGCTGCGACTTCAGCCGGTGGCAGTAGCCGCACCAGGGGGTGGAATACATCGTCAACATGCGGATCCTCCAACTCCTCCGGCCGCCGGCTTGCGGATCAAGCCGAGGCTGTTCGCTGCAACGTCCGGGGTAGCTGAGATGATTCCTGGTTGTGGTGGTTCACTCAGCGTCGGAACGCGTGCTCGCCGGGCTGGACCCGGAGCAACGCTCCGCGGTGACCGCACCCGCCGGCCCGGTCTGCATCCTGGCCGGCGCCGGCACCGGCAAGACCCGCGCGATCACCTCCCGGATCGCCCATCGGGTGCTCTCCGGTGAGATCTCCCCCCGGCACGTGCTCGCGGTCACCTTCACCGCCCGGGCGGCCGCCGAGATGCGACACCGGATCTCCCTGCTCGGGGTGCACGGTGTGCAGGCGCGGACGTTCCACGCCGCCGCACTGCGTCAGGTGCGCTACTTCGCTCCCCGGCTGCTGGCCGGCCGGGCCATGCCCGAGCTGCTGGACAGCAAGGTGCGCCTGGTCACCCTCGCCGCCGCCCGGGTGGGCCTGCGTACCGACCGGGCCGCCGCGCGCGACCTCGCCGGCGAGATCGAGTGGGCCAAGTCGTCGCTGGTCGAGCCGGGCGAATACGTGGTGGCGGCGGCACGGGCGCTGCGCGACACCCCGCACGAGCCGGCGAAGGTGGCCGACGTGTTCGCCGCGTACGAGCAGCTCAAGCGCTCCAACGGCGTGATCGACTTCGAGGACATGCTGCGCGCCGCGGTGTGGGGCATCGAGGAGCACTCGGACGTCGGCGAGCAGGTCCGTGGCCAGTACCGGCATTTCGTGGTCGACGAGTACCAGGACGTCAACCCACTCCAGCAGCGGTTGCTGGACGCCTGGCTGGCCGGCCGGAACGACCTGACCGTGGTCGGCGACGCCAGCCAGACGATCTACTCGTTCACCGGGGCGACCTCGGCATATCTGGTCGACTTCCCGCGCCGGCACCGCGGCGCCACCGTGGTCCGGCTCGTCCGCGACTACCGTTCCACCCCGCAGGTGGTCGGGCTGGCCAACGCGGTGATCTCCCAGGCCCGGGGCACCGAGGCGCGGCTGCGACTGGAGTTGAGCGGGCAGCGCCCGCCCGGTCCCGAGCCGGACCTGCGGATCTTCACCGACGAGCCGGCCGAGGCGAACGCGGTGGCCGCACGCTGCCGGACGTTGATCGACTCGGGCACGCCGGCGAAGGAGATCGCCGTCCTGTTCCGGACCAACGCGCAGTCCGAGGCGTACGAGAAGGCGCTCACCGAAGCCGAGGTGCCGTACGTGGTGCAGGGCGCGGAGCGGTTCTTCGAGCGGACCGAGGTGCGCCAGGCGATGGTCGCGTTGCGCGCGGCCACCCGGTCGATCCCGGGTGAGACCCCACTGCCGGCCGCCGTCGTCGAGGCGCTCACCGCGGTCGGCTGGGCCCCGGACGCGCCCCCGGCCGGCGGCGCCGCCCGCGAGCGGTGGGAGGCGCTGGCCGCGCTGGTCCAGCTCGCCGAGGAGTACGCGGCCACCCCCGAGGTGCTGCCGATCGGCGAGGCGGCGTCGGTGGAGCGCGCGGTCACCCTGTCCGACTTCACCGAGGAGCTGGCCCGCCGGGCCGCCCAGCAGCACGTGCCGACGGTGGACGGGGTGACACTGGCGTCCCTGCACTCGGCCAAGGGGCTGGAGTGGGACGCGGTCTTCCTGGTCGGGCTCGCCGAGGGCACCCTGCCCACCACGTACGCCAAGACCGTCGAGCAGGTCGAGGAGGAGCGCCGTCTGCTCTACGTCGGGATCACCCGGGCCCGGCAGTGGCTCTGGCTGTCGTACGCCGCCGCGCGCTCGCCGGGCGGACGTGCCCGGCGGCCGTCGCGGTTCCTGCCCCAGCTGGACCGCTCCGGTGGGACCGAACGGGCTGGCTCCGGCACCGGCCCGGCCCGGCGGCCCGAACGGCGCCGGACCCAGATCGTCTCCTGCCGGATCTGCGGGGCCACGCTGCTCGCCGGCCCGGACCGGAAGCTGGGCCGCTGTCCCACCTGCCCGTCCGATATAGACGATGAGCTGCACGAACGCCTGCGGGAGTGGCGTCAGCGGGTGGCCGGTGCGCAGAAGGTGCCCGCGTACGTGGTCTTCACGGACGCCACGCTGACAGCGCTGGCCGAGCGACGGCCGGGCCGGCCGGAGGAGCTGATCGCCATCGCCGGCATCGGCCCCCGCAAGTTGGGCCTCTACGGCGAGTCGGTTCTGGCGCTGGTGGGGGGCGCGGGGGTGGACGACGTCTGCCCGGAGAAAACTTTCGAAATCTCGTCGTAAATTCGTTTGCCCTCGCCCCGGCGCGAGGAATAGCCTCAGGACACACCACGCGAGCGGCGCCATTCCGGCTGCTCACGAGGTTGGTCCAGTCGATTCGAGGAACGTGAGGGAGGTGGCACCCGTGAAGATCTTCACCTATGAGCGTCTGGCGGCGATGCCCGCTGCCCACGCTCCGCTGTCGGCTGTCCGGGTGGCCCTCACGGCCCCACGACCGTCGGTTCCGCAGGTGCACCAGGTTCAGGCCGAGCTGACCCTGACCGTCGGAGTCAACGGGACCAGTGGCATCACGGGCAAGGGCATTCAGGGCGCCAAGAAGCGCATGGATGTCCGCGGCGTTCCACCTCGAGGTAGACCGGTCTGACCATCAGACACCGGCTCACCTCGAGGCCGCGGAACCCGCTTACCGGGATCCGCGGCCTCAGTTTTTTGCCCCGCCGAAGTACGTCGGAATGCGATCCACGAGATCGAAGTGTGAGAGAGAGGTGACCGGGCGATGAGTCTGGCGTTGGCCCCCATCGACGTGAGCGTCGAGATGGAGGCGAACCTGCCCTGCCGGAAGTTCGACCCCGACCTGTGGTTCTCGGACTCGCCTGCACAGCTCGAGCTGGCCAAGTCGCTCTGCGGGGACTGCCCGCTGCGCGTCGAGTGCCTGGCCGGAGCGGTGGAGCGAGCGGAGCCGTGGGGCGTCTGGGGCGGCGAGATCTTCGAGCGTGGCGCGGTCGTCCCGCGCAAGCGGCCCCGTGGCCGTCCGCGCAAGGAGGACGTCGCCCGTGACGCCGAGCTGCGGGTCGAGGCCGAGGCACGCCTGGCGGCCAGTGGGCTGTCCGAGGTGCGTGGCGCGGTCCGGTTGGCGGCCTGACATGTTCCCGATCCGTACCAACTACGCCGGTGTCACACCGGCAGCGAGTGAGAAGACGATGCTGCACGTACCGACTGGAGCCTTCGAGATGCAACTACTCCACGAAGCGTTGTCGAGGGCTCGAATGCGCCGGCCTCAGGCCGGTCGTACCACCACGAGCACTGAGGCAACCCGTTCCGCCCGTACCGTCGCCATGAACAGCCGTAACCAGTCGGCGCGCGACCTGGGCGTTCTCTAGTACCAACCCACGAAGAAGGGCGGGTGCCACCGGCACCCGCCCTTCGCGGCGTGAGAGGGCGGTTGCTCAGGCCACGGGCGCGAAGCCGGGCAGCCAGCGCTCCAGGATGCTCCGGTACGGGGCCTTCGCCTCCAACTGGCAGAGCACCCCGATCGACCCGAGGGTCACCCGGTGGATGAGCAGGTAGGACGGCGGCAGGTTGAGCTGCCGGCTCAGCTGGTAGGCGGGGGAGCGGGGGCTGGCCAGTCGGGCCGCCTCGGCCCGCAGCCATGCCCGGGTGAACCGGAACCCGTCGGCGGCGATGGGCTCCAGGATCGGACGGAGGAAGTCGAGCACCTCCTCGGCGTCGATCTCCGTGGTCGCGCCGATGAAGCCCTCCGACCGCAGCCCGGCCACGACCCCGTCGGCGTCGTTGCGCAGGGCCAGCGCCGCGATGCGACCGATCGGCTCCGGTGTGCCCTCCGGCATCCGGGCCACGGCACCGAAGTCGATCACGCCGAGCCGGCCGTCGGGCAGCAGCCGGAAGTTGCCCGGGTGGGGGTCGGCGTGCAGCAGCCCGGCCCGCTGCGGCGCCGACAGGTGCAGGGTGGCCATCAGCCGGCCCGCCTCGTCCCGCTGCTCCTCGGTGCCCTCCCGGATGATGTCGGCCAGCGGCGTGCCCGTCACCCATTCGGTGACCAGCACCCGGGGCGACGCGGAGACCACCGCCGGGATGTAGATCTCCGGGTCGTCGGCGTACGCGGCGGCGAACGTGCGCTGCGACTCGGCCTCCAGCTCGTAGTCCAGCTCCTCGGTGATCCGCTCGCGCAGCTCGGTCAGGAGCGGCTTGACGTCCAGGCCCGGCTGGATGGCCCGGAACATCCCGCCCAGTCGGGAGAGCTGCTTGAGGTCGGAGAGCAGCGCGTCACCGGCGCCCGGGTACTGGATCTTGACGGCCACGTCGCGGCTGTTGGGCTCGCCGGACGGCCCGTACCCCGGTTCGCGCCAGCGCGCCCGGTGCACCTGACCGATGCTCGCGGCGGCGGCCGGGGTGTCGTTGAACTCGACGAACCGGTCCCGCCAGTCCGGGCCGAGCTGCTCGGCCAGCACCTTGTGCACGCTGGCGGCCGGCAGCGGCGGCGCGGCCTCCTGGAGCTTGGTCAGGGCCTGGCGGTAGGGGGCGGCGATCTCCTCCGGCAGGGCCGCCTCGAAGACGGACAGCGCCTGCCCGAACTTCATCGCACCGCCCTTGAGCTGGCCCAACACACTGAAGAGTTGCTCGGCGGTGCGCTGCTGGATCTCTGCGGAGATCACGTCGGAGGCGAGCCCGGTGACACGCTTACCCATGCCGAGAACGGTCCGGCCGGCGAAGCCGAGCGGCAGAGCGGCGAGCTTGGCGGTCCGGGACACGGCCCGGCGCGGGATGTCGGTCACCCGGTCATTGTTACCGACCGGAGGGCCCCGCTGCTGCTCTGCGGCTGGGCTGGTGCCCACACCCGGCTCCCGGAACACCCGCACGCCGGATGTGGCGGCCAGCCCCGGCGGCGGAAACGGCCCGCGCCGACGATCTCCATGGCGCCGCCCAGCGTCTCCGGGCTGCCGCCGTCGAGCTGGGTGAGCGCTTCGGCCAGCGCGTACCCGGTGGCGGCGAGGAGCGTGCCGGTCGCGCCGGCGGCCACCGGCTCGGCGGCCGCGAGTTGGGCGGCGAGCCGTGGCCAGGCCGGGTCGCGGTCGGCGCGGTGCAGCTCGACGCAGTGCAGGCAGGGGCCGACGGGCGGGCGGACCAGTGGGCCGATGACCGGTACGCCCTCGCGCAGGGTGACCAGCAGGTGCGGCTGGCGGCGCTGGGCGAGACCGGCGGCGAGCAGCGCGGGTGGGCGGTCCGTGCCGAGCTGGATCACCAGGTCGACGCGGGTGGGCCGGCCGGGGTGGGTGCCGGTGCCCGGCGCGGCGCGGTCGACGGCGGCCCGTACCGCCGGGGCCAGCGGCCGGCCCAGCTCGGCGGCGGGGATGCCGGTGCCGATCAGGTCGATGGGGCGGACCGGGCCGGTGAGGTGGGGGATCACCTGCCCGACGCCGGACTGGGCCAGCGCCACCGCCAGCGGGCCGCCGAGCGCACCGGTGCCGGTGAGCAGCACGCGGGCGGCCAGCCGCCGGCGCAGGACCTGCGCGGGTGTGCCGGGCAGTCGGGCCGCGGCCAGGGCCAGCGCGGCGGACTCGGCGGCGAGGCGGGCGCGGGTCTGGCCGGCCAGGTCGCGGGGGAGCAGGTGGTGCGCGGGCACCAGCAGGCCCGCCGCGCGCAGGGCGTCGAGCAGGCTACGCGCCTCGTCGGTGGAGACCTGGGTGGTGGCCGCGTACGCCAGCACGGCTCGCTCGCTGCGGGTGCCGTCCAGCAGGTCGAGCAGGTGGGCGGCGCGCGGGTTGGCCAGCTCCAGCAGCACGGCCGGCCCCGGGCCGACGCCGAGCTGAAGGGTGTGCCGGTCGCGCCAGAGCCGGCTGAGGCCGGGCAGCAGCGTGGGACGGGGGAGGGCGGAACGATTCATGATGACGAATCGTGACCGTCTCCCTGCGCTCGGTCGATCGTTGTCCACAGGTGGCCGGGCGGCTGTCCAGCGCTGTCCACAGGATCCGCCGGGTTATCCACAACCCGCCGGTAGTCGTGTCGGTCACCCGACAGGCCGTCGGTCGACCGATCGCGGAACGGCAACGGGGGCGGGGTGGCCGTCGGCCACCCCGCCCCCGTCCACCCGTACGGGTCAGACCTTGGCCTTGCCGAGGATGCGGTTCACTGTTGTGCCGCACACCGGACACTTGCCCTTGGCCATGTTCATTCCGGTCTTCGAGACCTCGACGTGTCCCTCGAAGTCCCGCTTCTCCTTGCACTTCACGCAGTAACCGTTGTAGGTCGTCTGGGCCTGGTCGGCCACGGTGCCCTCCTCGTCTCGTCCGCCGGTCGATGCCGTCCCGGCGGGGTGCCCGGCGGCGGGCCACAGGGGGCGCCGACGCTGGGTCTCACTGCGCGGTCACCACTGTGACCGCTGGTCCGCGGACCCTACCCAGGTCTGGGCGGTTCCATGTCAGCTGTGCATCGACACTGTGAGCTAGTCGACGTCGAGAGTGTGCATGGCGAATTAGGTCTGATAAGTCAGTTTGGCGGGGACACGCCGGCCAAACCCTCTCAGCCACCCGTGCGGGTGCCCCCGCGGAGGCGCCGGGCGCGGTGATCACCTACGGTGGAGGGGAGTCGCGAGGTGCCGCCATCGCTGTTCACCAAGGGTGACGAGATGGCGTGCGGACGGCCCGGTCAAGAAATTTTCGGGACGCCTGGCGACCAATCACCATTTTCTGGGCGCGTGTCGTGCGGTTGACTCTTGCGGACCCCTGGTCAGTACGCATTAGCTTTCCTTCGTGACACGTAGCCGAGGCTGCGCGGGCCAGTGATGGCGGGGACGCGTAAGCCGGTCGTCGAGGTGCGGCGCAGCCAGCGTCGGCGACGCACGGTGTCTGCGTACCGTGACGGTGAGCGGGTCGTCGTCCTCATCCCGGACCAGTTCTCCCGGGCCGAGGAGAGCGAGTGGGTCGACCGGATGCTGGCCCGGCTCGCCGCCCGGGAGGGCCGGCTGGCCCGCTCCGACGACGAGTTGCTGGCTCGCGCCACCCGACTGATCGATCTCTACCTCGCCGGGTACGGCGCGAAGGCGGTGCCGGCCAGCGTCCGGTGGGTCACCAACCAGAACGGCCGTTGGGGCTCGTGCACCCCCGCCGACCGCAGCATCCGGATCTCCCACCGCGTGCAGGACATGCCCGACTGGGTCATCGACTACGTGCTGCTGCACGAGCTCGCCCACCTCATCGTGCCCAGCCACAACGCCCGGTTCTGGGCGCTGGTCGGCCGCTACCCGAAGGCGGAGCGAGCCCGCGGCTACCTCGAAGGCGTCGCCGCCGCCTCCTGTGCCCCCCTGCCGTCCTGACCCGGGGTCGCGCCTTTGATGATCGACTCGGGTTCCCTGACACCGCGGTGTCCGAGACTCGGGTCGCCGCGACATCGCTGACACGGAGTCGATCACCGGTCCCCCGCAGGGCGGGGTCGGGGCGCTAGGGTCGGACCGTGGCACGACGAGTGGTGGTGGCGTTGCTCGGGCCGGTGCACTGGTCGCCGCCCGGCGTCGACCGGGCGGCCTGGCGGGCGGCGCTCGCCGAGGACGTCGTCGACCTCCTCGCCACCCTCAACGAGGTCGAGGTCGCCGTCGCGGTGACCCCGGCCGACCGCGCCCTGGCGGACTCGCTGGTCTGGCCCGGCACGGTCGTCTACGAGGTGCCTGAGCCGACGACGGCAGCGGTGTTCGCCGCGTTGGAGGGCTACGACCAGGCGGCCGTGCTCGCCGGCGACGTGCCCGACCTGCCCGCGCTGACCGTCGGCAAGCTGCTGCGCCCGCTCACCACCCGGCCCGTCGCGGTCGCCCCGGTGGAGGGCGGCGGACCGGGCCTGCTCGGGCTGGCGGTGCGGCTACCCGTGCCCGGCTGGCTCGCCCCGCTGGACCTGGACACCGCGACCCCGGCCGACGCGCGGGCCGGTGCCCCCCGACCGCAGGACGTGGCGGTCACCGCCGGCTGGCGGCGGCTGCGCGGCCCGGCCGACCTCGCCACGCTGGACCCGGCCTTCGAGGGCTGGGAGGCCACCCGCGCTCTACTCTCCGGCTCGAGCCGGCCGGCCTGACCCGCTCATCAGCCTGACCGGCCGGGTGCCCGCCGCTGATCGGCGCGGGCACCCGCTCCGTCGTCAGGGCTTGGCGTCGCCGTCGGTGTCGGTGTCGTCCGGCTGACCCGGGGCCTTCTCCTCCGCCCCACCGGGCGCGGTGAAGTCGAAGCTGTCCAGCTCGCTCAGGTCCATGTCGTTCATCGCGAAGGCAACCGGGTCGGCGAAGTCGTCGTCCGACGGGAGCAGGTCCGGGTGGCCCCAGACAGCGTCGCGGCCCTCGATGCCGCGGTGCTGGGTGAGCGCGGCCCAGAGCGCCGCCGCCTCGCGCAGCCGACGCGGCCGCAACTCCAGGCCGACCAGCGCGGCGAAGGTCTGCTCGGCGGGACCCCCGGCGGCCCGGCGACGGCGGAACGCCTCGCCCAGCCGGACGACGTTGGGCAGCCGGTCGCTGGCGGCGCTGTCGACGACGTGGCACACCCAGCCCTCGACCAGGGCGAGTGCGGTCTCCAGGCGGGCCAGTGAGGCCTTCTGCGCCGGGGTGTCCTCCGGGGTGAAGATGCCCTCCAGGGCGATCGCCTGCATCGACTCCGGGTCGGTCGGATCGACCCGGCCCATCGCCTCCTCGATCGCCTCCCGGTTGACCCGGATGCCCGAGGCGTACATCTCCACGGCGCTGAGCACGTGCCCGCGCAGCCACGGGACGTGCTGGAACAGCCGCTGGTGGGCGGCCTCGCGCAGCGCCACGTAGAGGCGTACCTCGTCCTCGGGAAGCTCCAGCCCCTCGCCGTACGCCCGGATGTTGGCCGGGATCAGCGCGGCCGTGCCGGCCGGGCCGAGCGGCAGCCCGATGTCGCCGGCGGAGAGCACCTCCGCGGCGAGGGAGCCGAGAGCCTGACCGAGCTGGCCGCCGAAGAGCGCACCACCGAGCGTGGCCACCATCGACTGCATCGGGCCGAGCTGGGCGCGCGCCTCCGGTGGCACCAGGTCGCCCATCGCGCCGACCATCCGGCTGGCCACCGGGTCGCAGAGCTTGCGCCACACGTCCAGCGTCTTGAAGATCCACTCATTGCGGTTCCAGGCCACCGGGGACTGGATGCCCGACGGCCACGCCGAGGCGGGCTCGAGCCACAGGTCGGCCAGGCGCAGCGCCTCCTCGACCGCGTTGCGCTCGTAGGGCGACACCGCCGGGTCGCCGGCGGCCGCGAGCTGGCTGGCCGCCACCTGGCGAGCCAGGTCCCAGTTGACCGGCCCGCTGCCCGGCGCGGAGAGCAGGTGCTGCAACTGCGACATGAACTGCTGCATCTGCGCGGGATCGTTGGGGTCTGGTGGTTGCCCACCCGGGAGCGCGAAACCGAACGGAATATCAGGCACGACGTCTACGGTACGCGCGCGACGCCCCAGGTCGCCGCCGCTGGCGTTGCGCTGAGGGCGAAGTCGCGCGGCGCATCCGGCAGGCGGACCCGAAGCGGTCGGTACGCTCTGCCGCATGAGACGTCGTGGCCTGACGGTCCTGCTCGGTGCCCTGTTCACCGCCCTGCTGAGCATCGGGGTGCTCCGGGCGCCGATCCCGTACGTGGTGCTCGGCCCGGGCCCGACGGTCAACACCCTCGGTTCGGCCGACGGCAAGGAGGTCATCCAGATCTCCGGGCGGGAGACGTCCACCTCCGCCGGCCAACTGCGGCTGACCACGGTCGGGGTGCAGCCCACGGTGCGGCTGCGGGGGGCGATCGCCGGCTGGTTCTCCGACGACGAGGCGGTGGTGCCGCGCGAGCTGGTCTACCCGCCGGGGGAGTCGACGGAGCAGGTCGAGCAGCGCAACGCGGAGGACTTCAAGGCGTCGCAGACCAGCGCCGAGACCGCCGCGCTGCGCGAGCTGGGCTTCCCGGTGCAGGTGGTGATCAAGTCGGTGGCCGCGGACGGCCCGTCCGCCGGGGCGCTGAAGGTCGGCGACGTGGTCACCTCGGTCGACGGTCAGCCGGTGCCGCTGGCCTCGAAGCTCACCGAGCTGATCCGGGCGAAGCCGGCCGGCACGGCCCTGACCATCGGCTACACGCGCGACGGTGTTCCGGCCACCGCGACGGTGACCAGTCGCGAGCAGGACGGCCGGCCGCGGATCGGCGTCGAGATAGACCAGCAGCAGCCGCACCCGTTCACGCTCGGAATCGATCTGGAGGACATCGGCGGGCCGAGCGCCGGCCTGATGTTCGCCCTGGGCATCATCGACAAGCTGACGCCGGCCGACCTCACCGGCGGCAAGATCATTGCTGGTACCGGCACCATCGACGACGCGGGCACCGTCGGCCCGATCGGCGGCATCGCCCAGAAACTGGTCGGCGCGAAGCACGCCGGGGCCAAGGTTTTCCTGGTGCCGGCCGACAACTGCGCCGAGGCGGTCCGCAATCCGCAGCCCGATCTGCCGCTGCTGCGGGTGGGCTCCCTAGACGAGGCGCTCACCGCGCTGGACACGCTGCGTTCGGGAGGCCAGCCGACCCGCTGCTGACTCGCGTGACCGTGCCCCGACACGTTCAGGAACACCCCGTACTCTGGGTGCCTGGTCGGAGCCGATCACATCGAGCGTGCGGAGCCAACAGTGGTCATGCGTAGCAGCAGCCCCCTTCCGAGGATGAGCCGGCGCGGGCGCGTCACCATCGCTGTCCTGGTCGGGGTGTTCGTGCTCTTCACCCTGCTCGGCTGGGGTGTCCAGGCCTGGACGGACTGGCTCTGGTTCGACGAGGTCCGCTACACCGAGGTCTTCACCGGTGTGCTGGTCACCCGGCTGCTGCTCTTCCTCGCCATCGGCCTCGGCATGGCCGTGATCGTCGGCGGCAACCTGTGGCTGGCCCACCGGCTGCGCCCGCGGCTGCGTCCGCACTCGGTCGAGCAGGCGACGCTGGAGCGCTACCGGATGGCGCTCAGCCCGCGCCTCGGCACCTGGATCGCGCTGACCGCCGCCGTGGTCGGGCTCTTCGCCGGTCTCTCCGCGCAGAGCCGGTGGAACCAGTGGCTGCTCTTCCGCAACGGCGGCGACTTCGGGATCAAGGACCCGGAGTTCGGGGTGGACATCGGCTTCTACGTCTTCCAGCTGCCGTTCTGGCGGTACCTGCTCGGTGTCGCCTTCACCGCCGTGGTGCTGGCCGTGATCGGCGCGCTGGCGGTGCACTACCTCTTCGGCGGCGTCCGCCTCCAGGGCGTCGGGGACCGGATGAGCAACGCGGCCCGTGCCCACCTGAGCAGCCTGGTCGCCGTCTTCGTGCTGCTCAAGGCCATCGCGTACGTGCTGGACCGGCGGGCGATGCTGCTGGAGTACAACGAGGGCGCCAAGCTGTACGGCGCCGGCTACGCCGACGTCAACGCGCTGCTGCCGGCGAAGGAGATCCTGGCCTACATCTCCATCGTGGTGGCGATCGCGATCATCGTGTTCTCCAACGCCTGGATGCGGAACCTGGTCTGGCCGGGCATCTCGCTCGCCCTGCTCGGCGTCTCCGCGGTGGCCATCGGCGGCATCTATCCCTGGGCGGTGCAGACCTTCGAGGTCAAGCCGAGCGCCAAGGACAAGGAGGCGCCGTACATCCAGCGCAGCATCGACGCGACCCGGGCGGCGTTCGGGCTGGCGACGACGGAGACCACGCCGTACGCGGCCAGCAACCTCACCCCACCGGCCAACCTCGCGACCGACACCTCCGTGGTGTCGAACGTGCGGCTGCTCGACCCGCAGCTCGTCAGCGAGACGTACACGCAGCTCCAGCAGGTGCGCGGCTTCTACGACTTCGGCCCGAAGCTGGACATCGACCGGTACGGGGTGAACGGCAAGGTCTCCGACTACGTGGTCGGCGTCCGGGAGATCAACTACGGCGAGCTGACCGACCAGCAGAACACCTGGATCAACCGGCACACCGTCTACACCCACGGGTACGGGCTGGTGGCCGCGCCGGCCAATCAGGTGGTCTGCGGCGGGCAGCCGTTCTTCGTCTCCGGCTTCCTCGGTGAGAAGGCCCAGGAGGCGTGCTCCTCGCAGACCGAGCAGATCCCCGCCAAGCAGCCGCGCATCTACTACGGCGAGCGGATGGCGCCCGACGACTACGCGATCGTCGGCCAGTCCGACCCGAACCGGAAGGCCGAGTTCGACCGGCCGGTCGGCGACGGTGGCGGCGAGTCCTACACCTACACCGGTGAGGGCGGCGTCGAGATCGGCTCCTTCACCCGGCGGCTGCTGTACGCCATCAAGGAGCAGGAGTCGAACTTCCTGCTCTCCGAGGCGGTCAACAAGGACTCGAAGCTGCTCTACGTGCGCAACCCGCGGGACCGGGTGGAGAAGGTCGCGCCGTTCCTCACCCTGGACGGCGACCCCTACCCGGCCGTGGTCGACGGGCGGGTGCAGTGGATCGTCGACGGCTACACCACGGCGGCCACCTATCCGTACGCGGAGCGCGTCAACCTCCAGACGGAGACCACCGACGAGCTGACCAACCGGGGCACCTTCCAGCTGGCCCGGGAGAACGTCAACTACATGCGCAACTCGGTGAAGGCCACCGTCGACGCGTACGACGGCACCGTGAAGCTCTACGAGTACGACGACACCGACCCGGTGCTCAAGGCGTGGAACAAGGCGTTCGGCGGTGACCTGGTGCTGCCGAAGGCGGACATCCCGGTCGAGCTGACCGAGCACCTGCGCTACCCGGCGGACATGTTCAAGGTGCAGCGCAACCTGCTCACCAAGTTCCACGTGACCAACCCGGGTGACTTCTACTCCGCGCAGGACTTCTGGCAGGTGCCCAACGTGCCGGACGCGCCGGACAGCGGCCAGAAGCAGCCTCCGTACTACCTGTTCACCCAGTTCCCGGGGCAGGAGAGCCCGCGGTTCCAGCTCACCTCCGCGGTCACCCCGAACGGTCGGCAGAACCTCGCCGCCCTGATCTCCGGGTCGTACGTGGAGGGCAAGCCCCGGCTGGAGGTGCTGGAGCTGCCGGATCAGACCCGGATCTCCGGCCCGGTGCAGGTGCACCAGCAGATGACCAACAACGCCAACATCCGCCAGCAGCTCAACCTGCTGTCCAGCAACCAGGCGCAGGTGCAGTACGGCAACCTGCTCTCGCTGCCGTTCGCCGACGGCATGCTCTACGTCGAGCCGGTCTACGTGAAGAGCAACCAGCAGGACGCGTACCCGCTGCTGCAGAAGGTGCTGCTCTCGTACGGTGACGGCGGCTCGTTCGTGGCACTGGCCGACAACATCAACGACGGCATCAAGCAACTGGTCGAGCAGGGCAAACGGGCCGGGCAGGGGGCACCGCCGCCGCCGACGGCCGGTGGCAACCCGACGGCGCCGACGCCCACACCGACGCCGACGCCGAGCGCCGGCACCCCGCCACCGACCGGCGAGCTGGCCACCGCCGCGGATCGGGTGCAGAGCGCGATCACCGAGGTCCGCGCCGCGCAGACCTCCGGTGACTTCGAGCGGTACGGTCGCGCGCTGAAGGCGCTGGACGAGGCGCTCACCGCCTTCCAGCAGGCGCAGCAGGCGGGGACCCCGGGCGGTACACCCAGCGGTGGCCCCTCGCCGGGTGTCAGCCCGACCACCGGCGCGGGAGGCTGAGCGCCTCCCCGGGAGCAGCTTTCGGAGCCCTCGCCGTCGGACCACACCGGTCCTGACGTCGGGGGCTCCGTCGCGTCCACCGGTTCCTTTTGTCGCCCCTCCGACACGGTTTGTCCGATCCGGTCCGCAACCTGCGACGCCGGTGGGCCGTCCTCTCTGCAACGGGGTGTGGACGAGGGGGAACAGTCGTGAGGGACGCGCAGAGCTTCGACGACTTCTACCGGAGCACCGCCCGGCGGATGCTGCGGTACGGCTACGCGGTCACCGGCGACCACACCGAGGCGCAGGATCTCGTGCAGGAGGCCTTCGCCCGGGCCTGGCGGCAGTGGGGTCGGCTGGGGGCGCATCCGGCGCCCGAGGCGTGGCTGCGGCTGGTGGTGGCCCGACTGGCGACCGACCGCTGGCGGCACCTGCACCGCTGGAGGGCGGCGCTGAGTCGTACCGGCCCTCCGCCGGTCGCCCCGCCACCCAGTGAGGACGGGGTGCTGCTGGTCCGGGCGCTCCGCCAACTGCCGGCCGCCCAGCGGCAGGCGCTCGCCCTGCACTACCTCTTCGACATGTCGGTGGAGGAGATCGCCCGGGAGACCGAGGTCCCCGTCGGCACCGTGAAGTCCTGGCTGTCCCGGGGCCGGTCCCGACTGGCCGCGCTGCTGCCCGACCTCTCCACCGTGGAGCTGGAGGCGAACGATGTCAGCTGAACTGTCCGACCTGTACCGGTCGCTCGCCACCGTCGCCGACGGCCAGGAGTTGACCAACCCCGAGCTGGTCCGGCGGCGCGCCGACCACCGGGCCCGTACCCGGATCGCCGGCACCGCCGTCGCGGTGGCGCTGCTGCTCGGCGGGGTGGCCGTCGGCGGGTGGCTGGCAATCCCGGCGGACGGTTCCGCGCCACTGCCACCGCCCGCCGACACCCCCGGTCCGCTGCCGACCAGTGCGACCCCCCGCCCGTCGCCGTCGCCGTCCCCCACGCCGTCCCCCACGCCGGCGCGCAGCACGTCGAGCGCGACGCCAGCGGCCCCGACCACCGGTGCGGCGCCGCCCCGGCAGCCCACCTCGATCCCGGACCGCGCCTTCTTCGTCCTACCGTCGGCCAACCGGACGGGCCTGGAGTCGCAGGTGGAGGGGCCGGCACTGCCGGTGCTCTGCGGGGCGCGCCATCCCAGCGACTCCGCCGTGGTGCAGCGCCGCGGGCGGTACCTGGCCTACAAGCGGCCGGAGACCCCGGCGGGGTACGTGCCGGCCGGCAGCTACCGGCACACCATCACCATCTACCGCGCCGGACGGGCCGACGACGCGCTGCGGGAGCTGCGGCAGGCCGTCCGCGACTGCCCCGAGCAGAAGCTGGCCGACGACACCAGGACCTGGCGGCAGCGGGTGCTGGACCCGGGGCGGTACGGGGACGAGTCGGTGCTGTTCGAGATGCGGGCCCCGTACCCGGATGGCATGGGCGAGCCGGGTGCGGACGAGGTCCGGCTGATCCGGGCGGTCCGGATCGGCGACGTCGTGACGGTGCTCTGGGAACAGGGCTGGGAGTACACCGCAGCCGAGCGCGCCCAGGTGGATGCGGACAGTCGACGGGCGGTGGCCGCGATCGTGGCCTGGCTTAAGTGACGGCGGTGCAGGTCAGCGGGGTCGGCGGCGACGGAATGCGGGTCGCTTTGCGGTGCCCCCGGTCGGTGCGCTACGGTTAGTGAACCGACGCGGGGTGGAGCAGCTCGGTAGCTCGCTGGGCTCATAACCCAGAGGTCGCAGGTTCAAATCCTGTCCCCGCTACCACGACGAACGGCCCCCGAGGATCACATCCTCGGGGGCCGTTTCGCATCTCCCGGCCCAGCTCGACCCGCCGCCATCCGGTCCACGGGGGCCGCCGACACCGATGGCGACCCCGCTGATCATCGCCGGAACGGGTGGGTTAGGGTTAACCAGTCGACGCGGGGTGGAGCAGCTCGGTAGCTCGCTGGGCTCATAACCCAGAGGTCGCAGGTTCAAATCCTGTCCCCGCTACAAATGACAGTGCAGATGGAAAACCCGGCCCCAGATCATGGGGCCGGGTTTTTCGTATCCGGCGCGACCAACCGTTGCCGGCCTGCGATGTCAGCGCGAGTGACAGGCGTGGCGACGCGTGCCCGGGCCGTTCCGCCTGATCTCTGTCCCGCGATTCGGTGTGGACCACCGTGCCGAGGTTGCGCAGTTCGGCGAGGATGGGGACATGTCTTCATTCAGCAAGTGGTGGGGCCGGCTCAGCGCGGTCCTCGGTGCGGTCGTGCTGGCGGTCTTCGTGCCCGTCGCGGCCTGGGCGTCCACGGGTACCGGCGAGCTGGTGGTGGAGGCCGCCCGGCGGCGGTCCCGCGGCGGCGGCTTCGGTGTCTTCGGCCTGCTCTGCTGCCTGGTGGTGGTGGTCGTCATCGTGCTCCTGGTGCTGCGGTTGATGCGTAACCGTCGGGGCGGCCCGCCGCGCTGAGCGGTCGCTCGCACCCGGTCGGCCGCCGGCGGCGGGCCGATGGCCGGCCGCCGGTGGTCACGCCGCGAGGGCGGCGTTCGCCTGGCCGATGAAACGCGAGGTGGCCGCGCGGGTGCCGGCCCGCCCCGCGCGGATGCTCTCCGCGGCGCCGACCAGCAGGGTCCGCACCTTGCCGTGTCCCTTCGGCGGTGGCGCCGGCGCCGGCCCGAGCCGGTCGGCGATGCTGGCGCCGAACGCGGCGGCGCGCCGCTGGGCCGGGTCGGTGATGCTGCCCTCGGTGTAGCGGCGGACGGCGAGACTGGCGTTGAGGCCACGTTCGTGACCGAGAACGGTGCCGGCCTCGCCGTTCGTGGTCAAGAAGTTGATCACGTCGACGACGGTGTCCGGGTGGCGGGTGCCGCGGAACCCCGCCCAGTACATCGGTGCCCGCGCCCACTGCGCGCCCGGTGGACCCGGGAAGCCGATCACACCCAGCTCGGCCTCGGTGAGCCGCTGCAGTTCCGGCAGCTGGTGGGACCAGGCGAACGACGCGGCGGTCAACCCGGAGACCACCAGTTGCCGGGCCGGCTCACCGCTGTCGGCCTGCTCGACCAGGGCCGCGCTCGGTGTGGCCCGGCCCCTGCGGGCCCCCTGCCACAACTCGAACCAGGCGATCAGCTCGTCCGCGCCGAAGCCGAGCTGGCGCCCCCGGTAGAACTCGCCGCCCTGCGAGCGCAGCCAGAGCCAGAGCGCCCGGTAGTCGCCGGACGGGTCCATGGTGCCGGCCACCCGGCCGTCGCTGGCGTCGGTGACCTGCTCCGCCCAGGAGATGTAGTCGGCCCAGGACATCCCGGTGCGTGGCTCCGGCACCCGGAGCTCCTGGAGCAGGTCGCGGTTGAAGACCACGGCGGCGTGGGTCTGCCCACCGGCCACGGCCATCGTCCGCCCGTCCACGGCGCCGTAGCGGATCAGACCCTCCGGCAGGCCCCGCAGGTCCAACCGGTGGTCGACGACCCGCTCGCTCAGGTCGAGGATGATCTGGCGCTCGGCGTACTCGGTCAGCACGGCGTCGTCGAGCTGGATCAGGTCGGGCACGTTGCCGCCGGCCGCCTGGGTGGCCAGCCGGTCGTAGTAGCCGTCGGCGCCCTGCCAGGTAACCCGGAAGGTGACCCGGGGGTTGCGCTCGGAGTAGAGCCGCAGCACCTTCTCGGTGAGCTCGGCCCGCCTCGTTCCACCCCACCAGAAGACCGACAGCTCGACCGGCCCCTCCTCGGTCGACGTCGCGGCGTCGTCGCTGCATCCGGTCAGCCCACCCGAGGCCAGCAGGGGGGCGCCGAGCAGTGCGGTGAGGAGTCGGCGCCGCCCCGGGTCGGCGCCGAGGCGGTCGAGCGGGGGTCGAACAACGGGCACGGGGTCTCCTGGCACCTGCGGGCGGGGTCGGACCATTCACGCAGGCGGCGCAGGAGGGTGTCAACGTCCGTCCGGTCACCCCTGCGCGCGACCCGGTGCGGGTGGTCGAATCGGGGCACCCCGATCCCGCGTGGTGTACTAGGGCGCGTGGAACTTCTGCACTCGGGCAAGGTCCGGGACGTCTACGCCGACGGCGATGACCTGATCCTGGTCGCCTCGGACCGGATCTCGATCTACGACGTGGCGCTGCCGACACCGATCCCGGACAAGGGCCGCCTGCTCACCGCGCTCTCGCTGTGGTGGTTCGAGCAGCTCGCCGACCTGGTGCCGAACCACGTCATCTCGGCCACCGACGTGCCGGCGGAGTTCGCCGGGCGGGCGATCCGCTGCCAGCGGCTGGACATGGTGCCCGTCGAGTGTGTCGCTCGGGGCTACCTCACCGGCGGCGGCCTGCGGGAGTACGAGCGCACCGGGGCGGTCTCCGGCGTGCCGCTGCCCCGAGGGCTCGGCGAGGCGTCGATCCTGCCCGAGCCGATCTTCACGCCGTCCAGCAAGGCGCCGGTGGGCGAGCACGACGAGCCCATCACGTACGACGACGTGGTGGACAAGGTGGGTCAGGCCACCGCCGAGCGGCTGCGACAGATCACCATCGACATCTACCGGCGCGGCGCGGAGTTGGCCGCCGACCGGGGCATCCTGGTCGCCGACACGAAGATCGAGCTGGGCTGGGCGCCGGACGGCACCCTGGTCCTCGCCGACGAGCTGCTCACCTCCGACTCGTCGCGGTTCTGGCCCGCCGAGTCGTACCAGCCGGGTCGGGTGCAGTTCTCCTACGACAAGCAGTACGTGCGGGACTGGGCCACCGGCAGCGGCTGGGACAAGCAGGGCCCGGCGCCGGACATGCCCGCCGAGGTCGTCGAGGCGACACGCGCCCGCTACGTCGACGTCTACGAGAAGCTCACCGGCAACCGCTGGAGCTGAGCCGGGCGTTGGCACCGATCTGAGCGGTTGGTGATCGCTCGCCCGTCACTCCACCCAGTCGAGGGTGCGCTGCACGGCCTTGCGCCAGTTGCGCAGCTCCCGGTCGCGGTGCTCCGGCGCCATGCGCGACTCCCACTGCGCGTCGGAGCGCCACTGCGCGCGCAACGTGGCGAGGTCCGGCCAGAAGCCGATCGCCAGACCGGCCGCGTACGCGGCGCCCAGGCAGGTCGTCTCGGTGATCCGGGAGCGGATCACCGGCACGTCGAGCACGTCGGCGAGGAACTGCATGAGCAGGCCGTTGGCGGTCATCCCGCCGTCCACGCGGAGCCGGCGCAGCGCCACGTCGGAGTCGGCGTCCATCGCGTCGACCACCTCGCGGGTCTGCCACGCCGACGCCTCCAGCACGGCCCGCGCCAGGTGCCCCTTCGTGATGTAGCCGGTCAGGCCGGCGATCACGCCGCGCGCGTCGCTGCGCCAGTGCGGGGCGAACAGCCCGGAGAACGCGGGCACCACGTAGCAGCCGCCGTTGTCGTCCACCGTGCGGGCCAGGTCCTCCACCTCAGCGGCCGTGGAGATCAGACCGAGGTTGTCCCGCAGCCACTGCACCAGCGACCCGGTGACCGCGATCGCCCCCTCCAGCGCGTACGCCGCCGGCTGGCCGTCGATCCGGTAGGCGACCGTGGTGAGCAGCCCGTGCGTCGACGGGACCGGGCTGGCGCCGGTGTTGAGCAGCAGGAAGCTGCCGGTGCCGTAGGTGCACTTCGCCTCTCCCG
This sequence comes from Micromonospora yongxingensis, assembly GCF_052601155.1. Classification (NCBI taxonomy): domain Bacteria; kingdom Bacillati; phylum Actinomycetota; class Actinomycetes; order Micromonosporales; family Micromonosporaceae; genus Micromonospora; species Micromonospora yongxingensis. The sequence continues at coordinate 119,626 of NZ_JBQXEO010000009.1, forward strand.
GCTGGAAGCAGGTCTGGCCGAAGAGGGCGGCCTGCTGGTCGCCGAGCGCGCTGGCCACCGGCACCCCGGCAAGCACACCGGTGGCGGTGCCGTAGACCTCGGCGGAGCTGCGGATCTCGGGCAGCATCGCCGCCGGCACACCCATCGCGTCCAGCAGCTCCGGGTCCCAGTCGAGGGTGGCGAGGTCCATCAGCATGGTCCGGCTGGCGTTGGTCACGTCGGTGACGTGCGCGCCGGTCAGTTTCCAGATCAGCCAGCTGTCCATGGTGCCGAAGAGCACCTCGCCGCGTTCGGCGCGCTCGCGCAGGCCGTCCACCTCGTCGAGCAGCCAGCGCAGCTTCGGCCCCGCGAAGTAGGTGGCCAGGGGCAGGCCGGTGCGGGCACGGAACCGCTCCTCGCCGTACGCCGCCGCCAGCTCCCGCAGCAGCGGCCCGGTCCGGGTGTCCTGCCAGACCACGGCGTTGGCCACCGGGCGGCCGGTGGCCCGGTCCCAGACCACGGTGGTCTCGCGCTGGTTGGTGATGCCGACCGCCGCGAGCCCGGCCGCGTCGGTGCCGGCGGCCGACAGCGCCTCCCGGACGACCCGCTGGACGTTGTCCCAGATCTCCTCGGCGTCATGCTCCACCCAACCGGGCTGGGGAAAGATCTGCCGGTGCTCCCGCTGGGCCACGGCGACGATCTCCCCGGCCCGGTCGAAGACGATGCACCGCGAGGAGGTGGTGCCCTGGTCGATGGCGGCGACGTACTGGGGGGTCACGGCAGCACCGTACCCGGACCGGCGGCGCGGTGCGACCGGCGTCACGGCCGGTGGCGGCCCGCCGCCGTCCAGCGCCGGCCTCGTCGCCTACGATGTGCGAACGTGCGCGACATCGCCGTTTTCAGTGGAACAGCCCATCCCGAGCTCGCCGCCGAGATCTGTGCCCACCTGGGGGTGCCGCTGCATCCGGTGCGCGTCTCCCGGTTCGCCAACGACTGCCTGGAAGTGCAGTTGCAGGCCAACTGCCGGGAGCGGGACGTCTTCCTGATCCAGCCGCTGGTGCCTCCGGTGCAGGAGAACCTGGTCGAGCTGCTGCTCATGATCGACGCGGCCCGGGGCGCATCCGCCGGCCGGATCACGGTGGTGTTGCCGCACTACGCGTACGCCCGCTCGGACAAGAAGGACGCGCCGCGGATCTCGATCGGCGCCCGTCTGGTCGCCGACCTGCTCGTCTCGGCGGGAGCGGACCGGGTGCTCGCGCTGACCCTGCACTCGCCGCAGGTGCACGGCTTCTTCAGCGTTCCCGTCGACCACCTGCACGCGCTGCGTGAGCTGGCCACCCACTTCCGGCGCTACGACCTCAGCAACACCGTGGTGGTCTCGCCCGACCTGGGCAACGCCAAGGAGGCAGCCGCCTTCGCGCGGCTGCTCGGCACCCCGGTCGCGGCCGGGGCGAAGCAGCGGTTCAGCGACGACCTGGTCAAGATCAGTGCCGTGATCGGTGACGTGACCGACCGGGACGTCATCGTGCTGGACGACGAGATCGCCAAGGGCAGCACGGTCGTCGAGCTGATGGAGCACCTGCGCGGCCTGAACGTCCGCTCGATCCGGCTGGCCTGCACGCACGGCCTGTTCTCCGGCGACGCGCTGCGGCGGCTCAGCGATCAGGAGGGCGTACTGGAGATCGTCTGCACCAACACGGTCCCCATCCCGGCGGCCAAGCGGGTTCCCAAGCTCCAGGTCCTCTCGGTGGCCCCCGCCCTGGCCGAAGCCATGCGCCGGATCCACAACGGCGAGTCCGTCTCCGCCCTCTTCGCCTGACCCGCCGCCCGCGGGTGCGGGCTCAGTGCGGGGTGTGGTTGGAGGCGAGGGCTGTGGTGATGCGGACGGTGGTGCCGGCGGCGCCGGTGGCGACCTCCATGGCGTCGGTCAGCTCCCGGGCCAGCCAGAGGCCCCAGCCGCCGGCGGTGTCCGGCGCCGGCCGGCGCCGGTCGCCGAGCCGCTGCGCGCTGATCCCGTGCCCGTGGTCGGCGACCTCGCAGACCAGCATCCCCGGCTCCACCCAGAGCCGCAGCCATCCCCGCCCGCCGCCGTGCCGCACCGCGTTGGTGATCAGCTCGTTGATCGCCAGCACGAAGTCGTCCAGCCGCTGCCCGGCGAGCCCGGAGGCGTGCGCGCAGGAGGTGACCGAGTGTCGAATCTCGGTCACCTGGGCCTGGTCGAAGGCCTCGGCGATCAGGAGGGCAGGTTCGATGGGCACAACCGTACGCGGTGCGTGCGGATCTGCGTTCGTCATGGCCCCGTCCCGACGGCGGATCTCGGAGTATTTCGCGGCTTTTCCACCGTACGTCAGGGTTCCTCAGGTCGCACTCCGCGCCTCCCGGCCGGCTGGCCCGGCTGTGGCATCCTGACCGCCATGCCGTCACCGCCGGGTGGTTACGAGGTGCCGCTCTGGCGCGCCCTCACCGTGTTCCGGCTGGCGTCCCTCGCGTACGTCTGCGTGCTCGCGGTCCGCGACGCCGACCGGTACGCCCACCCGTACGCCGTCGGCGCCCTGGTCCTGGTGATGATGGCCTGGACCGGGGCGACCGCCGTCGGGTACGCCCGGCCGGCCTGGCGGCGCTGGCCGCTGCTGCTGGCCGACCTGGCCGTCGTGATGGCCATCGTGCTGGCCACCCCGTGGGTGGTCGGCCGCGCGGCGCTCGCCGCCGGCGTACCCACCCTGGGGGTGGCCTGGATGGCCGGCCCGGTGCTGGCCTGGGCCGTGTCCGGCGGCCGGCGGCGGGGCACGCTGGCCGCGCTGCTGGTGGCCGGCGCTGACCTGGCGACCCGGGAACGGATCGGCCAGTCCTCGTTCACCGGTGTGATCCTGATGCTGCTCGCCGGAGTGGTGGTCGGGCACATGGCCCGGCTCGCGGCGACCGCCGAGGAGCGGCTGCAACGCGCGGTGGAGCTGGAGGCGGCCACCCGGGAGCGGGAGCGGCTGGCCCGGGGCATCCACGACTCGGTGCTCCAGGTGCTGGCGCTGGTGCAGCGGCGCGGTGCGCACCTGCCCGGCGAGGCCGGCGAGCTGGCCCGGCTGGCCGGCGAGCAGGAGGCCGCGTTGCGTGCGTTGATCGCCGGCACGGCCCCGGCCGGCGACACCGCCGCATCGGTGGCGGACGCCGCGGCAGCGGTGGACCTGCGCACCCTGCTCGGCCGGTACGCCTCACCGGCGGTGTCGCTCTCCGCGCCGGCCAGCCCGGTGCCACTGCCACGGCGGGTGGCCGGGGAACTGGCCGCCGCGACCGGCGCGGCCCTGGACAACGTGGGACTGCACGCCGGCGGGCGGGCCTGGGTGCTGATCGAGGACGAGGGGGAGACGGTGACCGTGTCGATCCGTGACGAGGGGCCGGGCATCCCGGACGGGCGGCTGGACGAGGCGGCCGTCCAGGGACGGCTCGGCGTGACCCAGTCGATCCGGGGCCGGGTGTCCGACCTCGGCGGGACGGTACGGATCGTGTCGACGCCCGAGACCGGCACCGAGATCGAGTTGACCGTGCCGAGGGCGGACCGGTGACGCCGGTGCGGGTGATGGTGGTCGACGACCATCCGATGTGGCGGGAGGGGGTGGCCCGCGACCTGACCGAGGCCGGTTTCCTGGTGGTGGCCACCAGCGGTGAGGGGCGGCAGGCGATCCGGGTCGCCGCCGCCGCCCGGCCCGACGTGGTCGTCCTCGACCTGCAACTGCCCGACATCTCCGGCGTGGAGGTGGTCCGCGGGTTGCGCGCGGCGCTGCCCGACGTGCGGGTGCTGATGCTCAGCGCCAGCGGAGAGCAGCAGAGCGTCCTGGACGCGGTCAAGGCGGGAGCGACCGGCTACCTGGTGAAGTCGACGGCGCCGGCCGAGTTCCTCGACGCGGTACGCCGGACCGCTGCCGGCGACCCGGTCTTCACGCCCGGACTGGCCGGGCTGGTCCTCGGCGAGTACCGCAGGCTGGCTGCCGTCGGGACCGGGCCGGGTTCGAGGGCCGGCCCGGCCGACGGCGCGGAGCCCGGGGCTCCCCGGCTCACCGAGCGGGAGACCGAGGTGCTGCGCCTGGTGGCCAAGGGGATGTCGTACAAGCAGATCGCCCAGCGGCTCGGGCTGTCGCACCGCACGGTGCAGAACCACGTGCAGAACACCCTGGGCAAGCTGCAACTGCACAACCGGGTCGAGCTGACCCGGTACGCCATCGAGCGCGGTCTCGACGACTGACGCGGTCGGCGCGGCGGCGGGTCAGACCGAACGCGGCGGCTCCGTCTCGTGGATGGCCAGCTCCTCGGCGGTCGCCCCACCACCGGCCGAACCCGCGTCGTACGCCACGGAGTCGGTCTCCTGGTCGGTGTGGGCACCCTCGTCCGGTTCGACCAGCCGGCCCACGGTGGCGTCGGCCACCGTGCCGAGCTGGCCGTGGTCGTAGAGGGAGACCGGCGAGTTCGGGTCCGAGGTGGGCCCCGGGTCCATCACGTCGGCGTCCAGCTGTGCCTCCGCCGCGGCCGCCTCGTTGTCCGCCTCGAAGGCGATCTTCGGGTCGACCGGGCCGGCCAGCGGGTCGTCCACCGGGCGTTCGAAGCTCTCCCGCTGGAGCTTGTAGTCCAACGACTCGCCGTCGAGCTGCTCCTCGGCGGTGGTCCCGAACCGATCCACCGCCACCGGCGTCCGGTCGCCGGGCAACTGGGCCGGCTCCGGACCGTCCGCCTCGCGACCGGTGAGGACGTCGTCGTTGGCGCTCGAGTCGTCGTCGGCGGTGTCGGGCAGCCCCTCCGCCTCGGTGTCGGACACGGGGGTCGGGTACTCGTTGTCACGCATGTCTGATCACTACCCGCTGCCCTCCCGCCATAACCGGGGCAATGCCGGCTGTGCGGTGGTGAGTGTCGGACAACGCGGCCGCAACGGCCCGTCAGCCGACGGCACCCGCCTCGTCCTCGGGGTGCAGCACGCACCAGACGACCTTGCCGTCCGGAACCGGGCTGCTGCCCCACCGGCGCGACACCGTGTCGATCAGCAGCAGGCCCCGACCACCGGTACGGGTCGGCGGTGCCAGCCCGGCGAACGCCGGCCGGCGTGGGGAGTGGTCACGGACCGCCAGGCGCAGGGTGTCGCCCTGCGGAGCCACCCGCACGGTCATCGGTGTCCGGGCGTGCGCCACCACGTTGTTGACCATCTCGGTGATCGCGATGGACGCCGGCTCGGCCAGCGACGGCATGTCCCAGCGCTGGCAACCGGTGGTCACCAGCTCGCGGGCCTGCCGGGCGGCTCCGACCGTCGGAGCCAGTTCGGCGGTGAGCACCGCCGCCAGCGGCGCCGCCGCCGCGGCCAGCGCCCCGTCCAGGGTCGGCCAGGCCGGCACGCCGCCCAGCGCCGCGTCGGCCCGGCTGGGCCCGGGGACCGCCGGGTCGCAGAGCAGCAGGTCGGCGGCCGGCCAGTCGGCGACCTCCCGGCGGACCTCGGCGAAGACGCCCCGCCCGTCCGCGTCGACGACCTCCAGCCCGGTCACGTCGGCCACCACCGGGCCGGGACGGTCGCAGAGCCGGGCGAGCAGCGCGTCGCGCACGGTCTCGGTGCCGGCGGCGTCGAGCACACCGGTCACCCGGACCACCGGGAAGGACTCGTCGATCTCCACCAGACAATGCACGCCGGTCGACATGATCGGCCCATTGTGCCCCCTGGCGACGGACGTCGCATCCGGTCGCTCGATGCCCGTCATCAGCGGTCCAGCCGGGACCGGCGGCTCATCGCCGCCATCGTGCCGACCGCCGTGCCGGCCGCGGCGAGGCCGAACGCGGCGGTCATCCGCACCAGCTGCCGCCGCCGACCGTGCCAACCGCCGTCCCGGCGGCCCTGCCCGTCGGCGTGGAACACGTTGCCGCTGCTGTCCAGCCGGGCGCCCGGCCCGAACTGGGTGCGGTGGGTGTACCAGCCGAGGGCGCGCTCCACCAGCGCGGGCGCCAGCCGCCACTGCAGGCCGACCAGCCGGGCCGCGCCGCCGGCGTACGCCTCGCGGCGGGGTCGGCGCAGCAGCCGGACGATGGTCTCGGCGACCACCTCCGGCGGATAGATCGGCGGTGGTGGCACCAGCTCGTGTCCGCTGTGGTTGGCCGCGTGCCGGAAGAACGGGGTGTCGATGGTGGCCGGCAGCACGGTGCAGATGGAGATCTGGCCCCGGCCGGTGACCCGCAACTCCTGCCGGACGGTGTCGGCCAGGCCCCGGATGCCGTGCTTGGTGGCGTTGTACGCCGACTGGTACGGCATCGCCACCTCGGCCAGCACCGAGGCGTTGTTGACCAGCACGCCGCCGCCGGCCGCCCCCAGGTGCGGCAGCGCGGCCCGGATGCCGTGCACCGCGCCGAGGAGGTTCACCTCCAGCACCCGGCGGAACTCGGCGACCGGGATCTCGTCGAAGAGGCCCACGGCGCTCACCGCGGCGTTGTTCACCCAGGCGTCGATCCGCCCGAACTCGGCCGCCCCCCGGTCGGCCAGCCGTTGCACCGACTCCAGGTCGGTCACGTCGGTCGGTACGGCCAGCGCGCGGCCGCCCAGTTCCCGGCAGCGCTGCGCGACCTGCCGCAGGGCAGGTTCGCTGCGGGCGCCCAGCACGACGGCTGCGCCCCGGCGGGCCAGCGCGTACGCGGTGGCCGTGCCGATCCCGCTGGAGGCGCCGGTGATCACCACGGTCGAATCGTCGAGGCTGCGGGTCAGCGGCATTCCTGAGCGGTACCCCCGGCCCGCCCTGGTCATACCACCGGACGCTCTCCGATCGCCGTGGGACCGTCCGGCAGAGGGACGCGCGGGGGGTTCTGTGATTGCCGTGGCGCAAGTTTCGGTGGCACTCGCGGGCACTGTTCCCGATCTGCCAGGTTTCGGCTCCCGACCTCCGGGTTAATGGGACGCTCTGACCGGGAGGACCACCGCCGAGGAAAGATCGCAGGGAGGTGACCCATGCGCGTTGGCCTCGTCTGCGCGCACACCAGCTCGTACCGGCACGCCGACGGCCCGCCGGTCGGCACCCAACAGCACATCAAGCGGGTCGCCGCCGAGCTGGCCGGCCGAGGCCACGACGTCCGGATCTACGAGCGCCGGGACGACCCCGAGCTGCCGGTGATCGTGGACGTCGACGGCTACCAGGTGCAACGGGTCTCGGCGGGGCCGCCCACTCCGCTGTCGACCGCCGAGCTGATCCCGCACGTGACCGAGTTCGGCCGCTGGCTGGCCGACGATTGGGCCGGCGCCTGGCGTCCCGAGGTGGTGCACGGGCACTACTGGATCGGCGGCCTGGCCGCCGCGCACGCCGTCCGGGAGACCGACATCCCGGTGGTGCAGACCTTCCACTCGCTCGGCGTCGAACAGCTGCGCCACCTGGGCGGTCGTTACGACGGGCCGGGGGAGCGGATTCCGCTGGAGCGCGCGCTGACCCGCGCGGTGGACATCGCGGTGGCCCAGAGCAACGACGAGGTGGACGAGCTGACCAGGATGGGCCTGCAGCGCAGCTCGGTGGCGATGGTGCCCGCGGGTGTGGACATCGAGCAGTTCCACCCCGACGGGGAGGCGGCGCCGCGCGAGCAGCGGGCCCGGATCCTCTCCGTGGGCGGGCTCTCCCCGGGCCACGGCCAGGAGGACCTGATCCGGGCGATGCGGCTCGTCGGTGACGCCGAGCTGGTGATCGCCGGTGGGCCGCCGGCTGACCAGTTGGCCAACCACGCGGAGGCACGCCGGCTGCGCGAGCTGGCCGAGCAGGCCGGGCTGGCCGACCAGGTACGGCTGGTCGGGGCGGTGCCGCACGACCAGATGGCGACCTGGTACCGGTCGGCGGACGTGGTCGCCTGCACGCCGCACTACTCCTCCGCCGGGCGCGTCTCCCTGGAGGCGATGGCCTGCGGGGTGCCCGTGGTCGGTTACGCGATGGGCGGTCTGGCGGACGCCGTCGTCGACGAGGTCACCGGCCGGCTGGTGCCGCCCGGCGACGTACGGACGCTCGGGGTCTCCCTGCGCCGGCTGCTCGCCGACAACGCCAACCGGTTCGCCTACGGTCACGCCGCGGTGGACCGGGTCCGGAGCAGCTACACGTGGGAGCGGACCGCCGGTGCGCTGGAGCGCCTCTACGAGCGGGTGGTGAGCCGGCGCAAACCGGTCGAGGCGTGACCCCGACCGGTAGCGCCTCGCCGGTCGTGGTGGGGCGTCGGCTCAGCCGGGCCGGCCGGCGGCGACCATGGCGCGGTCGCGGCGGTGCGCCATCGCGCGCTGCTGCTGCGGCTCGGCGTACCGGGTCAGCCCGATCACCGCGGCCAGCGTCACCAGGAAACCCACGCCGGCCAGCCACTCCCGCCCCGGCCAGATCTTGTCGTTGAGCAGCAGCAGGCCGACGATCGCGGCCGGCACCGCCCCGGCGGCGTCCATGGCGGCGACCGCTGCGGTCGTCGAGCCGCGCTGCATGGCCAGGCCGAGCAGGAGCTGGCCGACGATCGAGTGGACGATCAGCAGGTAGAACAGCGGGTGGGCGAGGAACGCCTCGGCCGACGGCGCGGAGGCCAGCGGTCGTGCGGCCACCGCGGCCGAGGAGAACGCCAGCCCGGCCAGCGAGCCGAGAGCCACCGACCCCGGTGCTCCGTGCAGCCGCACGGCGAAGACACCCAGCACCGCGATCAGGACGAGCGCCGCCAGCAGGGCGACCGAGCCGGCGGTGCCGAGCTGCCGTGACGGCGCCGGCCGGGCGGACAGCACCAGCGCGGTGATCCCGGCGAAGAGCAGGGCCAGCAGCGCCACCTCCGCCAGCGGCAACCGCCACTTCAGCACCAGCACGCCGAGGATGGCCGTCACCCCCAGCCCGGCGGCCACACTGGCCTGGACCAGGAACAGCGGCAGGTCCCGTCGGGCCAGGAACGCGAGCACGAAGCCGCCGATCTGGCAGCCCAACCCGATCAGGTACGTCCGGTGCCCGGCCAGCCGCAGCAGCAGCCCCGGATCGAAGGTGTGGTGCACGGTGGTGCGGGCTGCCGCCACCGACTGGAGCAGGTTGGCGAAGCCGTACGCGACGATCATCGCCGCGAGAAAACACCAGCCGGAGGAGACCACCTGGCGAGGATAGAGGTTGCCGGGGGTCAGCGCTCGGCTGGTCGATCGAGCCGGGTCAGGATGTCGGCGTGCAGCACACCGTTGGTGGCGACCACGCTGCTCTCGGTGCCCGGGGCGCCGGTCGGAGCCGGTTGACCGGCCAGATCCGTGACCGTGCCACCCGCCTCGGTGATGATCGGGACCAGCGCCGCCACGTCCCACAGCGACAACTCCGGCTCCACCATCACGTCCAGTGCGCCCTCGGCCAGCAGCATGTAGCCGTAGAAGTCGCCGTACGCGCGGCTGCGCCAACTGTCGCGCATCAGGTCGAGCATCGCGTCGAGCCGTCCGGCGTTCTCCCACCCCGTCAGGGACGAGTAGCAGAAGCTGGCGTCGGCGACCCGTCGCACCGCGGACACGCCGATCCGTTCACCGGCGGCGGGGCCCGGTCCGGCGTACGCGCCCGCGCCCGCGCTCGCCCACCAGCGCCGGCCCAGCGCCGGGGCGGACACCACGCCGACCGCCGGCCGGTCACCGTCGAGGAGCGCGATCAGGGTGGCCCACACCGGCACGCCGCGGACGAAGTTCTTGGTGCCGTCGATCGGGTCGATGATCCACCGCCGGCCGCCCGGGGTGCTGGCCGGCTGGTTGCCGTACTCCTCGCCGAGCAGGCCGTCGCCCGGCCGGTGCTCGGCCAGCAGCGCGCGGATCTCCCGCTCGACGGCCGTGTCCGCGTCGGAGACCGGGGTCAGATCGGGCTTCGCCTCGACCCGCAGATCGAGCGCGCGGAACCGGGCCGTGGCGATGGCGTCGGCCCGGTCGGCGAGCAGGTGGGCGAGGGCGAGGTCGTCGGCGTACCCGGTCATGCCGGCAACCTAGCCGACGCCGGGTGGCTCACTCGTCGGGGCCGCGCCGGTCGCCTTCGCCGGGGCCGCGCTGGTCGGTCTCGCCGCGCTGGTCACCCTCACCGGCACGGGAGGCGAGCAACCGGCGGTACGAGGCCAGCCGGCGCGGGTCGGCCTTGCCGGCGGCCACCCAGGCGTCCAGCCCGCAGTCGGCCTCGTCGGCGGTGTGCGGGCAGTTGGGCGGACAGGTCTCGGTGCCCTCGACCAGGTCGGGGAAACCGTGCAGCAGGCTGTCGGCGGAGACGTGCGCCAGCCCGAAGCTGCGGATCCCGGGAGTGTCGATGATCCAACCCGGGTCGGTGTCGACGCCGGGGATCGGCGGCAGCCGCAGCGCCACCGCACTGGTCGAGGTGTGCCGGCCACGGCCGATCGCGCTGACCACACCGACCGCCCGCGCGGCGTCCGGGACGAGGCGGTTGACCAGCGTCGACTTGCCCACCCCCGAGTGCCCGACCAGCACCGACACCCGGCCGGCCAGCAGCGCGCGCAGCGCGTCCAGGTCGGAGTCGGGGCGGTTGAGCACGTAGGGCAGCTCCAGCTCGGTGTAGTAGCCCAGCACCTCCTCCGGCCCGGCCAGGTCGGCCTTGGTGAGGCAGAGCAGCGGCTCGATGTCGGCGTCGTACGCGGCCACCAGGCAGCGGTCGATGAACCCGGTGCGCGGCGGCGGGTCGGCCAACGCGCTGACGATCACCAGCTGGTCCGCGTTGGCCACCACCACCCGCTCCAGGCGGCCCTCGGCGGTGGTCTCGTCGTCGTCGGCGGTGCGGCGCAGCACCGAGCGGCGGTCGGCGATCCGGACGATGCGGGCGAGAGCGCCCTCCGCGCCGGAGGTGTCCCCGACCAGGCTGACCCGGTCGCCCACCACGACCGACTTGCGCCCCAGCTCGCGGGCCCGCATCGCGGTGACCGTCGGCAGCTCGGCCTCGGCCGTCCCGTGCTCGGCCCCGGCCAGCACGCAGGTGTAGCGGCCCCGGTCGACGGCGATGACGAAGCCGTCGACCGCGTCGGCGTGCCGGGGTCGGGTTCGGGTACGCGGACGCGACGACTTCCCGGGCCGGACCCGTACGTCGTCCTCGTCGTACTCGCGCCGTTTGGTCGCCAGGACCGCCCCCTGTCGCGTCAGCTCTTGCCGGTCACCATCGCTGACCATAGTGCCGGGAACTCGGGCATGGTCTTGGAGGTACACCCGACGTCGTCGACCTCGACGCCCGGCACGGCGAGCCCGGCCACCGCGGCGGCGTGCGCCATCCGGTGGTCGTGGTAGGTGCGGAACACCCCGCCGCGCAGCGGCCGGGGCCGGATCTCCAGCCCGTCCGGCGCCTCGGTGACGTCGGCGCCGAGCGCCGTGAACTCCCGCGCCAGCGCGGTCAGCCGGTCGGTCTCGTGGCCGCGGATGTGCCCGATGCCGGTGAAGGACGACGGCGAGTCGGCCAGCATGGCCAGTGCGGTCAGCGCCGGGGTCAGCTCGCTGACGTCGGAGAGGTCGGCGGTGAGGCCGTGCACCACGCCGGTGCCCCGGACGGTCAGCCCGGTGGTGGAGAGGGTGACCTCGCCGCCCATCCGTTGCAGCAGCGAGCGGAGCTGCTCGACCGGCTGGGCGCTGCTGCGCGGCCAGCCCTGGAGGGTGACCTCGCCACCGGTGACCAGGGCGGCGGCGAAGAACGGCACCGCGCCGGAGAGGTCCGGTTCGATCTCCCAGCCACGCCCGGTGAGCGGGCCGGGCTCGACGGTCCACACGTCGGGGGTGGTGTCGTCGACCGCCGCGCCGGCGGCCCGCAGCATCTGCACGGTCATCCGCAGGTGCGGGGCGGACGGCACCGGAGGGCCGACGTGCCGCACCACGACGCCCCGGTCGAAGCGCGGCGCGGCCAGCAGCAGGCCGGAGACCAGCTGACTGGAGGCGGAGGCGTCGATCACCACCTCGCCGCCGGTGACCCGGCCGGTGCCGAGCACGGTCAGCGGCAGGCTGCCCGCGCCGCTGGCGTCGATCCGGACGCCCAGCGAGCGCAGCGCGCCGATCAGCGGGCCGAGCGGCCGGGTGCGCGCGTGCGGGTCGCCGTCGAAGGTGATCCGCCCGTCGGCCAGACCGGCCACCGGCGGGACGAACCGCATCACGGTGCCGGCCAGGCCGACGTCCACGTGCGCCGGGCCGGCCAGCGGGTGTGGCCGGACGAGCCAGCGCTCGTCGTCGCTGATCGACATGTGCGCGCCCATGGCGCGCAGGCCGGCGGCCATCAGCTCGGTGTCCCGGGCACGCAGCGGCCCGGCCAGCGTCGACGGGCCGGCGGCCAGTGCGCTGAGCACCAGGGCACGTGCTGTCATCGACTTGGACCCCGGCAGGCGCAACGTGGCCGCCACCGGGTCGGACGCGGTCGGTGCGGTCCACGGCTGCGGCGGCCGGGTCGCGGTCAGATTCCCCACGGTTACATTCTGCCGTGTCGGACGGTGGGCGGCGCCGGCCGGCGGTCGTACTCCCGGTTGGCGGGACAGCCGGCGGGCCTCCGACGGGTTAGCGTGTGCCCATGTGCGGCAGGTACGCGACGACCCGGAGTTCCGGCGAGCTGAGCGCGCTGTTCGAGTCGTCGGACGACACCGACGGCCGGGTCCGCCCTGACCACAACGTGGCGCCCACCGACCCGGTGCCGCTGGTCCGGGTCACCCCGGAGGGGCACCGCAGCCTCTGCGTCGGCCGCTGGGGCTTCCTTCCGCACTGGTCCCGGTCGGCCGCCGGCGCGGCCCGCATGATCAATGCCCGGGCGGAGACGGTGGCCACCAGCCGGGCGTACGCCGGCGCTTTCGCCCGTCGCCGCTGCCTCGTGCCGGCCGACGGCTGGTACGAGTGGGTCCGCCAGCCCGACGGCGGGCGCCAGGCGTACTACATGACCCCCACCGACGGCTCAGTGCTCGCCCTGGCCGGGATCTGGTCGGTCTGGGAGTCCGGCGCCGACAGCCGGCTCACCTTCAGCGTGCTGACCACCGCGGCGCTCGGCGAGCTGGCCGAGGTGCACGACCGGATGCCGGTGCTGCTGCCGCACGAGCGGTGGTCGTCGTGGCTGGCGTCGACCGACGAGCCGGACCGGCTGCTCGCCCCCGCGACGGCGACCCAGCTGGCGGGGTTGGAGGTCCGCCCGGTCGGGCCGGCGGTGGGTGACGTCCGCAACGACGGGCCGCAGTTGATCGCGCGGATGCCGGCGGTGACGCCGCAGGAGCTGACCCTGTTCTGACGCGCATCCGCATCGTCGGGCGCCGATTTGCCAGGGTTGCGCGCGATTCGTCTCCTGGCCGTTCAGTCATCTTCCCGGTAGCCCCTTGTCCCGGTGTCCGGAAGTGCGATAGAACACAGCGCCGGTAGTGGGTGTCGATTCGCACGGGGCGGACGACATCCATCGATCTTGCCGGTCCCACGGGGGAGGTGGGTGGATGACACGGGCGCGAATGCCCCGCCCGCACGAGGTGGCTGCGGCGCGGCGAGATCCGCGACTGCTGCGGGCCTTGCAGGAACGACAACAGGATGACGCGTGGCGCACCAGAGGCACATGCCAGAGCGTCGACCCGGAGACATTCTTTCCGGCGCCGAACGAGCCGGCCGACGCCGCCGTCGCGCTCTGCCGCGGTTGCGACGTCCAGGGGTCCTGCCTGGCCTGGGCGCTGGAGGTGGGTGACTGCCACGGCGTGTGGGGCGCCACCACGCCCCGCGAGCGGCGGGCGATGCTGGTCGCCTGGCGTGGCGAGGTCCAGCCGGATCCGGACGCCGCCGACGGGCCTGGCCCGCCGGTACGCGACCGCCTGCTCACGCTGGTTCCGCTGAGCTGACCAGCGGCCGGGTCCTGTCCCGGGTGCCGACCTGGCGGCGCAGAATGGGTCGGTGCAGCCCAGCGACGAGATCGAGACTCCGCGCGGCCCCGCGCGGGTCGACACCGACCTGCCTGTCCGGCCGGCTGCCGCCCTGTTGGTGCTCGGGCACGGCGCGGGTGGCAGCGTGGACGCGCCCGACCTGCTCGCCGTGCGCGACACGGCGGTCGCGGCCGGCCTCGCGGTGGTCCGGGTGACCCAGCCCTACCGGGTCGCCGGCCGCCGCGCGCCGGCCCCCGCCGGGCACCTCGACGAGGCCTGGGTCGCGGTGCTCGCCGCGCTGCGCGACCGACAACCCGATCTGCGGACACTGCTGGTCGGCGGTCGGTCCAGCGGCGCGCGGGTGGCCTGCCGGACGGCCCGTGCGGTGGGCGCCACCGGTGTCGTCGCGCTGGCCTTTCCGCTGCACCCGCCCGGCCGACCGGAGCGCTCCCGGGCGGCCGAACTGGAGACCGGGCTGCCGACACTCGTGGTCAACGGCGACCGGGACCCGTTCGGGGTGCCGGAGCCGGGGCCGACCGTTCAGGTGGTGACCCGGCCGGGGGAGACGCACGACCTGCGGCGCGATCCGGCCGGCACGGCGGCCGTGGTCCGGGACTGGCTGCGCGCCCAGGGCTGGGCGGCCGGCTGATCCGGCGCGGCCGGGCGAACCGTGTCCGGCGCCGGGCGCGGGTCGTTGCATCGGATGGTGCCGCCGGTCCGGTTCGGACGGGCGGTGCCAATCCTCCCAGGCCCTTCCTGGTCCCAGCGCCGGCGGTCGTCGGCGCCGGGACCAGGATCGGGAGGTCCGGCCGGAATGCCCCAGCCGTTGTCCCGCGTTACTACCCCCGGACGAGTTTTCTGCGAGGGGGGTGACGGGTGCCAACCGATACACGGAGCCTGGAACGGGACGAACGGGACGCCCGGCAGCTGAAGCGGCTGTTGGCTGGCCCGGACTGGCCCGCGACGGCGGGACCGGGCGGGGTGGGTGCGGTGAGCACGAGCACACCGGCCGGAAGTGAATCTGTGGGTAGGGCGGTGCGCGTATCCTCGGCGGGAAAGCATCCGACGCGAGGGGATGTGCGGTTGACCACCGAGAAGACGGACGAGCGCAGGGCCCGTTTCGAGCGGGACGCGATGCCATTCGTCGATCAGCTCTACGCTGCTGGGCTGCGGATGACGCGCAACCCGGCGGATGCCGAGGACCTGGTCCAGGAGACCTACCTGAAGGCGTACGCCGCCTTCCACCAGTTCGAGCAGGGCACGAACCTGAAGGCCTGGCTCTACCGGATCCTGACCAACACCTACATCAACTCCTACCGCAAGCGGCAGCGCCAGCCGATTCAGGCGCCCACCGAGGAGATCACCGACTGGCAGCTCGCCGAGGCCGAGTCGCACACCTCCAGTGGGCTGCGCTCCGCCGAGACCGAGGCGCTGGACCGGCTGCCGGACAGCGACGTCAAGGAGGCCCTCCAGCAGTTGCCGGAGGAGTTCCGCCTGGCGGTCTACCTCACCGATGTCGAGGGCTTCTCGTACAAGGAGGTCGCCGACATCATGGGCACGCCGATCGGCACCGTGATGTCGCGCCTGCACCGCGGCCGTCGTAATCTGCGCAAGCTGCTCGAGCGCTACGCCGCGGAGCGGGGCTTCAGCCCGGCCCGTTCCTCGAAGGGTTCGACCGCTGCCGCTGCCGGCCGGGAGGTGTGACGTGAGCTGTGGGGAGCCGCACGAGACGGACTGCCGCGAGGTACTCGCGGAGGTCTACCTCTACCTGGATCTCGAGTGCGCCGACGAGCGGCGCTCGCTGATCCGGCACCACCTCGACGAGTGCGGGCCCTGCCTGCGCGAGTACGGCCTCGAGCAGGAGGTGCGGGCGCTGGTGGCTCGGTGCTGCGGCAACGAGACCGCGCCGGACGAGCTGCGCGAGCGGTTGCGGGTCAAGCTCACCGAGCTGGTGGTCTTCGAGACCAGCGATTCCCGCGAGTTGGCCGACTGACGTCGGCGTACCGAACGGACAAACCGGTGGCCCGGGTCGATGTCGACCCGGGCCACCGGTGTACCCGGCCTCGGCCGGGTTGGTCTGACCGGTGACGGGCCGTCGGCCCGTCGGCGCGTTCAGGAGTTGGGACGCTTGCCGTGGTTGGCGGCGTTCTTCTTCCGAGCCTTCTTCTTGCGGGACTTCTTCGCCATGCTGACCTCCTCGTGATGGGTCGGATCCGCCCTGCGCACGACCTCGCGCCGGTGCAGCTACCGGCGGTCCGGCGTCGGGTCCGACCCGCTGATGGTAGTGCGGCCGGCACCCGACACCTTCCCCCGGGGCGGCCGGGGCGCGCGGGGCGCACCGCTCCACGCCCACGGTCCGCCGCCACATGATTGGATACGTCGGCAGGCACATCGGGATGAGGGAGGGCCGTGGACATGGCCGAGGAGATCCGCGCCGAGATGGTGGCGAACGTCTGGAAGGTCGTGGCGACGGCCGGCGACACCGTGTCCGAGGGCGACACCCTGGTGATCCTCGAGTCGATGAAGATGGAGATCCCCGTTGTCGCCGAGTCCGACGGTGTGCTCAAGCAGCTCGCCGTCAACGAGGGTGACGTCGTGCAGGACGGCGACCTCATCGCGGTGATCGATTGACCGGCCTGCGGGTCCGGCGCGCCGAGCCGGCCGACTACCCGGCGGTGGCCCGGCTGACCGTTGCCGCGTACGAGGCGGACGGCCAGCTCAAGGGCGAGAACGGGTACGGCGCGGTGCTGGCCGACGTGTCGACCCGGGCCGCCAGTGGCGAGGTGCTGGTCGCGGTGGACGAGGCGACCGGTGCGGTGCTCGGCTCGGTCACCTTCGTGTTGCCGGGCACCCCGTTCGCCGAGCTGTCCGCCGCGGGTGAGGCGGAGTTCCGGATGCTCGCGGTCGACCCGGCCGCACAGGGCCGAGGTGTCGGCGCGGCGCTGGCCCAGGCGTGCGTCGACCGCGCGGCCGAGCTGGGCTGCACCGCCGTGGTGATCTGCGTCCGCGCGGGCATGGCCGCCTCGGCGCACCGGCTGTACGAGCGGCTCGGTTTCGTCCGGTCGCCGGAGCAGGACTGGTCGCCGGTGCCGGGCGTGGACCTGCTCGGCCTGCGGCGAGAGCTGCCCCGAGGCTGAGGCGGCGGTCGCGCCGGTCGATCAGCCGGCCGGGGTGGCCGGGGTCGCGTCCTCGTCGGGTTGCGCGCCGATGGCGGCCAGCAACTCGTCGGCCACCTCCAGGGCGATACGGCGGCGGTCGGCGTCGGTGATGTCCGGCGCCCGGACGGCGAACCAGCTGCTGTGCACCGCGAAGAGCGACAGCACGGCGCGTAGTTGGGCGGAGGGGGAGTCGTCACCCCGGCAGAGCGCGTTGGCGAGCTGCATCATCCGGCCGCGCATCTGCTGGCCGGAGGCGAGGCTCTTGAGCACGGTCTGGTTCTGCTCGAAGAAGCGCATCACCGACGGCTGGTCGCCGGCGAACATCGTGTCGGCGTACCGGGAGATCAGCGCGCGCCGCGTGGCCAGGGTCGCCGGCTGCGACTCGGCCCAGGCGGTCAGCGCGTCCATCCGCTCCAGCCGGTCCTCGACGAAGCTGGCGACGATGTCGTCCTTGCTCTTGAAGTGGTAGTAGAGCGCTGCCTTGGTGACGTTGAGGCGCTCGGCGATCTCCCGCAGCGAGGTCTTCTCGTACCCCTGCTCGGTGAAGAGCTCCAGTGCGACGGCCTTGATCCGTTCCCGAGTGCCGCCTGTGCTCTCCCTCACCCACGCCCCCTATTCGGCTTGACCGTCAGTTGGTACCCAACTTACCGTGCGGCTAGTAAGGTGACTAGCCGGGCGGCAAGTAAGTATGGCAATCCTCGGGGGGAGCTTACCCATGACTCAGGCAACCCAGGCCGGCGCGCGACCCAACGTACGGGTCGTGCTGTTCGGACTGATGATCGCGATGATGCTCGCGATGCTCGACAACATGATCGTCAGCACCGCGTTGCCGCGGATCGTCGGCGAGTTCGGCGGGCTCGACCACTTCACCTGGGTGGTCACCGCGTACGTCCTGGGCACCACCGTCTCCACCCCCATCTGGGGCAAGCTCGGTGATCTCTACGGTCGCAAGTCCGTCTTCCTGACCTCGGTCGGCATCTTCCTGCTCGGCTCCGCGCTCTGCGGCATGGCCGGCTCCGCGATGCTCGGTGGCCCGCAGGACGGCATGGTCCAGCTCATCGCCTTCCGGGCGGTGCAGGGCCTCGGCGCCGGCGGCCTGATGGTCGGCGTGATGGCGATCATCGGTGACCTCGTCCCGCCCCGTGAGCGGGGGCGGTACCAGGGCATGATCGCCGGCATCATGGCCATCGCCATGGTGGCCGGCCCGCTGGTCGGCGGCTTCATCACCGACCACCTCTCGTGGCGCTGGGCGTTCTACGTGAACCTGCCGCTGGGCGGCGTCGCGCTGCTGGTGCTGATCACCACCATGCACCTTCCCAAGTACCGCACCGAGCACCGGATCGACTGGCTCGGCGCCGGGCTGCTCTCGGTCGGCATCACCGCGATCGTGCTGATCACCACCTGGGGTGGCAACCAGTACGACTGGACCTCACCGCAGATCCTCGGCCTGGCCGTGCTGTCCCTGGTCGCGCTGGTGGCGTTCGGCCTGGTCGAACGCCGCGTCCCGGAGCCGATCCTCCCGCTGGCGCTCTTCGCCAACCGCAACTTCGCACTGATCTCGCTGATCGGCTTCCTGCTCGGCTTCGCGATGTTCGGCGCGATGAACTTCCTGCCGCTCTACCAGCAGACGGTGCAGGGGGCGTCGGCCACCAACAGCGGCCTGCTGCTGCTGCCGCTGATGTTCGGCATGCTGGTCGTGTCGCTGGTCATCGGGCGGGCGATCACGAAGACCGGCAGGTACCGGGCGTACCCGATCATCGGTGGTGTGGTGATGACCGCGGGCATGGCGCTGCTGACCATGCTCGACACCGACACCAGCAAGCTGCAGTCCTCGCTGTACATGGTCGTGCTGGGTGCCGGCATGGGCTTCCTCATGCAGACCTCCATGCTGATCGCGCAGAACAGCGTGGAGCAGAAGGACCTCGGCGCGGCCAGCGGCGCGGCCACCTTCTTCCGGTCGATCGGCGGCTCGTTCGGCATCTCGCTGTTCGGCGCGATCTTCGCCAGCCGACTGGCCGGGTCCAGCGCGGGCGGTGCCTTCGGTGGCGGCGAGGGCGGTGCCATGGACCTGGAGAAGCTCAAGGAACTGCCCGCCCAGGCGCGTGAGCTGGTGCTCGGCGGTCTCGCCGACGCGATCTCGCATGTCTTCTTCTGGGCGGTGCTGTTCACCATCGCGATCCCGGTGCTCGCCTGGTTCATCAAGGAGATCCCGCTGCGCACCGCGAACGAGGCGCCAGCGCAGGCCACCCCGGAGGAGGAGGCCGAGATCGCCCTCGGCAAGGCCCCGGTCGCCTGATCCCAAACCCGGCGTCGCGCTCCGCCACCCCCGCGATCTTGCAGTTCATGCCTCCGCAAAAGCCTTTTTTCCGACAAGTCGGCGACAGAAACTGCAAGATCGCGGGGTTAGGGGCGGGGGTGGCGGTGGGTGGTTAGGCGTTGCCAGAGGCGGCGGAGTGGATTGCGGGGGCGGGGGACCTGGGGTGACTGGTCCCCGAGGAGTTCGGTGGCGAGTGCCGCGGTGGCCGGGTCCAGCGCCGGTGCGGCCAGCGCCAGGTGGGCCAGTGAGGCGGCGATCGGGACCGGCCGGACCCGGGCCACCGCCGCCGCGTCCGCGAGCCGCTCGGCCACCACCCGGGCCACGTCCGGCCGTACCGCCGGGTCCACCCAGGCGGCGGTGACCAGGGCGAACAGCGCGGCCTCGGTGACCCAGTCCTCCACGCCCCAGACCAGGTCCAGCAGCACCTGACGTCGGGTCGAGCCGTCCCACGGCTCGTCGGTCCGGTGGTGCAGCAGCCCCAGGCAGGCCCACACCTGGACGCCGCGTACCCAGATCGACGGGTCGTGGGCGGCCAGCAACCGGCCCACCGCGTTGGCCGGCGCCGCCGGGGGGTGCACCAGCAGCCCGAGCAGGTCCGCCACCTCGAGACCGGCCAGGCCCACAGCGGCGTCGTAGGCCGCCGGTGGATGGGGCCAGGCCGGGTGGGCGACCTGCGCGATCCGTTCGACCGCCGCCGCCGACGGCGCCGGCAGCGCGGGCGTCGGGACGGTGTCCGCGTAGTGCCACAGCCGTTGGACGGACTTCCGTCGGGGCTCGCGCGGGTCCGGCTCCGGCACGCCGGCGACCTCGATCCGCAGCCCGGGCGCCACCGAGGTGGCCGTCCGCACAGCGCTCGGCGGGGCCGCAGCCGTGAGGCGTACCGCGCTGCCGAGCCCGTTGTCGTCGTCGACGACCGCCTGGCGCAGCGCGTCGACCAGCGGGCCGCCGGCCGGCGTCAGCTGGCCGAGCCAGGGCCGGCCCCGGCAGCACTGCGCCAGGTCACCGTGCTCGTGGCTGTCGTCCGGATGGTCACGGACGAAGTCGGCGAGCGCCACCAGGTGCGCCAGGTCGCCGTCACGCAGGTGCCGCAGGCGGTGCGCGGTGTGCACCGCGCAGTCGAACGACGGGTCGCGGGCCAGCGCCCGCTCGGTCCACTCCAGCGCCTCGTCGAGCCGGCCGGTCTCGGCCAGGGTGCCGGCGATGTCGGCGTAGACGGCCAGGTCGTCGGGGTCCAGCGCGACGGCCCGACCGAGCGCCGCGAGGGCCTCCCGGGTCCGGCCGGCGCTGCGGTACGCGTACCCGAGCCAGACCTCGCCCATCTTGGACGGCTCGGACCGTACCCCCCGGGCGGCCCAGCGGACCGCCAGCGTGACTTCGCCGAGCCGCCGGGCCAGCGCGGACGCCGCGCCCAGCAGCAGGCCGTGCTCGGGGCGGACGGTGATCGCGTTGCGGGCCAGCGTGAGGTACGGCGCCAGCGCGCCCCGGCCGGCCCGCGGCACCGGGTCGGGCAGCGCGGCGCACACCTGCATGAGGACGCGGGCGATGTGCTCCGGGTCCAGCCGTTCGGCCAGCTCGGGCGCGGTCACCCACGGCACGCCGGCCCACTGCGTGCCGGGGGCGTAGCCGGTCGCCGCGGCCAGCAGCTCCAGCCCTTCGGCGGGGCGGCCGACGGCGGCCAGCAGGTGCGCCCGGGCCACGACGGCGCCGACGAAGGTGTGGTGGTTGATCGGGAAGAGGTCGAGCCCGCCGCCGCCGACCGCGGCCAGCCGGGCCAGCGTCTCGTGCACCTCCGGCAGTGTCGGCGCCCGGGCCAGCGCGCCGGCGAGGTGGCCGGCGGCGTGGTGGAGGTCGCCCTCGTCCAGTGCCAGCCGGGCCAGGGCCAGCTCCTCCGTCGCGGAGAGCGCGGGGTCGTCCCTTCCGTCGGGCACGTCGTCCTCTCGTCGCAGCGACACCGGGTGAAGCGGGGGCAAGTCTAGTTGATATTGAGATTAGTCGGTGATCAACTGCGCACTGCTGCTCGTTCGATTGCTCAGAGCCGACCAAAGGTGCAAGACTGAGCAGGAAACGCGCGGCAACCGCGCAAAGGGAGGAGTGTTCGTGACACGTGCAGGGGCCGGAATGGCCGCCGACATCGACGAGCAGCCGGCCGGCTACGCCCGCCTGCTCTCCACGGTCAACGCCGGCGAGATCGCCCGGGTGGCGGCGGCCGTCGCCGAGCGCCGGCCGCGGCACGTGGTCTTCACGGCACGGGGCACCTCCGACCATGCTGCCCTCTACGGGGCGTACCTGACCGAGATCCGGCTCGGCCTGCCCGCCGGGCTCGCCTCGCCCAGCGCGGTCACCCTGTTCGGTGCCCGCCCTGACCTGTCCGACGCGCTGGTCGTCGGTGTCAGCCAGAGCGGCGGCTCGCCCGACCTGGCCGAGGTGCTAGGCGCCGCGCGGGCCTCCGGCGCGCTGACCCTCGCCGTGACCAACGACCCGGCCTCCCCACTGGCCGAGGTGGCCGAGCTGAGCGTCGACATCGCCGCCGGTCACGAGCGGGCGGTGGCCGCCACCAAGACGTACACGGCCGAGCTGCTCGCCCTGCTGATGCTCGTCGAGGGGATTCGGGCCGGCGACGGGGTGCTCCCGGCGGCCGAGCGGGAGGCGCTGGCCGCGCTGCCCGACCTCGCCGCCAGCACCCTGGCCGACGACACCCCGGCCCGGCTCGCGCCGCGCTACCGGTTCGCCCGCCAACTGGTCACGACCGGGCGCGGGTACGCCTACCCGACCGCCCGGGAGGCCGCCCTGAAACTGATGGAGACCTCGTACCTGCCGGCGCTCGCCTTCTCCGGCGCCGACCTGCTGCACGGTCCACTCGCGATGACCGACCCCGAGGTCCCGGTGCTCGCCGTGGTCGGGTCCGGCCCGGGCGGCCGGTCGATGGGCGAGGTGCTGCCCCGCCTCGGCGAACGCCGCGCCGACGTCGTGGTGGTCGGCTCCGCCGACGTGCCCGGTGCCACCCGGCTCGCCGTCCCCGAGGTCGACGAGCGGTACGCCCCGCTGCTGGACATCCTGCCGTTGCAGCGCCTGGCGCTCGCGCTGGCGCTGACCAGGGGCGAGGACCCGGACGCACCGCGCGGGTTGAAGAAGGTCACCGCGACGATGTGAGACGTGGCGTGGCACCCTGGTCACCGTGTCCACGCTGCGCGACCTCGCCGAGGAGCACACCCATCTCCGTCCGGCCGACATCGACCACCTGCACCGGATCGCCGGCGACTGGCAACTGCTCTCCGACCTGTCCTTCGCCGACCTGCTGCTCTGGGTGCCGGTCGACGCCGAGGGCACGTTCCTCTGCGTCGCCCAGGTCCGCCCGACGACCGCGCCCACCGCGTACCAGGACGACCAGGTGGGACGGATCGTCGGCGGGCCGGAGGTGGCCCACCTCGGTGTGGCGTACTCCCAGGGCCGGATCTGGCGGGAGGGCGACCCGGTCTGGTACGGCGACGTGCCGGCCCGGCACGAGGCGATCCCGGTCCGGCTGCGGACCGCCGAGGGGGAGGCCGGCGAGGTGGTCGCCGTGGTCGGCCGGGACACCAACCTCTCCACCGCGCGTACCCCCAGCCAGCTGGAGCTCAACTATCTGACCACGGCCGACGACCTGGCGCAGATGATCGCGGACGGCACCTTTCCGCCGCCCCGGCACCCGGGCGAGACCACGTCGGCGCCCCGGGTGGGTGACGGCCTGGTCCGGCTCGACGCGGGCGGCAAGGTCACCTACGCCAGCCCGAACGCGCAGTCCGCGTACCGCCGGTTGGGCTACGCCTCCCACCTGGTGGGGGAGGACCTGGCCGCGCTGCACCGCCGGTTGGCCGGCGACCCGCTGGACGGCACGGAGGCGGCGAACGGCATCCTGGCCGCGCTGCGTGGCGAGGCGCCGCCCCGGCGGGAGATCGACGCGCGCGGTGCCACGATGCTCACCCGGGCGCTGCCGCTGATGCCCGCCGGGGTGCCGATCGGCGCGCTGGTGCTGGTCCGGGACATCACCGAGGTCCGTCGGCGGGACCGGGCACTGATCACCAAGGACGCCACCATCCGGGAGATCCACCACCGGGTGAAGAACAACCTCCAGACGGTGGCCGCGCTGCTGCGGTTGCAGGCCCGCCGGGTGTCCATGCCGGAGGCCCGGGTCGCTCTGGAGGAGTCGGTCCGCCGGGTCGCCTCGATCGCCCTGGTGCACGAGACGCTCTCCATGTCCAGCGACGAGGCGGTCGAGTTCGACGGCATCGTCGACCGGGTGGCGAGCGCGGCGACCGAGGTCGCGGCGACCGAGGTGAGCGTCGGCATGCGCCGGCGGGGCAGCTTCGGCGTGCTGCCGGCGGAGATCGCCACCTCGCTGGTGATGGTCCTCAACGAGCTGCTGCTCAACGCCGTCGAGCACGGTTTCCCGCCAGCGGACGAGGCGGACGAGGTGGGCGTCCCGGCCACGCCCGCCGCCCCGTCCATGGTGCCCGCCGTTCCCGAGACCGATCCGTCGGCTCGGCCCGAGGTGGTGGTCTCGGCGCACCGGTTCCGCAAGATGCTGCACGTCTCGGTGGCGGACAACGGACGCGGGCTGCCGCCCGACTTCGACGCCGAGAGCGGCAGTCGGCTCGGCCTCCAGATCGTCCGGGCCCTGATCACCGGGGAGCTGCGCGGCACCATCGAGCTGCGTGCCGGTGCCAACGGCGGCACCGAGGCGGTGCTGGTCATCCCGCTGGCGCGCAGCGCGCCCGACGGGCGCTCGCAGCCCTGACGCTCGGGGGTCCGGTCGTTCCGGGCGGGCCGCGTCCGGGAAGCAGTGCGCCGGTGACCCTGATACCTGTGAGTCATCTTTATGCCTCAGGGGTATCGCGCTCGTCGATGTGTGCCTGGCTCTGCCGGCCAGAGCCATGGTCGGGTCAGCGGCCGGGGCTGCTGGTCAGCAGGGCGACGGTCAGGCCGGAGAGCTGCCAGACCCGTGCGACGCCGAAGCCCGCCCGCAGCGCCTCGCCCTTGGCGCCGGCCACCGTGGCCACCGGGTCGGCGTGCCGCCCGGCGACCACCAACCAGACCCGTGGCGTGCCGGCGAGGCACTGCGCCGGGCGCTGGCACTCCGCCGCCCACAGATCGCCCCGACGGACCTCGTCCTCGGTGACCAGCACGTCCCGCGGCTGGTCGGCGAGGTGGTACCCGACGCCCAGATCGAGGAAGAGCCAGCTGTTCCTGGGCGAGTAGACCACCGCGTCCCCGGGCTGTTGCCCGTCGGCGATCACCCGGGCGGCACCCGCGTAGTCCACCGGCGCGCTGCGCGGCCACTCGTGGGTCCGCCGCAGCGCCTCCTGGTCGGGCAGGCCGAGCAGCCCGGCGAGCACCACCGCGGCCAGCGCGGCCGGCGTGCTCACCCCGGCCAGTGCCGCACCGGCCAGCAGGCAGGCGAAGGGCACGACGAAGACCAGGTACCGGGGCACCCACAGCGGCACGACCGTCCCGGCGGCGAAGAGCAGCAGGACGGGCAGCAGCACCGCGCCCACCGGCAGCAGGGCCCGTCGGCCGAGGCGAGCCGCACCCAGCGCGGCGAGCCCGACCACCAGCCCGCCCACCACGGAACTCTGGGCCACCCCACCGGGCAGCGCGCTCAGGTCGTCCAGGCGGGCCGAGGCGACCCAGTCCAACTGTCGTGAACGCTGTGTGGCGGCCCGCAGCAGCAGCGGGCTCACCAGCAGCGCCGCCGGCACCAGCGCGACCAGCCACCGCCACACCCGCCGATCCACCGCACCGGTCCCGTCCGAGCCGGCCTTCTCCGGTCCGGCGGGCGATGCGGCCACCCCGGCCGCCGGGGCGCCCCGCCACCAGGCGAACAGCACGACCAGCGCGTGCGCGGCGAGCAGGGTGAGCGCGATCAGATGCGTGAGCCCGAGCGCGGCCACGGCTGCCGCGTACCCGGCCCATCGGGGCCAGCTCGGTCGGCGCAGCGCCGCCACCAGCAGCAGGGTGGCGAGCACCGCGAACATGCTGGCCAGGGCGTACGGGCGGGCCTCCTGCCCGTACCGGGAGGTGCCCGGGAGCAGCGCGAAGAGCAGCCCGGCGAACAGGCCGGTACGCCCGTCGGCGAGCCGCGCGCCGAGCACGGCGAGCAGGCCGGCGGCGACGGCCATGGCCAGCGCCGCCGGCGCGCGCAGCGCCACCGTGGAGTCGCCGACGATTGCCAGCCAGCCGTGCATCAGCAGGTAGTACGGGCCGGTGGCGGCGTCGATGGTGCCGGCCAACCGGGCCAGGTCGCCCGGTGACCGCGTGGCCGCGCTCCACGTCGCCAACTCGTCACGCCAGAGCTGGGCGGAGCCCAGGCCGGTGCCGGTGACCACCAGGGTCAGCAGCGCCGGGGGAAGCCAGACCGGGACGCGGTGCAGGCGGCTCGGCGCCACCGAGGTCGACCTTTCGGACAATATGCCCACGATGCGAGCCTGCCACGGTCG
This sequence comes from Micromonospora yongxingensis, assembly GCF_052601155.1. NCBI lineage: Bacteria > Bacillati > Actinomycetota > Actinomycetes > Micromonosporales > Micromonosporaceae > Micromonospora > Micromonospora yongxingensis. The sequence goes on from NZ_JBQXEO010000009.1 coordinate 145,359, forward strand.
TCGCGTGAGCTGGCCACGTATCCCGGCCCGTGATGTGGGATCCGGCACGCGGACATTGGCCGGCCCTCATCCGGTGTGGCAGCATGAGCCCATGACCGCCGCTGTCGTCCGCCGCTTCGTGGCTCGTCGCCACGTTGATTACGGCCGCGTGCGCAGCGCGATCTGTCCGGCCAACTGACGACGCCCGACCCATCTGTCTCGGGCGCGCTCCGCGCCGGCTGTCTCCGACACCGTTGTCCCGCCCGTTCTGCACGGGCCGGCCGCCGCGCCCCGCGCACCGCCCGAGGCACAGCAGACAACGGAGGACGCCGCGATGGCGGTCAGCAGCATCCCGGCCCGTTCCGAGGACCCGACGACCCGCCCGACCCGGGCGCCGCGCCGGCCGCGGGGTGAGGGTCAGTGGGCGCTCGGCCACCGCGAGCCGCTCAACCCCAACGAGCGGATCAAGAAGGACGACGATCCGCTGAACGTCCGGGCCCGGATCGAGAACATCTACGCCCACCGCGGCTTCGCCTCCATCGACCCGCAGGACCTGCGAGGCCGGTTCCGCTGGTGGGGTCTCTACACCCAGCGCAAGGCGGGCATCGACGGCGGGCGCACCGCCGTGCTGGAGCCGCACGAGCTGGAGGACGAGTTCTTCATGCTCCGGGTCCGCATCGACGGCGGTCAGCTCAGCCTGGCCCAGTTGCGCGTGATCGCGGACATCTCCCGGGAGTTCGCCCGGGACACCGCCGACATCACCGACCGGCAGAACATCCAGTACCACTGGATCCGGGTCGAGGACATGCCGGAGATCTGGCGCCGGCTGGAGTCGGTCGGCCTGCAGACCACCGAGGCGTGCGGCGACTGCCCCCGGATCGTGCTGGGCAGCCCGGTCGCCGGGGTGGCCCGGGACGAGCTGCTCGACCCGACCCCGGCAATCGACGAGATCGTGGCCCGGTACGTCGGCGACAAGCAGTTCTCCAACCTGCCCCGCAAGTTCAAGACGTCGATCTCCTGGCTGGTGGACACCCCGTACGAGTCGAACGACATCGCCCTGCTCGGCGTCGACCACCCCGAGCACGGCCCCGGCTTCGACCTCTGGGTCGGTGGCGGTCTGTCCACCAACCCGATGCTGGCCCAGCGACTCGGGGCCTGGGTGCCGCTGGCCGAGATCCCTGACGTGTGGGCCGGCGTGGTCGGGATCTTCCGCGACTACGGCTACCGGCGGCTGCGTAACCGGGCCCGGCTGAAGTTCCTGGTGGCCGACTGGGGCGTGGAGCGTTTCCGTGAGGTCCTGGAGAAGGAGTACCTCGGCCGGACGCTGCTCGACGGCCCGGCTCCGGAGCTGCCGGCGAAGCCGATCGACCACGTGGGCGTGCACGAGCAGGCCGACGGGCGGCACTACGTGGGCGCCGCCCCGGTGGTCGGGCGGGTGTCCGGCGGGCAGCTCGCCCAGCTGGCCGACGTGGTCGAGGCGCATGGCAGCGACCGCGTGCGGCTCACCCCGTACCAGAAGCTGCTGGTGCTCGACGTGCCGTCGGAGCGGACGGAGTCGCTGGTCGACGCGCTGCGCGGGATCGGCCTGGAGGCCCGGCCGTCGGCCTGGCGGCGCGGCACCATGGCGTGCACCGGCATCGAGTACTGCAAGCTGGCCATCGTCGAGACGAAAGCCCGCGGCGAGGAGCTGGTGGCCCGACTGGAGCAGCGGCTGCGCGACTTCGACGCGGACATCTCGATCCACATCAACGGTTGCCCGAACGCCTGCGCCCGCACCCAGGTCGCCGACATCGGGCTCAAGGGCCAACTGGTGGTCGGCCCCGACGGCCGGCAGGTCGAGGGCTTCCAGGTGCACCTGGGTGGCGGGCTGGGCATGGCGCAGGGCCAGACCGCCGGCTTCGGGCGCAAGCTGCGCGGCCTGAAGACCACCGCCGACGAGCTTCCGGAGTACGTGGAACGACTGGCCCGCCGCTACCTGGCCGGCCGGAGCGAGGGCGAGACGTTCGCCAACTGGGTGATCAGAGTCGACGAGGAGGAACTGCGATGAGCAGCGAGAACCGAGCGGCACCTCTGTACTGCCCCTACTGCGGCGAGGAGGACCTGCGGCCACACGAGGCGGGTCACGGCGCGTGGGAGTGCCACGCCTGCACCCGGGTCTTCTCGGTGAAGTTCACCGGGCTGCTCTCGCGGGCGGTGACCCGATGAGCCTCATCTCCGCCGCCGGCCTGGGCCTGGTCGGTCCGGGCGGTCCGACGCCGGCCGACCCGACCCGGCGCAGCCCGGAGGAGCTGCGGGCGCTGGCCGAGCAGGCTGGTCGGGACCTTGAGGGCGCCCCGGCGCTGGAGATCGCCCGCTGGGCGGCCGAGACCTTTGGTGACCGGTTCTGTGTCACCAGCTCGATGGCCGACGCCGTGCTGGCGCACCTGGTGTCCCGGGTGGCTCCGGGTGTGGACGTGGTCTTCCTCGACACCGGCCTGCACTTCCCCGAGACGCTACGGGTGCGCGACGAGGTCGCCCGGACGCTGCCGGTGAACGTCCGGTCGATCCGGCCCCGGCTCACCGTCGGCCAGCAGGACGGCCAGTACGGCCCCCGGCTGTTCAACAAGTCGCCGGACGACTGCTGCCAGCTGCGCAAGGTGGAGCCGTTGGAGCGGGCACTGACCGGCTACGACGCCTGGGCCGCGGGCCTGCGACGGGACGAGTCGCCGACCCGGGCCAACACGCCGGTGGTGACCTTCGACCCGCGACGCGGCAAGGTCAAGGTCAACCCGATCGCGGCCTGGTCGCAGGGCGACGTGGACGCCTACATCGCCCGCTGGAACGTGCCGGTCAACGAACTGTTCAAGCAGGGTTACGGCTCGATCGGCTGCTGGCCGTGCACCCGTCGGACCAAGGCCGGCGAGGATCCGCGGGCCGGCCGGTGGGCCATGTTCGAGAAGACCGAGTGCGGACTGCACGTCTGACCCCCGGGACCCCGACCCCGACCGGCGTTGCCGGCGGGGCGGATCCGGTGGTGCTGGTCGCCCACGGCAGCCGTGATCCGCGGGCGGCCGAGGCGACGCGGGCACTCGCCCGGGCCGTGTCGGCGGCCCGGCCCGGCACCCCGGTGTGGGCGAGCTGGCTGGACCACACCGAACCGGGTCCGACCCAGGTGCTGCGCGAGCTGGCCGTGGCCGGCCACCGCAGCGCGGTGCTGGTGCCGCTGCTGCTGACCGCCGCGTACCACCATCGGGTGGACATCCCGGCGGCCGTCGCCGCCGCGACGCAGGCCGGGCCTCCGCTGGCGGTACGGGTGACCGACGTCCTCGGCCCGGCCGACGGGAGGGTGGACCCGGCGCTGCTGGCGGGGCTGCGGCGTCGGCTCGGTGAGTCGCGGCCGGGCCGGTTCGACGCGCTGGTGCTGGCGGCGGCGGGCACCCGGGACGCGCGGGCCCGCGGCTCGGTGGGCCGGGTGGCGGATGCGCTGGGCGCGGAGTTCGGGGTGCCCTGCCGGGTGTCGTACGCCTCTGCGGCCCCGCCGTCGACCGGTGCCGCCGTGTCCCTGCTGCGGGCGGCGGGCGCTCGCCGGGTGGCGGTGGCCGGGTATTTCCTGGCGCCGGGCCTGTTTCACGACGCGGTGACCGAGGAGGCCAGAGCGGCCGGCGCGGTGGCGGTGGCCGCCCCGTTGAACGACGCTCCGGAGCTGGTCGAGGTGGTGCTGCGCCGGGTCGACGACCGGTCCGGCCGCTGCGCCCTCGCACCAGCGGTGTGACCGAGGTCGCCGACGGCGAACGCGCAAAGTGGGCGGCAGCGGGTATCCGTGGTCGGTGGAGGGGATCTGGTGGGACCGCGGGGACGAGCGGTGCGGCCCTGGACAGCAGAACGCCCCGGCGGGCGAACCCGCCGGGGCGTTGCAGCTGTGTGTGGGATCAGGCGGAGTGAGCGCGCAGCACCCGGAGGCCGCCGCGCCGCTTGACAGCGCGCCGCTCCTCCTCGCTCATCCCGCCCCAGACGCCGGCGTCCTGACCCGACTCAAGTGCCCACTGCAGGCACTGGTCGGTCACGGAGCAGCGCCTGCAGACGGCCTTGGCCTGCTCGACCTGCAGGAGAGCCGGTCCGGACGTCCCGATCGGGAAGAACAGCTCCGGGTCCTCGTCGCGGCAGACAGCATGGTGACGCCAGTCCATGGCGGCAACACTCCTCATTCTGGATGGGTGGCAATTATTGCTTGGTCGTGCTTTTCCTATATGCATCCGCAGTGCCGGTGGTGACAGTTAGCGTCTGTCCATTCGGCAGTGCGTGAGCAGGCAGTTAGCCCCGTGGACCTGCTGGAACAGCTCAACCTGACGAGCATATCCAGGCAATGTCCCGGCAACTCAAGTTCGCTTGTGAATACTTTCACGAACGCTCGCGATGTCAAGGGTGACGCTCGGAAAAACTCCGGGCGGTGAGCAAGCCCACAACCCATTTGTCCGGGTTCCAGTGCCTTCCTGGTTACCCGCCGTGCCACAGTCGAGGATCAATATAGTACAGTCCGCGTGACATTGCTGACATTTCCGGCACCTGCCCCTCGGTGTGGCGGCGACCGCGCCGATACGGTGTGGCGGCCGCGTCGACCTAGGGCAGTACCCGAGACCTAGCAGATTACTCTCAGTGCGGCGGGAACGGATGTGAATCTGACTTTCTCCCGCTCGCCAAGGTAGTCGCCGTCGAGCTGGAACGCCTGCGGTCGACTGGAGAGCAGCGTGAACTCCGCTGTGTCATGGAGTCGTAACACCTGCCGCCCCCGGGGATCCGGTCGCCGGGAGAAGAACTGGCTCACTGTCCGTGTGGTGCTGGCCACCCGGAGCTGACGCAGCGCCAGCACATCCAGCCCGAGATCGAACGACGCCTCCGGGTTCGGGTTGATCTCCCGGTCGCCCAGGTACGTCCACGGCGCGGTGTTCTGGATGATGACGGTGGCCAGCTCGCCCTCGGCCGTCTCGCCCGGTCGTTCCAGGACGATCGCCGGGTGCCGCCGGTCGGAGGCGAGGAAGTACTGGTTCATGATCGAGCGCAGGTAGAGCGCCGGGGTGGAGACCCGCCCCCGACGGCGAGCCTGCTCCACCCGGTGGATCACCGCGGCGTCCAGGCCGAACCCGGCGCAGAACGTGAAGTAACGGTCGTCCGCGCGACCCAGCCCCACCGTCCGGTGCCGACCCAGGCGCAGCCCTTCCAGGATCATGCTGGTTGCCTCGGGCCACTCCCGGGGCAGGCCCACGGCGCGGGCGAAGACGTTGGTCGAGCCGCCCGGAACGGTCGCCAGCGCGGGCAGCCGCTCGGCCGACGTGGCGCCCTCGGCACCCGGTGGGGGCTCGGCCGTCATCAGGCCGTTCACCACCTCGTTGACGGTGCCGTCACCACCCAGGGTGACGACGAGGTCGACCCCCTCCGCGGCGGCCTCCCGGGCCAGCGCCATGGCGTGCCCGCGTCGGCGGGTGTAGCGCACACTGAGGTCGACTTCGCTGCGCAGCGCCCGGACAAGCACGTCCCGGCTGCGTTCGCTGGTGGTGGTGGCCTTCGGATTGACCACCAGGACGGCCCGCATGGGCGGCACTGTACCTCCCGGTAGCCCAGGTATCGTGTCGCGCGTGACCATCGACTCGGACCCGATTCCCGTCACGCTCCGCTGGGCGGTCCGGCTGCTGTGGGCGGAGGCGGTCGCCGTCGGGCTGATCGCCGCCTGGCTGGTATGGGCCGATTTCACCGCCACCACCGCCGATCTCCCGTCGGCGTTGCTGGTGACCGCGCTCGCCGTCGGAGCGGCGGTCGCGCTCTGGGCGCTGGGCCGCGCGCTGCTGCGCCGCCGAGCCGGCGCGCGCGCTCCCGCGATCGTGCTTCAGCTGATGCTGCTGCCGATCGGGTGGTTCATGATTCAGGCCGGGCTGGGCTGGCTGGGCGTGCCGCTGATGGCGCTCGGCCTGGGCGTCGGTTGGCTGCTGGTGAGCCCCCCGACGACGCGGGCTCTCGGCTTCGAGTGACCGCGCCGGGCAGGTGACGGCGCGGCGGGCCGGGCAACTACCCGCCGGAGCGGCGGGTGAGCAACGAGATGGTGGCCCGGCCGTCGGCGGCCGTGGCGGACGCCGACGTGGTCAGCGCGGTGAGCACCTTCCAGGCGAAGGACGACTCGGAGGGCAGCGTGGCGCCGCGCACGGTCGGCACGGTGACCTCGACGGTCAGCGCGTCCTCGGTGACCGCGAAGCGGCACTCCAGCTCGGCGTCGCGGGTGGCGATGGCGAGCAGCATGGCGCACGCCTCGTCAACCGCGATGCGCAGATCCTCGATCTCGTCGAGCGCGAACTGCAACCGGGCCGCGAGACCGGCGGTGGCGGTACGGAGCACGCCGAGGTAACCGCCGTCGGCGGGCACCGTGAGGTGCACCACGTCGTCGTCGGTCGCTGGCTGGCCGGTCAGTTGAGTCACGCCTCATCCCCCCGGTCGGGGACTCTACCCGGTCAGCCGTTCGGACGCGTGCCGGCGGCCGCCGCCTGACCGGCCAGGTCGCGCAGTGCGTCGCCGCTGAGCCGGTAGGAGACCCACTCGCTCATCTGCTCGGCACCGATCGAGGCGTAGAACCCGGCCGCCGGGTTCCAGGCGAGCATCGACCACTCCAGCCGTCGGTAGCCGCGGCGTACGCAGATGTCGGCCAGGGTGGCGAGCAGCAACCGGCCCGCCCCGGTGCCCCGGGCGGTCGGACGAACGTAGAGGTCCTCCAGGTAGATGCCGTGCACCCCGGCCCACGTGGAGAAGTTGAGGAACCACAGCGCGAAGCCGACCGGTTGGTCGTGCGCGTCGACCGCGACGTGCCCGTAGAGCGCCGGCGCGGGGCTGAACAGGGCCGAGGTCAGCTGCTCGGTGGTGAGGTGGCACTGGTCGGGGGCGCGTTCGTACTCCGCCAGCTCGTGCACCATGGCGACGACGGCCGGCACATCCTCGGGACGTGCCGGCCGGATCGTCGGAATGACCGGGGAGGTCACGCCTTCTTGGTCTCCCAGAAGATCTTCGAGATCTCGTCGATCTTCCCGAGCAGCTTGTCGGCGGTGGCCGGGTCGAGGCTGCCCTTGACGCCACCGGCGCCGGCGAGCTTGGTGGCCTCGTTGAACAGCTGGTGCAGCTGCGGGTACTTCTCGAAGTGCGTGGCCTTGAAGTAGTCGGTCCAGAGCACCCAGAGGTGGTGCTTGACCAGCTCGGCGCGCTGCTCCTTGATGATGATCGCCCGGGTGCGGAACTCCGGGTCGGTGTTCGCCTGGTACTTCTCGCAGATCATTTTGACCGACTCGGCCTCGATCCGGGCCTGGGCCGGGTCGTAGACGCCGCACGGCAGGTCGCAGTGAGCGCTCGCGGTGACGCGGGGCGCAAGGATGCGCGGAAGTCGCATCGGGATCCTCCATGGGAAGTTTGCGATGATCAAAGGCGACATTACTCCTGGGAATGCTCCCCGAACCGGGTGGAGGTGAAACCAGTGCGGGCCGATCACCCGGCGGAGGCGCCGCGGCTGCGGCGACCGCTGACGGCCGTCCTGATCACCGGCCCGTCCATGGCGCCCACGCTGCGGCACGGCGACGCGGTGCTGGTCCGTCCCGGCGGCCGTCCGATCCGCTCCGGTGACGTGGTGGTCGCGGTGTTCCGGACCCGTCCGGACCTGCTGGTGGTGAAGCGGGCGGTCCGACCGCAGGACGGCGGTTGGTGGCTGCGCGGGGACAACGACCTGATCACCGACGACTCCCGGGCGTACGGCGTCGCCGACGTGCGGGGAAGGGTGGTGGCCCGCTACTGGCCGCGCCCCGGACGGGTCTCCCGTCGACCGTTATGACCCTGCTCACATCCGAGGGGCGGTGTCGACACTATGCTCGGAAAGTGCCCGGGTGACCCCCCGCACCGCGTGCCACCGCTCGCCGCCAACCTCGCGGCCGGGCCGGCCGCCCCGTCTGCTCGACAGATCCTGGAGTCACCACCATGTCTTCGTCCACCGTGGACCCCGCTGATCCCGTCTTCCAGCTGCACCGCGGCGGCAAGATGGCCGTCACCTCGACTGTGCCGCTGACCAGCCGGGAAGACCTCTCCCTCGCGTACACCCCGGGGGTTGCCCGGGTGTGTGAGGCGATCGCCGCCGACCCCGGCCTGGCCGACGACTACACCTGGGCGTCGCACGCCGTCGCGGTGGTGACCGACGGCTCGGCGGTGCTCGGGCTCGGCAACATCGGCCCGCGCGCCGCGCTGCCGGTGATGGAGGGCAAGGCGGTGCTGTTCAAGCAGTTCGCCGGGGTGGACGCCGTGCCGATCTGTCTGGACACCCAGGACGTCGACGAGATCGTCGCGGTGGTGCGGGCGCTGGCCCCCTCGTTCGGCGGGATCAACCTGGAGGACATCAGCGCGCCGCGCTGCTTCGAGGTCGAGCGCCGGCTCGACGAGGCGCTGGACATCCCGGTCTTCCACGACGACCAGCACGGCACGGCCATCGTGGTGCTCGCCGCGCTGCGCAACGCCGCCACCCTGCTCAACCGCAAGCTCGGTGACCTGCGGGTCGCCGTGAGCGGTGCCGGCGCGGCCGGTGTGGCCGTGACGAAGATGCTGGTCGCCGGGGGCGTCAACCCCGACCAGGTGGTGGTCTGCGACTCCAAGGGGATCATCGGCCGACACCGCACCGAGCTGACCGGCACCAAGGCCGAGTTGGCCGGAAGCACCAACGCCGACGGTCGCCAGGGCGACATCACCGAGGCACTGCGCGGCGCCGACGTGCTCATCGGCGTCTCCGGCGGGCAGATCCCGGAGGCCGCGGTCGCCGGTATGGCCCCCGGCGGGATCGTGTTCGCGCTGGCCAACCCGACCCCGGAGGTGCACCCCGAGGTCGCCGCCCGGCACGTCGCGGTGGTCGCCACGGGTCGCAGCGACTACCCCAACCAGATCAACAACGTGCTGGCCTTCCCGGGGGTCTTCCGCGGCGCGCTGGACGCCCGGGCCACCCGGATCACCGAGGGCATGAAGGTCGCCGCCGCGGACGCCATCGCCGGCGTGGTGGCCGAGTCGCTGACCGCCGAGGCGATCGTCCCGTCTCCGCTGGATCCCCGGGTCGCTCCGGCCGTCGCCGAGGCCGTCGCCGAGGCGGCGCGCCGCGACGGCGTCGCCCGCCGGTAGGGAAGGACACTTCTTAACGGGCGCTCAGCTTGTTACCGTGCCGATCATGCGTGCCGCCTTCGCCTCCCGCTTCGACGACGCCGATCCACTCGCCGCGCTCACCGTCGGTGAGCGGCCCGAGCCGACCCACCCGGCCGACGGCTGGGTGACCGTGCAGCTGCGGGCCACCTCGCTCAACCACCACGACCTCTGGTCACTGCGCGGGGTGGGGCTCACCGAGGCCCAGCTGCCGATGATCCTCGGCTGCGACGCCGTCGGTGTGGACCCGGCGGGCAACACGGTCGTCGTCTACCCGGTGGTGGTCACCCCGGGTGACCCGCGCGGGGTCTCCATCCTCTCCGAGCACTTCCCCGGAACCATCGCCGAGCGGGTCGCCGTACCCCGGTCGAACCTGGTGCCGCTGCCCGACGGGCTGAGCGTGACCGACGCGGCCTGCCTGCCCACGGCCTGGCTGACCGCGTGGCGGATGCTGACCACCAAGGGCCGCGTCGCGGACGCCGACAGCGTGCTGGTGCAGGGCGCCGGCGGCGGCGTCGCCACCGCGGCCGTCGCGCTCGCCGTCGCCATGGGCAAGCGGGTGTACGCGACCAGCCGCGACGCCGTGAAGCGTGAGCGCATCACGGCGCTCGGCGCCACCGCCGTGGAACCGGGCGCCCGGCTGCCGGAGCGGGTCGACGTGGTGATCGAGACGGTCGGCGCGGCCACGTTCGACCACTCGCTGAAGTCGGCCGCGCCGATGGCCCGGATCGTCGTCTCCGGCGCGACCGCAGGGCACGAGCCGTCGGTGAACCTGCGCCGGGTCTTCGCCATGCAGTTGGAGATCCTGGGCACCTCGATGGGCACCCCGGGTGAGCTGTACGAGCTGCTGGCGTTCTGCGCCGACAGCGCCGTGCGCCCGGTGGTGGACAGCGTGATCCCGTTCAGCCGCGTCGAGGACGCCTTCGCCCGGATGCAGTCCGGGGAAGCCTTCGGCAAGATCGTCATCGACCACACCGCCTGACGGCGCCGCACATCATCAGGGAAAGAGTGGCCTCCGGCGGTGCTGAGGCCACTCTTTCCCTGATGGTGGCCGATCGCGCCAGTGCTCAGAGGTGATCGTCGAAGGTGGCGATGTCGCCGCGCGTCGCGTCGGTGGAGATGCGCCCCTTGGCCTTGGCGTCGCCGTAGAGCGTCCAGCGCAGGAACTCCACCGAGGTGTCCGACACCACCCGCAGCGCCGCACCGTCGCTGAGCAGGGCACGCCCGTGGTCACCCTTGGGCAGGCTCAGCATCGCCTTCGGCCAGGGCACCTTGTCGTACGCGGCCCGGCCCGCCGCGTAGTCGACCACCTCGTCCAGCTCGCCGTGCACGAACAGCTGCGGCGCGGCCGCACCGGCGAACGCGGTGCCCACGCCGAGCGCCGTGCCGGCGAACACCACGCCGGCGTCCAGCCGTTCGTCCCGGGCGGCGGTGAAGAGACCGATGGTGGTCACCCCGCCGGCCGAGTGCCCGGCGGCGGCCACCCGGTCGCCGTCCAACCTGCCTCGCAGCGGATCGCCGGCCTTGTCGTCCAGGGCCAGCACCTCGGTCAGCGCGTGGGACACGTCGGCCGGCTGGTTGAGCACGTCGAGGACGTTGCCGTCGGCGCCCCGGGAGGTGTGCGGGAAGGTCGGCGCGGCCACCACGAAGCCCGCCGCCGCCCAGCGGGTCAGGAGCGTGGCGTAGTCCTCCGGCCGTCCGGTGAGGCCGTGGCTGAACATCACCACGGGAAACCGGCCCTCGGCGGCCTTCGCGGACCGCTTGGCCGCGCCGCCGGCATCCCCGGCCGCCGGATACCAGAGCGTCACCGGCAGCGCCCGGCCGTCCCGGTTCAGCTTCAGCTGGCGTACGCCGACGGCGAAGGCGCGCTGTGGGGCGGTCCCGGCGGCCACCCGTGGTGTCGCGGAGGCGGTGGGCTGGGGCTCCGCTGACGGCGCCTGGCTGCTCCCGGCCGGGCGGGCATCCGCGGAGCAGCCGACCAGGCTGGCCGTGAGCAGGGCGCTGGCCAGGAGCGCGGGGGTGACGCGACGTGACATGGATTCGATTGTGCCCTGTCCGGCTGAGGGGCTCGGTCGGGTTCGGCGTGGCGTGCGCGCCCGGTGACGCAACGCTCAGCCGGCCGGGCGGGACTCGTAGTGCGTCAGGGCGGGGGTGCGGGCGTCGGTGGGGAGACGGGCACCGGCCGCCCGGTCGTCGTAGAGGGTCCAGCGGAGGAAGTCGGTGGTGGTGGCGAGGACCGGGGTGAAGCCCGGGTGGCCCGGGGTGAGGTATTCGCCGTGGTCCTGCCCGAGCAGGCTGAGGAACGCCGCTGGCCCGGTCACACGCCCGTACGCGGCCCGGCCCACCGCCACCGGGACCACCGGGTCGGCCGTGCCGTGCACGAACAGCAGCGGCGCGGGCTGCCCGGCGAAGCTGCCGGGCAGCCCGCCCCCGGCGATGACGATGCCCGCGCGCAGGTAGGCCGGATGCCCCGCGCTGAACATGCCGGAGGTGGTGAAGCCGCCCGCCGAGTGCCCGGCAGCGGCGATCCGCGCGGTGTCCAGGTGGCCGGCGAGCGGATCTCCCGGCCTGGTGTCGAGGCGGATCAGGTGCCGGATCAGCCGCCAGCCGTCGGCCGGCTGGTTGCGGACGTCCGCCCGGGTGAAATGCGCCGCCCCCTGCCGGGTGTGCGGAAACGCGGGGGCGGCCACCACGAAGCCTGCCGCCGCCCAGCGGGTGGTCAGGCCCGCGTGCAGATCGGGCCGGCTGCCCAGCCCATGGCTGTAGACGACCACCGGGAACCGCCCGGCGGCCACCCCGCCCGGGGAGGCCGGATACCAGATGGTCACCGGCAGGGGGCGCGCCGAGCGCGGATCGAGGGTGAGCGTACGCACGCCGACGACGTACGACCCCTCGGGCGCTCGGCGCGCCGACGGCGGCCCGACCGGGGCGGCGGTGGACCCGCCCGCCACGGCGGTGGCCGGTACGCAACCGGCCAGCAGCGCTGTCACCAGTACGGCGATCAGCCGCCCCGCCCCCATCGTTCCACGGTAGGTGCCCGAGCGTGCGCAGCGACCCCGCCGTCCGGCCCGCCTGCACCCGCCACCCGGTCGGGTCCGCTCCGCCGCCCGGGTCGACCCGGGCGGTCGGCGTGGGCCGGGGGAGGTGCGCCGCGACCGGCTTCGCTAGGGTCACCGGCATGCCTGAGAACTACACCGACCCCAGCGGCAACACCGAGGCGTTCCGCGCGTTCACCGAGACGCCGGAGGCCGCCGCGCCGGCGGAAGCGCCGTCCCGCCTGCCGCTGATCATCGCTGTGGCGGTGGTCGTCGTGCTGCTGGTGGCGCTCGTCGCCTGGCTCGCGTAGAGCCGAGCGCACCGCGCCGGGCTCCGGCCTCCACCCGCGCGACCAGGGCTGGGCGGTCGTCAGCGGGCCGCCACCACGTCCCGGGCCTGCCGGGCGATCTCCCGTTCCTCGTCGGTGCGGATCACGCAGACGGCCACCTCCGAGGTGTCCGGCGAGATCACCCGGTCACCGTCACCGTCGTTGCGGGCCTGGTCCACGGCGATGCCGAGCCGGTCCAGCCCGGCCAGCGCCGCGGACCGGACCGGCGCCGCGTGCTCGCCCACCCCGGCGGTGAAGGTGATCGCGTCGACCCGGCCGAGCAGCGCGTAGTACGCGCCCACGTATCCGGTGATCCGCCGGACGTACACGTCGAAGGCCAGCTCCGCCGCCGGGTCCCCGTCCGCCCGGCGCTGGAGCACCTCGCGCATGTCGTTCACGCCCGTCAACCCGAGCAGGCCGCTGCGGTGGTTGAGCAGGTCGTCGATGTCGTCCACCGACAGTCCGCCCTCCCGGCGCAGGTGGAAGATCACGGTGGGGTCGAGGTCGCCGCTGCGGGTGCCCATCACCAACCCCTCCAGGGGCGACATGCCCATCGACGTGGCGACGCTGCGACCGCCGGCCACCGCGCAGGCGCTCGCGCCGTTGCCCAGGTGCAGGGTGATCGTGTTGAGCTGCTCGTACGGGCGGCCCAGCAGCTCGGCGGTGCGTCGGGAGACGTACGCGTGCGAGGTGCCGTGGAAGCCGTACCGGCGGACGCCGTACCGCTCGGCGGTGTCCCGGTCGATCGCGTACGTCGCGGCGGCCTCGGGCAGGGTGTGGTGGAACGCGGTGTCGAAGACGGCGACCTGCGGGACGTCCGGCAGCGCCTCCCGGGCCACCTCGATGCCGGCCAGGTTGGCCGGGTTGTGCAGCGGGGCGAGGGGGACCAGGTCCCGGATCGCGGCCAGCACCGCGTCGTCGACCAGGACGGGCGCGCTGAACGTCCGGCCGCCGTGCACCACTCGGTGCCCGACCGCGGTCAGCCCGGTCAGGTCCAGCCCGGCCAGGATCTGCCGGACCGCGCTGGTGTGGTCCGCCGGGCCGCCGCCGGGCTCACCGACCCGCTCGACCGTGCCCTGGTCGAGCACCTGGTCGCCGTCGTAGCGGCGCCACTTCACCGACGACGACCCGCAGTTGAGCACCAGTACGCGACTCACGACGCCTCCTCGGCGGCGGCCTGGATGGCGGTGATCGCCACCGTGTTGACGATGTCCGGCACGGTGGCGCCACGGGACAGGTCGTTCACCGGCCGGCGCAGGCCCTGCATCACCGGGCCGACGGCGACCGCCCCGGCGGACCGCTGCACCGCCTTGTACGTGTTGTTGCCGGTGTTCAGGTCCGGGAAGATGAAGACCGTGGCCCGGCCGGCGACCGGGCTGCCCGGGAGCTTGGTCGCCGCGACCGCCGGGTCGATGGCGGCGTCGTACTGGATCGGCCCCTCGACCAGCAGGTCGGGCCGGCGCTCCCGGACCAGCGCGGTGGCCGTGGCGACCTTCTCCACGTCCTCGCCGGCGCCGGAGCTGCCGGTGGAGTACGACAGCATGGCAACCCGGGGCTCGATGCCGAACCGGGCGGCGGTGTCGGCGGAGGAGATCGCGATGTCGGCGAGCTGGGCGGCGTCGGGGTCGCGGTTGACCGCACAGTCGCCGTAGACCAGCACCCGGTCGGCGAGCAGCATGAAGAAGACGCTGGAGGCCACCGAGACGTCCGGCACGGTACGGATGATCTCGAAGGCGGGCCGGATGGTGGCTGCCGTGGTGTGCGTGGCACCGGAGACCATGCCGTCGGCGTGCCCGGTGGCCACCATCAGCGTCCCGAAGTAGTTGGGCTGGGCCACGACGTCGTGCGCCAGCTCGGCGGTCATGCCCCGGTGGGCGCGCAGCCGGGCGTACTCGGCCGCGAAGTCGTCGCGCCACCCGCTGGTGACCGGGTCGACGACGTGCGCGTCGCCGAGGTCCACACCCAGCTCCCGGGTGCGCCGGGCGATGTCGTCCGGCCGGCCGAGCAGGGTCAGCTCGGCCACCCCCCGGCGGAGCAGGATCTCCGCCGCGCGCAGGATCCGCTCGTCGGCTCCCTCCGGCAGCACCAGGTGCCGGCGCTGCGAACGGGCGCGGTCGATCAGCTCGTTCTCGAACATCAGCGGAGTGACCCGGGCCGACCGGCTGACCCGCAACCGGCGGGCCAGGTCGTCGGTGTCCACGCAGCGCTCGAACGCGCCGAGCGCCGCCTCCACCTTGCGGGGGTTGGCCGCGCTGGGCCGGCCCTCGATGCGGCTGGACGCGGCCACCGTGTCGTAGCTGTCGCTGCGTACGGAGAGCACCGCCAGCCCGGTGTTCAGCCCCTCCACCAGCCGCATCGCCCGTGGGTCGGGCTGCTCGCCGAGGGTCAGCACCAGCCCGGCCACCGACACCTGCCCGGCCACGTGCGCGGCACTGGCGGCGACGAGCAGATCGGCCCGGTCCCCGGGGGTGATCACCAGGGCGCCTTCGGTGAGGTGGTCCAGCAGGGTCGGCACATGGGCCGCGCCGACCACGAAGTCCAGCACGTCCCGGCCGAGTGCGGCGTCGTCCCCGGCCAGCAGGGTGGCGTCGAGCGCCGCCGCGACCTCGGCCACCGTCGGCGCCGAGACGATCGGCACCTCCGGGATGGCGTACGCGGGCACCGGCAGCTCGGGCAGGGCCATCGGCCCCGGCACCCGGTTGGCGACCACCGCGAGCACGGTGGCGCCCAGGTCGGCCAGATCGTGGTACGCCCCCCGCACGGCCGCCGCGACGGCCGCCGGCTCCTGCTCGAAGCCGTCCACGACCGGCACCACCACGCTGCCGAACTCCGTGGCCAGCCGGGCGTTGAAGGCCAGTTCCCGGGGGCGGGCGGGGTCGCCCGGATCGTCGAAGTCGCTGCCCACCACGACCACCGCCGGGCACTGCCGCTCCACCGCCCGGTACCGCTCGACGACGGCGGAGATCAGCTCCTCCCGTCGGCCGTCGGCGACCATCGCGGCAGCCTCGGAGTAGGTCGCCCCGGCCAGCTCGCTCAGCGGCAGCTCCACCCGGTACCGCTCGCTGAGCAGGGCGAGGATCGGGTCCGGGCCGTTGTCGGCGACCAGCGGCCGGAACACGCCGATCCGCCCCACCTGGCGGGACAGCAACTCGGCCAGTCCGAGCGCGATGGTCGACTTACCCCCGCCCGACCCCACACTCGTCAGATACACACTCCGGGCCACGTCCCCACCCTAGAAGATCGTGCACCCTCCAACCCGGGCCCTCCGACCCCCACCCCCGGGCCTTTCCCCGTTGATCATGAAGTTGTTGCCGCGACGCGCCGACAACACGCGCAACAACTTCATGATCACCGGGGGGTGGGGTGGGGTGGGGTGTTAGTCGTCGTCGGGGTCGTCGAGGCGCGCCAGGTAGGTGGCCAGGCGTTCGATGGGGGTCTCGAAGTCGGGGTTGAGGTCCACGAAGTCACGTAGGCGCTCGCCCAGCCACTCCAGGGTCACCTGCTCGTCGCCCCGGCGCTCGACCAGCTCCTCGATACCACGGTCGGTGAAGTACATCGGTACGTCCTCGTGCTCGGCCCGGCGCGGGCCGGGCGGGTGGACCGACGGAGCCGGGGCAGGACCGTGGTGACGGCCCTGCCCCGGCTCTCACGGTGCGTCAGGTCACGGGCGGGGGAGAGCCGCCTCGATCAGGGCGTTCTGCTCGACCTCGTGCGTCTTGGCCGAGCCGACCGCCGGGGCGGCCGCGGCCGGGCGGGAGATCCGCCGCAGCCGGACGTCCGTGAGGTGCTCCAGCAGGTTGAGCGCGACGAACGACCAGGCGCCCTGGTTGGCCGGCTCCTCCTGCACCCAGGCGAAGTCCTCCGCGTTCGGGTACTGCGCCAGGGCGGCCCGGATCTCCTCCACCGGCAGCGGGTACAGCTGCTCGATCCGGATGATCGCGGTGTCGGTGACGCCGCGCTCCTGCCGGGCCTGGAACAGGTCATAGTAGATCTTGCCGGAGCAGAGCAGCACCCGCTTCACGGCCTCCGGCGCCGGGGCTGCCGTGTCGCGCAGCACCGGCTGGAAGGTGCCGGTGGTGAAGTCCTCCACCGACGAGACGCAGAGCTTGTGCCGCAGCAGCGACTTCGGCGTGAACACCACCAGAGGCTTGCGCTTGGGCGACAGGGCCTGGCGGCGCAGCAGGTGGAAGTAGTTCGCCGGGGTGGTCGGGATGGACACCCGCATGTTGTCCTCGGCGCACATCTGCAGGAACCGCTCCGGGCGGCCCGAGGTGTGGTCGGGGCCCTGGCCCTCGTGGCCGTGCGGCAGCAGCAGGGTGACGGCGGAGCGCTGGCCCCACTTCACCTCGCCGGAGGAGATGAACTCGTCGATCACCGACTGGGCGCCGTTGACGAAGTCACCGAACTGGGCCTCCCAGGCCACCAGCGCGTTGATGTTCTCCACCGAGTAGCCGTACTCGAAGCCCATCGCGGCGTACTCGCTGAGCAGCGAGTCGTGCACGAAGAACCGGGAACGCTCGCCGTCGCCGGTGAGCGACTTCAGCGGCAGGTAGTCGTCGCCGGTACGGGCGTCCACCACCGAGGCGTGCCGCTGGACGAAGGTGCCACGGCGGGAGTCCTGACCGGCCAGCCGGACCGTGACGCCGTCGTGCAGCAGCGCCCCGAGCGCGATGATCTCGCCGAAGCCCCAGTCGATGTTGCCCTCGACGGACATCTTGGCCCGCCGGTCGAGCAACTGCTGGATCCGCTTGTGCGGGGTGAAGCCCTCCGGCAGGTTGACGTGCGCCTCGCCGATCGCCTTCACGACGGCCGCGTCGGTGGCGGTGTCGACCTGCGGCTCCGGCTCCTCCTCGCGGCGCGGCCGGTTGAGCTGGCGCGGTGCCGCGGCGGCGTCCCGGGTGGCCTTGAAGACCTTCTCCAGCTGCGCCTGGTAGTCGCGCAGCAGCTCCTCCGCGTCCTCCACGGTGATGTCGCCGCGACCGATCAGCTCCTCGGTGTAGAGCTTGCGCACCGAGCGCTTCGAGTCAATGATCTTGTACATCTGGGGGTTGGACATCGACGGGTCGTCGCCCTCGTTGTGCCCGCGCCGGCGGTAGCAGACCATGTCGATCACGACGTCCTTGTTGAACGTCTGCCGGTACTCGAAGGCCAGCCGGGCCACCCGGACCACGGCCTCCGGGTCGTCGCCGTTGACGTGGAAGATCGGCGCCTGGATCATCCGGGCCACGTCGGTGCTGTAGAGGCTGGACCGGCTGTACTCCGGGGCGGTGGTGAAGCCGACCTGGTTGTTGACGACCACGTGGACGGTGCCGCCGGTGCGGTAGCCGCGCAACTGCGACAGGTTGAGCGTCTCGGCGACCACGCCCTGCCCGGCGAACGCCGCGTCACCGTGCACCGCGAGCGGCAGCACGGTGTAGCCCTCCAGCTTGAGGTCGATCCGGTCCTGCTTGGCCCGGACGATGCCCTCCAGCACGGGGTCGACGGCCTCCAGGTGCGACGGGTTGGCCACCACCGACACCTTGACGGCGTGCTCGCCGTCGGGGGTGGTGAACTTGCCGTTCTGGCCCAGGTGGTACTTCACGTCACCGGAGCCCTGGGTCGAGCGCGGGTCCAGGTGGCCCTCGAACTCGGAGAAGATCTTCTCGTACGGCTTGCCGACGATGTTGGCCAGCACGTTGAGCCGACCCCGGTGCGCCATCCCGATGACGACCTCGTCCAGCCCACCCTCGGCGGAGGACTCCAGGATCTCGCCGAGCAGCGGGATCAGGGACTCGCCACCCTCCAGGGAGAACCGCTTCTGGCCGACGTACTTGGTCTGCAGGAAGGTCTCGAACGCCTCGGCGGCGTTGAGCCGGTTGAGCACGTGCTTCTGCTCGTCCGGGGACGGCTTCTCGTACTTGCGCTCGATCCGCTCCTGGATCCAGCGACGCTCCTCCGGGTCCTGAATGTGCATGTACTCGATGCCGACGCGGCGGCAGTACGAGTCGCGCAGCACGCCGAGGATCTCGCGCAGCTTCATCCGCTGCCGGCCGGCGAAGCCGTTCACGGGGAACTCGCGGTCAAGGTCCCACAGGGTCAACCCGTGCTGGAGGACGTCCAGGTCGGGGTGCTTGCGGATCTTGAATTCCAGCGGGTCGGTGTCGGCCATCAGGTGACCGCGCACCCGGTAGGCGTGGATCAGCTCGTGGACCCGGGCGGTCTTGTTGATCTGGCCCTCGGAGTTGACCGCGACGTCGCGCATCCAGCGCACCGGCTCGTACGGGATCCGCAGCGAGGTGAAGATCTCGTCGTAGAAGCTGTGCTCACCCAGGATCAGCTCGTGCATCACCTTGAGGAACTCGCCGGACTGCGCGCCCTGGATGATCCGGTGGTCGTACGTGCTGGTCAGCGTGATGATCTTGCTGACGGCCAGCTCGGCGAGAGTGGCCTCGGACATCCCCTGGTAGGGGGCCGGGTACTCCATCGCGCCGACGCCGATGATCGCGCTCTGCCCCTGCATGAGCCGCGGCATCGAGTGCACGGTGCCGATGCCGCCCGGGTTGGTCAGCGAGATCGTGGTGCCGGAGTAGTCCTCCATGGTCAGCTCGTTGCGCCGCGCCCGCCGGACCACGTCCTCGTACGCCTGCCAGAACTGCCGGAAGTCCATCTGCTCGCAGCCCTTGATGGAGGGGACCACGAGGTTGCGGCTGCCGTCGGGCTTGGCCAGGTCGATCGCGATGCCGAGGTTGACGTGCGCCGGGCGGACCACCGCCGGCTTGCCGTTGGCCTCGGTGAAGGAGTTGTTCATCTCCGGGTGCTGGACCAGCGCCCGGACCATGGCGTACCCGACCAGGTGGGTGAAGCTGACCTTGCCACCGCGCCCGCGGGCGAGGTGGTTGTTGATCACGATGCGGTTGTCGACCAGCAGCTTGGCCGGGACCGCCCGGACGCTGGTCGCGGTGGGCACGCTCAGCGAGGCGTCCATGTTCTGGACGATCTTCGCGGCGACACCGCGCAGCGGCGTGGTCTGCGGGCCCTCGGTGCTCGGCGCGGCGGCCTTCGCGGCCGGCTTGGCCGGGGCGGCCTTCGCCGGGGCGGCCTTCGCCGGGGCGGGTGCCGCGGCGGCGGGCTTCGCCGGCTGCGCGGCCGGCTTGCTGGCCGCCGGCGGCTTCGCCGGGGTGCTCGGCTGGCTGACCGTGGCGGCCGCTTCCGGCTGGCCGTCCGGCTCGGGTGCGGCGGCAGGCGCGCCGGCCGGCTCACCGCCGCGCGGTGTCGCGGCCCCCGGCGCCGGTCGGTAGTCGGCGAAGAAGTCGTGCCAGGCCGAATCGACGCTCGTTGGGTCGGCGAGGTAGCGCTGATACATGTCCTCGACGATCCACTCGTTCGGGCCGAAACCCGCCAGTGGGTTCTCCTGCGAAGTCTGCTGGGTCGACACGGCCGGTAATCGCCTCTTTCACGCGGGTTTGTGTGTCACGCGGTGGTCCGTCGCACCCGGTGAGGAGTACGGACAGGACGGCTCCCAGGCTACGCCGTACGGATCCCGCAGGCATTTCCGCCTCGGTCGCGTGGTCCGATTCACAGAAGATGCCAGAAGTTCAGCATCCGCTGCGTCGTCCCTCGATGACTGGTACGGCGGTGAGCTGGCACGACTGAGTACGGGTACGGATGTCCCGTGCCGGCGCTGCCGGCGAGGATCGGCCGCATGGATGACACGGGAGCGCGGGGGCGGTACGGCAGCAGCATGGCGGTCGCGTTCGGCTGGTACGCGACGGTGATCGCGGCGGTCGTGGTGGGCACGACGAGTGTGCCGAGCGCGCCCCGGGAGGACTGTTCGGCGATGTTCAGCTGCCTCTCGCCCCTGGAGTCGCTGGCGCTGGCCGGGTTGTTCTGGGGTGCGCCCGTGCTCCTCGGGTTGCTGATCGTCACGGCGGTGGTCAACGCGCTGGCCGTCCGCCGGATCACCTCCGCGGTGCTGGCCGGCACCCTGTCCGTGGCGGTCAGCGCCGCGGTCGGGACCGTCGTGGCCGGCGCGTACCTGGGGCGCTCGTGAAGCGGCTCGGCCTCGGCGGGCTGTTCTTCACCTGGCTCTACGGGGTGCCGTTCCTGCTCGTGGTGGGCCTGATCCGGCGGACGTCCACGCCGTACACGCCGACCCGGGACGCGGCGCAGGCGTTCGGCGCCACCACGGACGCCCTGCTGACCGCAGGGCTGGTGCTGAACGCGGCACTCCCTGCTGCCGGCCTGCTGCTGGCCGCGTTGGCGGGGGAGACGACCTGGCGGCGCCACTTCGGCTGGGCGCTCGGCGGGATGGTGCTGGTCTATCTGGGGGTCGCGTTGGCCGGCAGCATGGCAACCAGCACGCTGATCGGCCACGACCCGGCCGACCAGGAGTCGGACCCGCCGGTCGGCCACTGCGTACCGATCAGTGGTGGCCGGGGCTGCCCGGGCGGCTGAGCGGCCACGAAGCGGGAAATAGGGGTGCGCCGCCCCGGGGCGGCGGCCGTGCCGCCGCCACCCCGGGACCGTCCGGTCAGGAGATGTCGCGCCGGCGCATCAGCAGGGTGCCGACCACGCCGGTGACCACCGCGTACCCGATCAGCACGGCGGCGCCGGCCCAGCGCGGCGGGTTTCCGGGGATGTCCGCCCCGGTGACCATCAGCGACGAGGCCAGCGACGGCACCAGCAGTTGCAGGTTGTTGATCCAGTCACCCCAACGGGCGGCCAGGATGCTGATCACCAGGATGGCGCCGATCGAGCCGCCCAGGTAGAGCAGGATGCCGGTCACGGTGGCACCGATCTGGCTGCGGATCAGCACACCGATGCCGACCCCGAACACCGCCCAGAGCAGGTAGGCGAGGAGGTTCAACCCGATCGCCCGCCAGGCGGCGTCGTTGCCCAACTGTGAGCCCAGCCCGACCGCGTTCAGCACCGCCGAACCGGCGATCAGGTTGAACGCGGTGGTCACCAGCCAGAACAGCAGCGCCAGCACGCCCGCCGCGGCCAGCTTGGCGCTCATCACCGCGGTGCGGTGCGGCGTGGTGAGGAACGTGGTGGTCACCGTCTGGTGGAAGAACTCGCTGGTCACCACGATGATGCCGAGCAGCATCACGATCAGCAGGCCGAAGAACTGCCCGGTGGTGAACAGGTTCGACGAGAGGGCGTCCGGGCTGGCCGCGGCCGCCACGGTGTCGACCTGGTCGGGTGGCACGTCGCCGAGGTTCCCGCTCGTCAGGGCGTCGGCCTGCAACCAGTTGATGAGCAGCGTGAGCGCCCAGAGCGGCAGCGAGATGAGCGCGAAGACCCACCAGGTGTTGGTGGTACGGATCTTGAGCAGCTCGGATCGGATCAGGTTCATCGGATGCCCGCCTTTCCGGCCGTCAGCTCCAGGAAGACCCGTTCCAGGTCGGGCCGTTCGGTGGTCAGTTCGTGCAGCTCCACACCGGCGGCCAGGGCGGACCGGCCGATCGTCGGGGCATCCACCCCGCCGACCAAGAGGACGCCCTGCTCGTCGGTGTCGACCGTCGCCGACAGCGCCTTCAGCGCGGCGATCAGGGTCTCGGCCTGCGGGGTGCGGACCCGGACCCGGGCGCCCTGCGCCATCGACCCGAGGACCTGGTCGACCGGCCCCTGTCGGACCAGCTGACCGGCCGCGATGATCACCACGTCGTCGGCGAGCAACTGCATCTCCGACAGCAGGTGGCTGGAGACCAGCACGGTGCGACCCTCGTGGGCGAGGTTCTTGAGGAACCCACGCATCCACCGGATGCCCTCCGGGTCGAGCCCGTTGGCGGGCTCGTCGAGGATCAGCACCCGGGGGTCGCCGAGCATCGCGGCGGCGATGCCGAGCCGCTGCTTCATGCCCAGTGAGTAGCCCTTGAACTTGCGCTTCGCCGCCGGGGTCAGCCCGACCAGGGCCAGCGCCTCGTCGGCCCGCTGCCTGGGCAGCCCGGCCGCCGCGCAGATGACCCGCAGGTGGTTGATGCCGGTGCGGCCCTTGTGCGCGCTGGACGCCTCCAGGATCGCGCCGACGTGCCGGAGCGGATCGGTGAGGTCGGCGTACCGGTGGCCACTGATGGTGGCCGTGCCGGCGGTGGGGGTGACCAGGTTCAGCAGCATGCGCAGCGTCGTGGTCTTGCCGGCGCCGTTCGGGCCGAGGAAGCCGGTCACCCGCCCCGGCGCCACGGTGAAGGACAGGTTGTTCACCGCCCGGACGTTCTTGTACTGCTTCGTCAGACCGGACACCACGATCTGACCGTCGCTGGTGGGGCTTCGCTGCCCGTCAGTCATCGTTCTCCTCCCGTGTGCGGCGTCGAGGTACGCCGTGGCACAGCGTGACGGCCGAGCGCAACAAGGTCAATCAGGCTGGGTCCGTACGGCGTGGTCCTTCTTGCGGTGGAGACGCGTCCTCCCTGCGGACGACGGCGGGGGTCAGCGGGCGGCGATCCAGGTGGCCCGGGCCGCGCCGAGCAGTGCGCCGCCCGGGCCGTACAGGCTGGTGTGCACGAGCGCCTTGCGGCCGTCGACGCCGATCAACGCGCCGGTCACCACGCACTCGTCGCCGGGCGCGGGCAGCGCGGTGACCACGGCGGCAATCCGGCCCAGCACGTACGGCCGGCCCGGGGCGAGCACCGCCCAACCGCCGGGGCAGTCCAGCGCCGCCCAGACCGTGGCGCCGCTGACCTCCTCGGGTGCCCGGAACGGTGCGGCGGTCCGCCCGTCGGGCAGCCGGCCGGGGAAGATCCGCAGCCCGTCCGCGCGGCGCGGACCGCAGACGTAGCAGTCGGGGAACGGGTGCTCGACCAGGCCGGGGTAGCGGCTCGCCGCGGCCACCGCCGTGTCCCGGTCGACCGGGGGTACGACGGCGTCCACCGTCCCGGCCGGCCGGACCTCGGCCACCAGCTCGCCGGCCGGGTCCCGAACCTCGCCGTCGACCATCCGCAGTGCGGTCTCCAACGGCGGTGGCCGGCGCAGCGTCACCTCGACCGGGCCGGGGCCGCCGGCCGCGGCGGCGAAGACTCCGGCGCTCCAGCCGCCGTTGCCCGAGCCGGAGGGCCCGTTGTAGCGGGACTCGATGCGCATCGTCGACCTCCGGAGGTTGTGCCGGCAGCGTCGCCGGGTCCGCCCGGCAGCCTCGCACGGCCGTGGTCGGACAGATACGCCGGCCGGCGTTCACCCGATCGACACCGGTGGTCACCGAGGATGGCAACCCGGGGCACCTACACAGATCCCATGGCCGTTCTGCATGCCGCTGGCGCACCACTGACGACCAGCGGATACACCCTGCTGATCGCCGACGACCCGACCCAGGTCGCGGCCGCGCAACGCCTGCGTCACGAGGTGTTCGCCACCGAGCTCGGCGCCACCCTCCGCCCGGCCGAGGCCGGGTTGGACGTGGACCCCTTCGACGCCCACTGCGACCACCTGATCGTCCGCCAGGAGAGCACCGGCGAGGTGGTCGGTACGTACCGGCTGCTGCCGCCGGGCCGCACCAACCGGCGGTACGCCGAGACCGAGTTCGACCTCGCCGCGCTCGACCCGCTCCGCGACGACCTGGTCGAGGCCGGGCGGTCCTGTGTGCACCCGGACCACCGCTCGGGAGCGGTGATCAACCTGATGTGGGCCGGCATCACCCGGTACCTGCACCTGCGCGGCTCCCGCTGGCTCGGCGGCTGTGCCTCCGTTCCGGTGGACGACGGCGGGCGTGCGGTCGACGAGGTGTGGGCGCAGGCACGGGCCCGGCACCTGGCGCCGCCGCCGCTGCGGGTCCGCCCACTGCGGCCCTGGTTCGCCGAGCCGGCAGCCGCCGGCGACCGGACGACCACCGAGCCGGTCGGCCGTGCCGCCGTGCCGCCGCTGCTGCGCGGCTATCTCCGGCTCGGCGCGTGGATCGCCAGCGAGCCGGCGTACGACCACGACTTCAGGTGCGCGGACTTCTACGTGCTCTTCTCGCTGGACCGGATGAACCCGCGCTACCTGCGGCACTTCCTGGGCGGGGTGGAGCGGTGACCGCCCTGGCGCACGACCTCTGGCGTCCGGAATCCGGCTGCGGCGACGAGTGCCTCCCGGCAGCGGACGAGGTGCCCACGGTGCCGGTGGCCCGGCGGGTGCTCCGGTTGGTCGCCGCGACCGGCATGCTGCTGGCCGGGGTGGGCCTGGTGCTGCTGTTGCCCGTACTGCCCGGGCCGGAGCGGGGGGCGGCGACGCGCGCCTGGGCGCGGGGCACCGTCCGTGCCTTCGGCGTCCGGCTGGTGATCCGGGGCCGGTTGCCCCGGCGCCGTGCGCTGCTGGTCGCCAACCACGTCTCCTGGCTGGACATCCTGGCGGTGCTGGCGGTCGCGCCGACCCGCATGGTGGCGAAGCGGGAGATCCGCTCCTGGCCGGTGGTCGGTCTGCTGGCCGTCGCGGCGGGCACGGTCTTCGTGGACCGGTCCCGGCCACGGGCTCTGCCGGCCACCGTGGGCCGGGTCGCCGACGCGCTGCGCGCCGGTCGTTCGGTCGCGGTCTTCCCGGAGGGTACGACCTGGTGCGCCGGGGAGGGTGCGGCCGACTGCCGCCCCGGCGGCGGTTTCCGGCCCGCGACGTTCCAGGCGGCCATCGACACGGGCAGCCCGGTGGTGCCGCTGCGGCTCCGGTACCGGTGCGAGGCCACCGGGGCGGCCACCACCGCTGCCGCCTTCCTCGGTGCGGACACCCTGCTGCGCTCGGTGGCGCGGGTGGTGTCGGCACGGGAACTCGTGGTCACCGTGACGGTGACCTCCGCGCTGCACCCGGCCCGGGACGCCGACCGGCGGTTGCTGGCCCGGGCGGCCGAGTCGGCCGTACACCTGGTGCCCCGGACGGCTGCCCCGGCGTGGGCCGGGCTGCGCCCGGTGCCCACACTGACCTCGGCCGCCACCGTGCCGACCTCGGTCGCCGGGCCGACGGTGGCCGGGCCGACGTCCGGCGCGGGGCGGGAGCTCGACCTGGCGGCGTGACGAATCGTGACAGTCTTGTGCTGTCGCGATGTATCGCGTTAGTGTCTCCTCTGTCGGACGTGCGTCGGCGCGTCGTCGAGGGGAGACGCCATGACCGGATGGACGGTCGACAGCCCGCAGCGGCTCACCGTGGACGGCCCGGTCACCCGGCTGCACGTCCGCCTGGTGAGCGGACGGCTCAACGTGGTCGCCACCGACGGCCCGACCCGGATCGACGTCACCCGGGTCGGTCGTCGGCCCGTGCTCATCACCCACTCCGACGGCCGCCTCACCCTGCGTCAGGAGCGCGGCCGCGGTTGGGCGGACGCCCTGCGGTGGCTCCGGTCGCTGGCCCGGTACCCGCAGGTGCACGTGTCCGTCGCGGTGCCCGCCGACGTCCTCGCCGACCTTGGCCTGGTCGCGGGCTCGCTGGTCGCCTCGGGGCTGCGCCGGCAGACCACGCTCGACGTGACCGCCGGTCGGATCACCCTGATGGGGCTGCGCGGCAGCACCTCCGCGAAGATCACCTCCGGGTCGGTGGAGGCGCTCGGGGTGGGCGGCGACGTCACCCTGGAGACGGTTTCCGGCGAGGTGATCCTCGCCGACAGCGCCGCCGACCGGGTGGACGCCAAGACGGTCTCCGGAGCCATCACCTGCGACCTGGACAACCCCCGACACAGCGAGATCCGGCTCAGCACCATCTCGGGCGGCATCACCGTGCGGATCCGGGAGGACAGCGACCTCGCCGTCCGGCTGCACACCGCCTCCGGTCGGATCACCAGCGGGTTTCCCCAGGTGCACACCTCGACCTTTCCGCTGGCCAACAGCGAGGGGGTGCTCGGCGCCGGCGAGGGTAAGCTCTGGGCCTCCGCGACGTCGGGGAGCATCGCGCTCCTTGTCCGACCGGTGGCCGACGACGAGGAGGAGCTGCCGTGACCGCCGTGTTCAGCCACGGCCGGCTCCGGCTCTACCTGCTGAAGCTCCTCGACGACGGCCCGAAGCACGGCTACGAGCTGATCCGCCTGCTGGAGGACCGCTTCCTCGGGCTCTACGCCCCCAGCGCCGGCACCATCTACCCCCGGCTCCAGCGACTGGAGGCCGAAGGGCTGGTCAGTCACACCGCCGCCGGAGGCCGCAAGACCTACGAGATCACCGACGCCGGCCGCGACGAGTTGCGCCAACGGCAGGGCGAGCTGACCACCCTGGAGGCGGACATCGCCGCGTCGGTGGCCGACCTCTCCACCCTGGCCGGCGAGATCCGCAGCGAGGTGAGCGGTTCGGTCCGCGACCTCAAGCGGGAGCTGAGCGCGGCCGCCCGGCAGACCCGGCGTTCCCGGTGGGAGGCGCCGCCGTCACCGGGCGCGGGTCCGGCCAGCGCGCCCCGCGCGGCGCTGCTCGACGAACTCGACCAGCGGCTGGCCGCGTTCACCGTCGAGGTGGGCCGGCTGGCGCGCGCCCGCCAGTTCAGCGACACCCAGTTGCGTACCGCGATCCGGCTGCTCGACGGCGCGCTGGACGGGTTGCGCCGACTGCTGCGCTGACCGGTGCCACCGGTCGGCCCCCCGGCCGGCGACTCTCAGGTTTTTTGCAGGAAGCGTCCAGCGCCGGTGCAGTGAGGTCGCCGATGATGGGCACATGCCCGCTACCCAGACCGAGGCGCGACTGCTCGTCGTCGAGGACGACCCCAACATCCTCGAGCTGCTCTCCGCGAGCCTGCGCTTCGCCGGCTTCGACGTCGCCACCGCAACCAGTGGCAGCGCGGCCCTGAACGCCGCCAAGGACCACCGGCCCGACCTGGTGGTGCTCGACGTGATGCTGCCGGACCTGGACGGCTTCGAGGTCATCCGGATGCTCCGCGAGGGCGGTACGCGTACCCCCGTGGTCTTCCTGACCGCCCGGGACGCCACCGACGACAAGATCCGCGGGCTGACCCTGGGTGGCGACGACTATGTCACCAAGCCGTTCAGCCTGGAGGAGTTGACCGCCCGGATCCGGGCCGTGCTGCGCCGCACCACCACCGGCGAGCAGGCCCCCTCCCGGCTCACCTTCGCCGACCTGGAGCTGGACGAGGAGACCCACGAGGTGCACCGGGCCGGGCAGCGGGTGCAGCTCTCGCCGACCGAGTTCAAGCTGCTGCGCTACCTGATGCTCAACGCCAACCGGGTGCTGTCCAAGGCGCAGATCCTCGACCACGTGTGGAACTACGACTTCCGCGGCGACGACAACATCGTCGAGTCCTACATCTCCTACCTGCGGCGCAAGGTCGACACCACCCAGCCTCGGCTGATCCACACCCTCCGCGGCGTCGGGTACGTGCTGCGCAAGCCGGCGGCGTGAACGCGGTCCAGCAGGCGAAGGGGCGGGTGCGGGGCGTACCACTACGGGTCAAGCTGGTCGCGTCGGTGCTCGCGCTCGTCGCGGCAGCGCTGCTGGTCATCAGCTCGCTGACCGCCTACTTCCTCCGCAACTACCTGGTGGGCCAGGTCGACAACGAGCTGCGCGGTTCGGCGCGGAGCATCGAGAGCGCGGTGGTGGAGGCCAAGCAGGGGCGGTTGGGCATCCCGACCGACTATCTGGTGGTCGTGACCAGCCCGAGCGGTGACCGGGTCCTGGGTTACCAGTTCGACGATCAACGCTTCGACATGGCCGATCTCCCGCCGTGGCCGGAGAACGCCGCCGGATTCGAGAAACTGGAGGGTGACCCGTTCACCGTCCGGGCCCGTGACAGCAAGGTCCGCTGGCGGATCCTCTACACCGAGCTGCCCAACGGTCAGCTCGCGGCGATCGGGCAGCACCTCACCGATGTCGACCTGGCGGTGAAGCAGCTCGTCTGGATCGACCTCCTGGTCGGCGGCGCGGTGCTGATCATGCTGGCCTCGGTGGGCGCGGCCATCGTACGGACCAGTCTCAAGCCGCTCGTGGAGATAGAACGCACCGCTGCCGCCATCGCCGGCGGTGACCTGACCCGCCGGGTGCCCGACCCGGAGGAGGGGCAGGAGCACCCGACCTCCGAACTGGGCCGGCTCTCCCGCGCGCTGAACGCGATGCT
The DNA here is from genome assembly GCF_052601155.1 of Micromonospora yongxingensis. NCBI lineage: Bacteria > Bacillati > Actinomycetota > Actinomycetes > Micromonosporales > Micromonosporaceae > Micromonospora > Micromonospora yongxingensis. The sequence continues at coordinate 173,854 of NZ_JBQXEO010000009.1, forward strand.
CGCCCAGATCGAGGCGGCGTTCACCGCCCGGGCCGCTTCGGAGACCGCCGCCCGCTCGGCGGAGAGCACCGCCCGGGACGCGGCGGCCGCCGCCCAGGCGTCCGAGGCGCGCGCCCGACGCTCCGAGGAGCGGATGCGGCAGTTCGTAGCGGACGCCTCGCACGAGCTGCGTACCCCACTGACCACGATCCGCGGATTCGCCGAGCTGTACCGGCAGGGCGCCGCTCGTGCACCTGAGCAGACCGCCGGCCTGCTGCGCCGGATCGAGGACGAGGCGGCCCGGATGGGGCTGCTGGTGGAGGACCTGCTGCTGCTCGCCCGACTGGACCGGGAACGGCCGCTCTCGCTGGCCCCGGTGGAGCTGCCGGTGCTCGCCTCCGACGCGGTACAGGCCGCCCGGGCCATCGCCCCGGACCGACGGATCGAGCTGGAGATCGAGCCCGGTTCCGGCCCCCTCGTCGTCTACGCCGACGACGCGCGGTTGCGTCAGGTGATCGGCAACCTGGTCACCAACGCGCTGACCCACACCCCGCCGGACGCCGAGATCAGGCTGCGCCTGCGCGCGGAGCCGGGGAACCTCGCCGTGGTGGAGGTGTCCGACACCGGCCCGGGCCTCTCCCCGGAGCAGGCGGAACGGGTGTTCGAGCGGTTCTACCGGGCCGACGCGGCGCGGACCCGGCGGGCCGACGGCAACACCGGCACCGGCCTCGGCCTGGCCATCGTGGCGGCGCTGGTCGCCGCCCACCACGGTTCGGTCGAGGTCGCCGAGACCCCCGGCGGCGGGGCGACCTTCCGGGTCCGGCTGCCCCAGGTGCCACAGGACGACGGGGTCGGCGAGTGACTTTCAGCCAACTTCCAGGACGGTTCCAGGTTGGTCGCAGTGGCCGGGGAGAAGGTAGTGACATGACCGAGTTAGAGTCCGACCCGCAGCGCCGGCCGGCCGCCACCGACGCCGAGCCGTCGCACCCCACCGCCGAGCTGCCGCGCGACGAGCGCGTGCAGTCCGACTCCCCGACCACCCCCGTTGCGGTCGTTCCGACCACCGGGGACGAGCCCACCGCTGCCGCCGGCCAGCCGGCCGGCGCGCCGCCGGCCCCGTCCACCGGGTACGAGCCCGGTCAGCCGACCGCCGCGGCTCCGACCGTTGCCCAACCGACCGGGTACGAGCCGCCGGCCGCCACCCCCTCCGCGCCGTCGTACCCGGTCTCCGGCCATCCGGCGCCCGGCCAGCCCGGCTACCCGCAGCCGACCGCCGGCCGGTACCCCGGCGCCCCCTGGTATCCCGGCCAGCAGCAGTCCGGCTGGGCCGGCGGGGGCCAGCCGGGCGCGTACCCCCAGCACCAGCAGCACCCCCAGCACCCCCAGCACCCGGGGCAGCCGGTGCCGCCCTGGGGTCCGCAGGCTGCTCCGCCCGGCAGCGGGCCCCGGCCGAGCCGCATCGCCAAGTTCGCCGGTGCAGGCGTCGCGGTGTTCGCCCTGATGCTCGGTTCCGGTGTCGCCGGCGGGGCGCTCGCGCTCGCCCTCGACGGCGACGATGGCGGCATCACCCGCACCTACTCCGCGGCCCCGGTGATCAACGGCGCCGACCTGCCGAAGATCGCCGCCGCCGTGCAGGACAGCGTCGTCTCCATCGCCACCGACAGCGGCGAGGGCTCCGGCGTCGTGCTCAGCGCCGACGGCTACGTGCTCACCAACAACCACGTGGTCGCCTCCGCCGCCGGCGACACGGTGCAGGTGGTCTTCGCCGACGGTAAGACCGCCAGCGCGAAGATCATCGGCACCGACCCGAAGACCGACCTGGCCGTGGTCAAGGCCAACGGGGTGAGCGACCTCAAGCCGGCCACCTTCGGTGACAGCGACGCCATGCAGGTCGGCGACCAGGTGCTCGCGCTCGGCAGCCCGCTCGGCCTGCAGGGCTCGGTGACCTCGGGCATCCTCAGCGCCCGGGACCGCACCATCCGGGCCGGCGAGGGCCAGCAGCAGGACCCGAACCAGCAGGGCCAGGCGGTCAGCTCGATCTCCGGCCTGCTCCAGACCGACGCGCCGATCAACCCCGGCAACTCCGGTGGTGCCCTGGTCAACACCCGCGGTGAGGTGATCGGCGTCAACACCGCCATCGCCACCTCCGGGCAGAGCACCGGCAACATCGGTGTCGGCTTCGCCATCCCCAGCAACAAGGCCAAGGACGTCGCGGGCAAGCTCCAGCGCGGCGAGAAGGTCAGCCACCCCTCGCTCGGGGTCGGCGTCAACGAGGCCGAGGGCGGCGGCGCGCTGGTCGCCTCGGTCACCGCGGGCAGCCCGGCCGAGAAGGCCGGCCTCCAGCGCGGCGACGTGGTCACCCGCTTCGGCGACAAGGTGGTCAACGACTCCGACGACCTGGTGGGCGCCGTCCAGGCCGGCAAGGTCGGCGACCGGGTCGAGGTGCACTTCAAGCGGAACGGCGTCGAGAAGACGGCAACCGTGACGCTCGCCGAAACGTCCTGACCGACACCTGAACCTGCCTCCTCCCTCCGGCGGCGGGTGACGGGGCCAAGGGGGTTGGCTCCGTCACCCGCCGCTCTTTTCCGCCCCGACGGCGGTTCACCCGGATCGGGTGAACCGCCGTCACCCGTACGCCCGGCAGGTTCGGAAGGCGAGCCCGCGACCGTACGGGGGGTGGATCGATGAGCACCGCGACGGATGTCCGTGACGACCAGCAGATCCAGCGCGACGTCCTGGCCGAGCTGGCCTGGGACGCGCAACTGCAGCCGAACGAGATCGGCGTGACCGTCGACCAGGGCGTGGTCACCCTCACCGGTTACGTGGACGGCGCGGCCCGGAGCTGGGCGGCCACCCGCTGCGCGCAGCGGGTCCGCGGCGTACGGGCGGTGGCGGACGAGATCGAGGTGCGGTTGCCGGGCACTCCGGGGCGTACCGACGGCGAGATCGCCATCGCGGCCAGTCGGGCGCTGGAGTGGGACAGCTTCGTGCCATCCGAGCGGCTGGACGTGACGGTCGCCAACGGCTGGCTGATGCTCCGCGGGGAGGTGGAGTTCGGGTGGCAGCGCCGCACCGCCGAGGGGGAGTTGCGCCGCCTCGACGGCGTACGGGGGATCACCAACCTCGTCGAGGTGCGGCCGCCCGCGCCGCCGGCCGCCGAACAGGTGCGCCGGGACGTCCAGCGCGCGCTGCGGCGCACGATCGGCGCCGACCGGGTGACGGTCGAGATGGACGGCGACACCCTCGTTCTCGCCGGGGTGGTCCGCTCGTGGTGGGAACGCGACCAGGTCGAGCGGGTGGCCTGGTCCGCCCCCGGGGTGCGGGTGGTCCACGACCAGCTCCTGGTCGGCGGGTGAACGCCCGTCTTGTCCGGTTTACCGAAGACGCCACAGGGAAATCGCCGCCGGCCGGCGGCGACGGTCGACCGGGGATGATCGGGGAGGACTCGTGGCTGTGAACCACCACCCGCCCGCCGACGGCCCTCCGGAGCGGTCGTTGCGTATCGCGATGGTGGTCCCACCGTGGTTGTCCGTGCCGCCGCCCGGCTACGGCGGCCTGGAACAGGTGGCCGCCGGCCTGGTGGACGCGTTGACCGCGCACGGGCACGCGGTGACCCTGTTCGGCGCCGGCGGCGAGCACGGCACCGCGGCCGGCAGCTTCGTCTCCACCGTTCCCGAGATCCAGTACGAGCGGCTCGGCGAGTCGCTGCCGGAACTGGCCCACCTGGCCCGGGTCAACCACCTGATCACGGCGGCGGACTTCGACGTGATCCACGACCACACCACGATCGGTCCGCTGGTGGCCGGCCGCCGAGCCGTGCCGACGGTGGCCACGGTGCACGGCAACCCGGTGGGGGAGTACGGCGACGTGCTCAGCGACGTCGACAAGGGCGTCGCACTGGTGGCCATCTCCCACGCCCAGCGCCAGCTCAACCCGTTCCTGCCCTGGGCCGGCACCGTGCACAACGCCCTGGACATCCGGGGCTTTCCCCGCAAGACCGCACCCGGCCCCGGGCCGGTGCTGTGGTTGGCCCGGTTCAGCCCGGACAAGGGCCCGGACGTCGCCATCCGGGCGTGCCGGGAGGCCGGACTGCCGCTGCTGCTGGCCGGCAAGTGCAACGAGGCGGCCGAGCGCCGGTACTACGAGCAGGTCGTCGCGCCGCTCGTCGACGACGACGTCACGGTCGTGCTCAACGCCGGCCGCGCGGAGACCCTGCGCATGCTGGTCGACGCCCGATGCCTGATCATGCCGATCCAGTGGGACGAGCCGTTCGGCATGGTGATGGTGGAGGCGATGGCGACCGGTACGCCGGTGGTCGCGCTGGACCGGGGTGCGGTGCCGGAGCTGGTGCGTCCCGGAGTGACCGGTCTGGTGTGCGAACGGCCGGAGGACCTTCCCGGGGCGCTGCGGGCCGCGGAGCAGCTGGACCCGGAGGACTGCGTCGCGCACGTCGCGGAGAACTTCTCGGTCGAGCGGATGGCGTACGGCTACGAGGAGGTCTACCGGCGGGTCGCCGCCCGCGGCCTCGGCGTCCGCGAGACCGCCCGGGTCGCGACCCGCTGACCCACCCGCCCCGGTGGCCGGATCAGACCCGGGCCGCACCCAGCTCGGCGATGGCGGCGTCCAGCCGCTGCGCGTACGCCGGGCTGATGCCGCCCTCGCCCAACCGGACCGCGACCTTCTCGCGCAGCCGGGCCACCGGCGCGGCAAGCCCGTTCCGCCCGGAGGCGACGCTCACGGTCAGGTTGCGCAGCTCGTTGCGCAGGTCGAGGCCGACGTCGGAGCGGATGTCCCCGGCGTCCAACCCGGCGTCGATCAGCCCGTCGACCCGGTTGGCGGCCTCCACCAGCGTGTCCGGCGGCGCGGAGGGTGGGCCGGTTCTCGGCGGCGTCGACGGTGACGCGGCCGGGCGGGACGCCTCGTTGACCGGCGGGCCGGTCGACGCGGGCGCCACCGGACCGGCGGTGGGTTGCGTCCGAGGCGTCGTCGGCTGCTCGGGCGGCAGGGCCGCCACGGTCAGCGCCACGCCGACCGCCAGGACCGCCGGGACCAGCAGCAGCGCACCTCGCCGGCGCGACCGGCCCGGCGCGGCGTCGCCCCGGTCGGGTACGCCCGGTCCCTCCGCCGTCCCACCGGTCGACGCGTCGGGAGGCGCCGGCGAGCGGGTCGGCGTGGGCACCCGGATGGCGGCCGTCGGCGGGTCTGCCGGCGGCAGACGATCACGCAGAGCGGTGGCGACCTGCCGGGCGGACGGCCGGTCAGCCGGGTCCCGGGCGAGGCTGCGCAGGCAGATCCGGGCCACGACCGGCGGCAGCTCCGGCAGGTCGTCCAACGTCGGGGGCGGGCCGTCGGCCAGCGCCGCGCTGAGCTGGTCCCAGGTGTCCGCCGGGTAGGGGACCCGGCCGGTGAGCGCCTCGTGCAGCAGCACGCCCAGGGAGTACACGTCGGTGGCCGGCTGGGCGGGCGCGCCGTCGAGCCGCTCCGGCGCCACGTACGCGGGGGTGCCGAAGGTGCCGCCGTCCTCGTCCTCGTCCGGCGCGCCGATCCGGGTGGCGATGCCGAAGTCGAGCACCTTGACACCCACGCCGGTCATCATCACGTTGGCCGGGGTGATGTCGCGGTGCACGATGCCGAGCCGGTGCGCGGCGGCCAGCGCGTCGGCGATCTGCGCGCCCACCTGGACCGCCTCGGCCCACGGCAGCGGCCCCTCGGTGAGCCGCAGCTTCAACTCCTCACCGCTGAGCAGCTCCATGACCACGAACGAGGTGATGGAGCCGTCCGGGTCGACCGTCTCGCCGTAGTCGTGCACCGAGGTCACGTGCGGGTGCACCAGCTGCGCGGCGGCGCGGGCCTCCTCGCGCACCATGTCCCGGAACCGGGCGTCGGCGGCCAGCGACGGGGCGAGCACCTTGAGCGCGACGACACGGTCCAGCACCTCGTCCCGGGCGCGCCAGATGACCGACATGCCGCCGGCGCCGATCTGGTCGATGAGTCGGTACCTGCGGGCCAGCAAGCGGCCCGGATGCAGTGCTGCCTTCACGGATCGCACCTGCCCTCGGGGTGGGAGCGGTATCAGGTTGCGCGAATGTCTCCCGCCTGTCAACGCCGTCGTGCATGGACGGCCACCGCTGTCGCCGACCGTCCCCGCGACGCGGCCCATCGGTCGGCGGCGGGGCCGTGCCAGGATGAGTGGCATGGCGGGGGGACCGGTGGCGTTCGTGCTCGGCGGCGGGGGAGTGCTCGGCGCGGTCGAGGTGGGCATGTTGCGTGCCCTGTTCCGTGCCGGCATCCAACCCGACCTGGTGCTCGGCACCTCGATCGGCGCGGTCAACGGCGCACTCGTCGCCGCCGACCCGTCCGAGGCGGTGACCGACCGCTTGGTCCGGCTTTGGGCCTCACCCGAGGCCAGCGAGGTGTACGGCGACTCCGTCGCGCGGCAACTGCGCCGCTTCGCCGCCCGCACCCACCTGCACTCGCCCCGACCGCTGCGCCGCCTGCTCGAATCCGAGCTGGGGGTGGACACCACCTTCGCGGACCTGCGGGTGCCGTTCCGTTGCTGCGCCGCGCACATCGAGCGTGCCGCCGAGCACTGGTTCGACAGCGGCCCGGTGGTGCCGGCCGTGCTGGCGTCGGCCTCGGTGCCCGGCCTGCTGCCGCCCATGCAGATCGACGGCGCGCACTACGTGGACGGCGGCATCGTCAACTCCATCCCGATCGGCGAGGCGGTGGCCGCCGGCGCCGGCCAGATCTTCGTCCTCCAGGTGGGCCGGATCGAACGGGAACTGACCCCGCCCCGGCGGCCGTGGGAGATCGCGCAGGTCGCGTTCGAGATCTCCCGCCGGCACCGGTTCTTCCGGGAGATGGCCGCGCTGCCCGAGGGCGTCGAGGTGCACGTCCTGCCGACCGGAGGGCTGAACCCGCGCGACGACACCCCGTGGGCGTACCGGGACATGGCGGCGGTGGGGCGGCGGATCAGCCGGGCGTACACCGCGTCCCGGCGTTACCTGGCCACCCACGTGGAGCGGTGATGCCGCTGCCTCCCAGGTGGCTGCGCCGGTTGCTGCTCGCTCCCGGCGTGGTGCTGCTCGCGGTCGCCGTGGTGACGACGCTGCCGGTCTGGGCGTTGGTCGCCGCGGCCGCCTCCCCACTGGTCCCCGGTCGGTTGCGCCCGCTGCGACTGCTCTGGATCGGCTGCGTCTACCTCGTCTGGGACGCCGCCGCACTGCTCGCGCTCTTCGTGCTCTGGGTCGCGTCCGGCTTCGGCTGGCGGAGCCGGTCGCCGGCGTTCCAACGTGCGCACTACGTGCTGGCCGGCTGGTTCCTGCGGGTGCTGTTCTGGCAGGCCCGCTGGACGCTGCGGTTGCGCATCGACGTCGTGGGCACCGACCCGGACACAGCCCTGCCCGGCCGGCCCGAGCTGGTGCTCTGCCGGCACGCGGGGCCCGGTGACTCGTTCATCCTGATCCACGGGCTGGTCAACTGGTTCAAGCGGGAGCCGCGGATCGTGCTCAAGGACAGCCTCCAGTGGGACCCGGCGATCGACGTGCTGCTCAACCGGCTGCCCAACCGGTTCATCGCGCCGACGCCGGAGCGCGGCGAGGAGACGGTACGCCAGGTCGGGCACCTGGCCAACGGGCTGGACGACAACGACGCCTTCGTGATCTTCCCGGAGGGTGGCAACTTCACCCCGAAGCGTCGGCTGCGCGCGATCGCCCGGCTGCGTTCCCTCGGCCTCGAGCGGATGGCGCTGCGCGCGGAACGGATGCGGCACGTGCTGGCCCCGCAGCCCGGCGGGATGCTCGCCGCGCTGGAGGCGGCCCCGGACGCCGGGGTCATCTTCGTCGCCCACACCGGGCTGGACCGGATGCTCACCGTCGCCGACGTGTGGCGCGAACTGCCGATGGACAAACGGATCGTGATGCGGTTCTGGTCGGTGCCCCCGGAGGACGTGCCGACCGGGCGGCAGGAACGCATCGACTGGCTCTACGACTGGTGGGCGCGCATCGACGCCTGGATCGCGGCCAACCGGGAGGCCGCCGCGTAGGGTGCGGTCGTGGACCAGATCTGCGTGGTGACGACGGTGGTGGATGCGCGTTCGGTCGCCGACGTGCTGGCGGCCGCGGCCGTCGCCGGGCGGCTCGCCGCCTGCGCGCAGGTCGGCGGTCAGGTGGACAGCACCTACTGGTGGCGGTCCGGGGTGGAGACCAGCAGCGAGTGGTCGGTGCAGTTCAAGACGGCACCCGACCGGCTCACCGCGCTGGTGGACCAGATCCGGGTCAGCCACCCGTACGAGGTGCCGGAGATCCTGGTGTCCAGGGTGGAGAGCGGCGACCCCGGCTACGCCACCTGGGTACACGAGCACACGCGCCCCTGAGTACGCGCACTCTGGGCGGGCACCCCGCCGGGTTTCGATGATGACCAGGTGGATGACACCGGCTACCCCTGCCCCGCCTGCGGCGCCCCGGCCGACCTGAGCACCGGGTGTACCGGCTGTGGCCGTTCGCCCGACCCGGTCGCCGCCGAGGTGGTCCGGCTGGGGCGGGAGGTCGCCCAGCTCACGCCGGAGGTGGAGCGGGCCCGCCGGACGTACGTCGAGCTGGCCGGTCGGCTGGCGGCCAGTTCACAGCGGCGGGCCGAGTTGGCCGCGATCGTCCGCGCCGGGTTGGCCGCTGCCGCCCCCGCGCGGCCCGTGGCGGCTGGGACGCCGGCGCCGGTGGGTGGGGGATCCCCGGCAGCGGGCGCGGCGGAGACCTCGACGCGGACAGTTCAGGGCCTGCTGTTCGTCCTCGGTGGACTCCTGCTGGGCACCGCGGCGGTGGTCTTCACGGCGGTGGCCTGGGCGGCGGTGGGTGTCGGTGGCCGGGCGCTGATCCTTGCGGCGGTCACGGCGCTCGTCCTGGCCGTTCCTCTGGTGGCGGCCCGTCGGGGGTTGCGCGGCACGGCGGAGACGTTCGCCGCGGTGGGGCTGCTGCTGGTGGTGCTGGACGGCTACGCGGCCTGGTCGGTGAACCTGGCCGGTGTGGGTGGCTGGCCGGGCAGCAGGTACGCCGCGCTGGTCGGGGGGGCCAGCGCGGCGGTCGCCGTGTCGTACGCCCGGTGGAGCCGGTTGACCGGGCCCTGGTTCGCCGCTCTGCTGGCCGCCCAGCCGGTGCTGCCACTGTTGGCCGCCGAGGCCCGGCCGGGAGCGGACGGTTGGGCGCTGGTCCTGCTCGGGGTGGCGCTGCTGGACCTGGCCGTCGTGGTCGCGCTGCGCGGGGGCGCACCGCGCGACGGGGCACGGCGGGCCCGGCTCGCCGGCCGGGTGCTCGCCGCGATCGGGCACGTCGCCGCACTGGTCGGTGCCACCGGCTGCGCCCTGGTGCCGCTGCTGGTCGGCCGGGCGGCGGGCTCACCGCTGCTGGCCGGGGCGCCACTGCTGCTGGTCGCGCTGACCGGGCTCGGCGCGGCCCGGCTGGTCGGCGGCCAGGCGGTGCGGGCGGTGGCGGCCGGCCTGGTGGTGCCGGTGCTGGCCGCCGCGCTGCTGCGTCCGGTGGCCGAGCTGCGGCCGTCGCTGCTGCTGGTCGCGGCGGCCACGGTGGCTCTCGGGCTGGCCGCCGGGGTGCGACTGCTGCCGGCCGGCTGGCGGACCGGCCCGCGCGCCGGGGCGCTGCTGGTCGCGGCGGGCACGGCCCAGATCGCAGTGCTGATCACCGGCGGGCTGGCGGTCGCCGCCGCTGCCCGATCGCTGCCGCCGTGGGGCGGTGCCGGAGCCGGACCGGACCTGGAGTGGGGCTGGCAGGTGGCCCCGGCTCTGGCGTTGGCGCTCGGCGCGACGGCACTGCTGCTGCCCAGGGGCGCGTGGGTGCCGCTCGCCACGGCCGGCGCGACGGCGCTGCTGCTCTCCCTGCCCGCCGCCTGGACGGCGACCTGGCCGGTCGTGGTGGTCGTGGACCTGGTCGGCGGGGTCGCGCTGCTGCTCTGGGTGCTGGCCCGCCCGGCGGCCCGACCGGCCACGGTGATCACCGGGGCGCTCGGTGGCGCGGTCCTGCTCGGGCACGGGCTGCTGGTGGCCCTGGCCGCCCCGGTGGGCGCACTGGTGGCGCTCGGGACGGTCGTCGTGCTCGGGCTGGCGCTGGCCGTACGACGGGCCGCCGGCGCGTACCGGTGGGTGGCCGGCACGGGTCTGCTGGTCGCCCAGCTCGCGCTGCCGGCGGTGGCCGCGGTGGCACTGTTCGCCGCGGGCGCGCCGCCCTGGTGGCAGGCCCGGGCCGCGCTTGTCGCCGCCGGGCTGCCGCTGGTCGCTTCGCTCGCGGCGCGTCGTCACCGGGTCGAGCTGACCGGGTACGCGGTGACCGGTGCCATGGTGGCGGTGACCGCGCCCGGGCTCGCGCCGCTCGTCGTGGCGGGAGACGAGCCCGTCACGCTGTACGCGGCGCTGGCTGCGCTGGGCGTCGCGCTCGTCGCCCGGTGGGACCTGCCGGCGGTCGGGGGGTCGTCGGTGGTGGGAGGGTCGTCGGCGGCTGGGGGGCCGCCGACGATCCGCCGGTCGGGTGTCCTGGTGGCGGCCGGCGTCGTACTGGCGGCGGTCGCGGTGCTGGCCGCGCTGCCGGCGCTGCTGGGCGCGCTCGTCGCGCCGTACGGCAGCCGGGGGTCGGTCTGGTCGGGGGTGCCCACCGTCGTCGCCGACCCGGCGGCGTTCCCGGTCGCGCTGGCGCTGGTCGCGTTGGCGGTGGCCGCCGCGCTGACCGGACGGGCGGTCCGACCCCCGCTGCTGCCCGCGCTGCCGTTCGCCGCGGGTGCGCTGCCGGTGCTCCTCGTCGCGGTCGGGGCGCCCTGGCCGGTGCTGCCGGCAGCCGTCCTGCTCGCCGGGGTGGCCACGCTGCTGATCGCCGCCCTGTCGACGCCCCGTCCGGCGCTCGCGTCGATCGCGGTGCCGGTGGGGGCGGTGCTGGCCGCCGCCGGTGTGGTGGGGCTGCTGGCCACCCGGGCCGGCACGCTCGCCGCCGAGGGAGTGCTGCTGGTCGTGGCGGTGGCCGTCGGGGTGGGGGCACGGCTCGTCGAGGTGCGCGTCACCGGTTGCCTCGCCGCCGTGGGGGCGGCGTCCGCGCTGGCGGTGACCGTGCCGCTCGCCGACGGGCTGCCGCTGCGCGCGGCGGCGTACCCGCTGCTGGTGGTGGCCGCGCTGGTCCTGGCCGCCGCGGCCACGATCGGTCCCCCGGCCACGTCGGCGGGAGGGTCCACCGGCCGGTCCGCGACGGGGGCGGCGGGTTCTGCGGCCGGCCGGGCGTCGGCCGGGCGGGTGCTGGACGGTGCCGCGCAGGCGGTGGCGCTGGTGGCGGCTCTGCTGGCCGTCGAGGTGGCGCGGCACCTCGCGACCGTCTGCGTGCTCTGGGGTGTCGCCGTCGCGCTGCGGCTGCTGCGTCGGGGCGAACCGGCCGGGCGGCGGTGGGGGTTCGCCGGAATCGCCGGTGGCAGCGAGCTGCTGGGGGTGTGGGTGCTGCTGGCCGCCGACGGGGTGACCGTGCTGGAGGCGTACACCCTGCCGGCAGCGGCCCTCGCCCTCGGCGCGGGCCTGCTGGCGCTGCGGACCCGGCCCGGGTTGACGAGCTGGCTGGCGCTCGGCCCGGGGCTGGTCGCGGCGCTGCTGCCGAGCCTCGCGTCGGTCCTGGCCGGGCCGGACCCGCAGCCGTGGCGGCGGCTGCTGCTCGGCGCGGCGGCCCTGGGCGCCGTGCTGGCCGGCGCCAGCCGGCGCTGGCAGGCCCCGGTCCTGCTCGGCGGCGGGGTGCTGGCGGTGCTGGCGCTGCACGAGCTGGCCCGTGGCTGGGACCTGCTGCCCCGGTGGATCTATCTGGGCGCCGGTGGGCTGGCGCTGATCGGGCTCGCCGCCAGCTACGAGCGGCGGCGGCGCGACCTGGCCCGGCTGCGGGCCGCGGTGACCCGGCTGGGTTGAGCCGGACGTGGGGGTAGGGCTCGCCCTACCCCCCATCCGGGGGTTGTCAGGGTTACTCAGCGCAACTAATCCGGGAAGACTCAACGGTGAGCCCGGGCCACCCGGCACCGGCGTGAGCGGGAACGGGAGCATCAATGGCGCTCGGAGCGGTGGCAGAACCGCCGGTACGACGGCGAGGTAGTGACTACGCACAGTTGTCTCGACGGATCAGTCAGGCGGGTCTGCTGGACCGACGTCCCGGCTGGTACGTCGCCCGCATCGTGCTCACCCTCGGTGCCTTCGTGGCCGGCTGGGTCGCCGTGTTCCTGGTCGGCGACTCCTGGTGGCAGTTGCCGCTCGCGGCCGCGATGGCGGTGGCGACGACCCAGGTCGCGTTCCTCGGCCACGATGCCGGGCACCGCCAGATGTTCCGCCGGCGCGGCCCGAGCGAGATGGTGGGTCTCTTCGCCGGCAACGCGGCGGTGGGGATCAGCTACGGCTGGTGGGTCGACAAGCACAACCGGCACCACGCCAACCCGAACCACGAGGACGAGGACCCGGACGTCGGCGCGGGGGCCCTGGTGTGGACGCCCGAGCAGGCTCTGGAGACCCGAGGGTTCGGTCGCTGGCTGGCCAAGCGCCAGGCGTACCTCTTCTTCCCGATGCTGCTGCTGGAAGGGCTGAGCCTGCACGTGGCGAGCATCCGGGCGATCGTCGGCCGGGAAGCGGACGGGCGGTACACCACCCCGATGCGACACCGGGTGGTCGAGGGGGTGCTGCTGGTCGCGCACACCGCCGGCTACGTGGCACTGCTGCTGGCGGTCATGTCGCCGGTCAAGGCGCTGCTCTTCGCCGTCGTGCACCAGGCGCTGTGGGGCCTCTACATGGGCTGCTCGTTCGCGCCGAACCACAAGGGCATGCCGATGCCGACCGCCGAGGACGAGCTCGACTTCCTGCGCAAGCAGGTGCTGACCTCGCGCAACGTGCGGGGCGGCCTGTTCGTGGACACCGCGCTGGGCGGGCTCAACTACCAGATCGAGCACCACCTGTTCCCGAACATGCCCCGGGCCAACCTGCGCCGGGCACAGCCGATCGTCCGCGCCTACTGCGTCGAGCAGGGCATCCCGTACGCCGAGACCGGGCTGGTCGAGTCGTACCGGCAGGCACTCGGACACCTGCACGAGGTGGGGCAGCCGCTGCGCGGCTGAGCACCCCGGCCGCCGGGCGGCTGAGGACGTACGTGGCGGGGGCGGTGCCGGACGGCACCGCCCCCGCTTCGTCGTGTCGGGAGGCAACGACACCCGCGACCGCTGGTCGATGCCGTTCGGCGTGCCCGGTAGGGTCGGCGCATGGCAGACCTGCTCACCGCGGGGTCACCCACCCGCGACGTGGACCTCGCGCCCCGGATCGACGAGATCATCCGGAGTGCCCGATGAGGTTTGAGATCAGCAAGGTGCTCGACGCCATCGAGGGGCGGGTCTGCACGGACCCGTCGCTGGCCCGGGCCGTGCTCGACCTGGCCGAGGTGATCCGCTACCAGGACATCGACGGTGGCCGGCCGGCCAGCCTGCTGCGGCTCGGCATGGTCATCGACGCGCTCTCCCGGGAGTTGGAGGAGGACAGCGTCCAGGTCTACGCGGTGGTGCACCGTGCGTTGCTCTCCGACGCCGACCTGACCTCCAACGAGCGGATGGTGGTCCGCCGCTGGGCCGACGACGGGCTCGTCGAGGTGCTCGACAACCCGGGCGACCGGATGTTGGAGGTCGCCGACCTGCTCGGTCTGCCGGTGCTCAGCCGGGTCCGCTTCGACGGGTTGCGCGGTCGGTTCCCGTGGCTGGTCGAGCAGCCCGGTCGGGTGGTCGCCCCGGTGCCCGGCGCCGGCGGGCCGGTGTTCATCGCACACGTCGGCGGTGGCCACTCGCCGGTGGCCGGCAAGCGGTCGCCGACCGGCGCCAAGCTGCTGGCCCGCCAGTGGCGCTGCCCGGAGTCGGGCTGCGCGCTGTTCGGCGGCGGTGGTGGGGGTGGTGCGTTCGCCGACCTGGCCGGGGGTGCCGACCGCAGCCCCGCCGCGCAGCCGCCGCCCGCGCTGCGCAACGGCGTACCGACCTGCCCCCGGCATGGCGTACGGCTCGGTGACGCCGGCCCCCGGCCGCGTTCGGAGGTCCTCGCCGTGCGCGTCGGCGGCCTGGTGCGACGACGCTTCGTGCTGACCGAGGACCAGCCGGTGGTGGCCGGCCGTGCCCCGGAGCAGGACGGCGGCATCATGCTCGGGCAGTGGCTCAACGACGAGGCCCGACGGTGGATCAGCCGGGGGCACGTCCGCTTCGAGCTGCGGGTCGGCGAGGTCATCGTGACCGACGTGAGCACCAACGGCTCCGGCATCCGCCCGGCCGGCTCGATGGCCGAGTCGGACCGGATTCCCCTGGCTCCGCAGCAGTCCCGGGTGCTCGGTGAGGGCGACATGGTGGAGCTCTACCCCGGGGTGCAGATCGGTCGGGCCGAGGAACTGCCCGCCGGCGCCCCCTTCACCCCCACCTCGGTGATGGCCGAGGCCCCCACCATGGCGATGCGCCTACCCCGCGCCTGACGCGAGGGCGGGCGCCGGGACCGTGGTCCCGACGCCCGCCCGAAGCGCGTCCCTGTTCAGTCGGCCAGTACGGCGGCGAGCTGGGCCACCGCCAGGTCGATCTCCTCTTCGGTGATCACCAGCGGCGGGGCGAGCCGGATGGTGGAGCCATGGGTGTCCTTGGCGAGCACGCCGCGCTGGGCGAGCCGCTCGCACGCCTCCCGTCCGCTCATCAGCGCCGGGTCGATGTCCAGACCGGCCCAGAGGCCACGGACGCGCACCCCGACGAGACCCTTGCCGACCAGCCCTTCCAGGCCGGCCCGCAGCCGCTCACCCAGCTCGGCCGACCGGCGCTGGAACTCGCCGGTGGCCAGCAGCCGGACGACCTCGATCGCCACCGCGCAGGCGAGCGGGTTGCCGCCGAAGGTGGAGCCGTGCTGGCCGGGCTTGAGCACGCCGAGCACGTCGGCGTTCGCGGCCACGGCCGAGACCGGCACGATGCCGCCGCCGAGCGCCTTGCCCAGCAGGTACATGTCCGGCACGACGCCCTCGTGGTCGCAGGCGAAGGTCGCGCCGGTCCGGCCGAGGCCGGACTGGATCTCGTCGGCGATGAACAGCACGTTGCGGTCGGTGCAGACCTGGCGTACGCCCGGCAGGTAGCCCTCCGGTGGCACGACGACGCCCTGCTCGCCCTGGATCGGCTCCAGCAGCACGGCGACGGTGTTCTCGTCGATCGCGGCGGCCAGCGCGTCCAGGTCGCCGTACGGGACCACGGTGAAGCCCGGGGTGTACGGCCCGAAGTCGGCGCGGGCGTCCTCGTCGGTGGAGAAGCTCACGATGGTGGTGGTCCGGCCGTGGAAGTTGCCCTCGGCGACCACGATGTTGGCCTGGCCGGCGGCCACGCCCTTGACCTGGTAGCCCCACTTGCGGGCCACCTTGATCCCGGTCTCCACGGCCTCCGCGCCGGTGTTCATCGGCAGCACCAGGTCCTTGCCGCACAACTCGGCCAGCTCGCGGCAGAAGTCGGCGAACTGGTCGTGGATGAACGCCCGGCTGGTCAGCGTCAGCCGGTCCAGCTGGGCGTGCGCGGCGGCGATCAGCTGGGGGTGCCGGTGACCGAAGTTGAGGGCGGAGTAGCCGGCCAGGCAGTCCAGGTAGCGCCGGCCGTCCACGTCGGTGAGCCAGGCGCCTTCCGCGGACGAGATCACCACCGGCAGGGGGTGGTAGTTGTGCGCTGTCCAGCGCTCGGCGTCCCGGACCGCTCCCGGCGTCCGCAGAATGTCATCCACGATCACTTGCTTGCCTTTCCCTGACGGAGTCGCAGCGTGCAGCACTTCGGTCCGCCGCCGGCCTTACGCAGCTCGGACAGGTCGACACCGATGGTCTCGTAGCCCCGGTCGCGCAGCTTGGCGGCCAGGTCGGTCGCCTGCGCGGGCAGCACCACGTGCCGCCCGTCGCTGACCGCGTTCAACCCCAGCACCTCGGCGTCGGCCATGGTGGCGTGCACGGCGTCGGGGAAGAGCCGACGCAGCACGGCCTGGCTGCCGGGGGAGAACGCCTCGGGCAGGTACGCCACGGTCCGCTCGTCGAGCACGGTCAGCGCGGTGTCCAGGTGGTAGAAGCGCGGGTCGACCAGCTGCATGGTGATCACCGGGTAGCCGAAGACCTCCTGCAACTGGGCGTGCGAGGCGTGCGCGGTGCGGAAGCCGGTGCCGGCGAGCAGGTGGTCGCCGGCCAGCAGAACGTCGCCTTCGCCCTCGTTGACGTGCTTCGGGTCGTACATCTCGAAGCCGGCGGACTCGAACCAGGCCCGGTAGGCCGGTGCCTCGTCGGCGCGCTGCGGGTCGCGGAACTGCACGGCCATCGCCTTGCCGTCGATCACGGTGCCACCGTTGGCGGCGAAGACCATGTCGGGCAGGCCGGGCAGCGGAGTGATCTCCTCGACGGTGTGGCCCAGGTCGCGGTACGTCTGGCGCAGCTGCTCCCACTGGCGGACGGCCAGCGCGACGTCGACCGGCGCGCTCGGGTCCATCCACGGGTTGATCGCGTAATCCACGGCGAAGTACGTCGGCCGGCACATCAACAGGTGCTGGCTGGTGGCGTCCATCGTCATTGTCCTGCTCCCAGGGGTCGGGCGCGCCCGGCCACCGTGGCCCACGGGCTGGCGCCGTTGCTCAACGTTATGCGGCGCCAGCAGCAGGATCCACCACCGAGAGTTGCGCGCACCGAACATTCGTTGCGTCTGAGGGGTCTGCTGCTGCGATTCGTTGCGCTGAGGCCGGAGGGAGCCGGGATTCGTGTTCCGGGCCACCTGCCGCACGCAAGGTGGCAGGGCCGCCGCTGGTCGGGAGGCTCACGCGTCGGGGCCCGGCGAACCGGGCCCCGGAAAGACTTCAGGGGCGGCGAACCGCCGCCCCTGAAAGGGTGTCGCCCGGCCGGTGAACCACCGGGGAGTTCGGGCTGCCGGCGAACCGCCGGCCTTGCCGGTGCACCACCGGCGAGCGGAACAGTGCCCGCTAGAAACGATCCACAAACTGTGAGTCAAGCCACTCGCGGAACCGCTGCACCCAGTCGCCGTCGGTGGTCGGCCAGTCGAACTGACCGGTCATCGCCAGCACCCCGAGCACCACGGCGGCCAGCCCGATCAGCACACCGAACAGCGCGTCGGTCTTGCCGGCGACGTGCCGGCGGCGGGTGGCCGACAGGCCGAGCACCGAGAGCACCGCGCCGAGGGCGCCGAGCCCGATGCCGTACCCCGCCAGGGTGCCGGTCAGCACGAAGAGCGCACCGGCGACGGCGACGATCAGGCCGAACGTGGCGAGCAGGCTGGCCCGCGGCCTCGGGCCGCGCGTCACCGGCGGCTCGGTCCGGTCCGGGGTCGGGTCGACCGGCCGGTCGGTCACGATCCGGTCCTCCGGGTCGGGCCCTCGGGTCGTGCGGTCCCGGTCGAGGTCGGTGTCCCGGTCGACGGTGCGGTCCACCGTCGGCGCCGGGTCGGTGCCGCGCCGGGCGTCGCCCTCCACCGGCCGAGCCGTGGCGGCGCGGGCCACCGCGGCCCGCTCGGCGGCCCGCCGCTCGGCCTCGTCGCCGGTCCCGGCGCCGCTGCGGTACGTCGTCTGCTCGGCGTCCCGGTCGGTGACCACCGGGTGCCCGACGGCCCCGTCGTCGGACCGGTTCGTGCCGTCGAGGTTCTCGTCCCGGGTCGGCACCGGCTCCGACCGGCGGGACAGCGAAGGAATCTTGACCACAACACACCTCCTGATGAATGCGTGGTGGCCGGTCACGGGTGGCACCCACGCGGTACCGCCCCGAAATACCCAGCTGGGCGTTTCCTGACACCAGTACCGGGTACGGGCACCTCTCGATCTCCGCATCCGGTGTGGTCGTCCGGCGCTGACTATCCTTGGCAACCGTGCCAGAGGGACACACCATCCATCGCCTGGCGGCCCGGCACGCCGAGCTGTTCGCCGGGGACAAGCTGCACGCCGCGAGCCCGCAGGGCCGGTTCGCCGAGGGCGCCGCCCTGCTCTCCGGCACGGTGCTGGAGGGCACCGAGGCGTACGGCAAGCACTTGCTGCACCACTACGCCACCGACCTGACGCTGCACGTGCACCTCGGGCTGTACGGGAAGTTCACCGACGGGCCGGGGGAGCCACCGGAGCCGGTCGGTCAGGTGCGGCTGCGGCTCGCCAGCGACCGGCACTGGCTGCACCTGCGCGGGCCGACCGCCTGCGAGCTGCTCACCCCACCGGAGGTGGTGGCGCTGCGCGAGCGCCTCGGACCGGATCCGTTGCGCGCCGACGCCGACCCGGAGCGGGCGTACGCCCGGATCTCGCGGAGCCCGACGCCACTGGCCGCGCTGCTGCTGGACCAGTCGGTGGTGGCCGGCACCGGCTTGATCTTCGTGACCGAGGCGCTGTTCCGGGCCGGGTTGCCCCCGACGATGCCCGGCCGGCGGCTGACCCGGCCGGGGTGGGAGACGCTCTGGGCCGACCTGGTCGAGCTGATGCGGCTCGCGGTGGTGCGCGGCCGGATCGACACCGTCCGCGACGCGCACCTGCCGGAGGCGATGGGCCGGCCGCCCCGGGTGGACCGGCACGGTGGCGAGGTGTACGTCTACCGTCGCCCGGGCGCGCCCTGCCACGTCTGCGGTGACGAGGTGAGCCGCGGCGAGCTGGCCGGCCGCAACCTCTACTGGTGCCGTACGTGCCAGGCCGGCTGATCGGCCCGGTGTGCGACGGTCGGTCAGTGCTCGTCGAGCAGCCAGCGGACCACCTCGATGTGGTGCGCGAGGACGCCGTCACCGTCGAAACCCCAGGCCAGCGTATGGCCGATCGTCCAGCCCCGGACCCGTTCCCGGTCCAGCCCCAGCTCGGCGCTGAGCCGGTCGAGCCGGTGCCGGACGGCGGCCGGCGAGTGGCCCAGCTCCCGGCCGCGCACCAGCGGCACCACCGAGAACTCCCGCTCACCGGTCAGCGGCTTCGGGTCGATCACCAGCCACGGTTCCCGGTCGGCGGCGAGCACGTTGCCGGCGTGCAGGTCCTGGTTGACCAGCACCTGCTCGCCCTGGCTGGACGCCAGTTCGGCGAGCAGGGCGAGCGCGGCGTCGAGCAGTCGCCGCTCGTACGGCCGGCCGGCCCGCTCCCAGGCCCGGGGCATCCGGTCGATCCAGCCGGCGGTCTCCTCCGCCAGCGGGGTGAAGGGCGCGGCGGCCGGCCGCCACAGCCGGGGCAGCAGCCCGGTCAGCACGTCCAGCGCCCGGTCCGCGGGCAGCTCGTGCAGCGCGGTGCCGGGTCGGCAACGCTCCACCAGCAGCGCCCGCCGTTGCGGGTCGTGGTCAAGCAGCCGGACCGCGCCGTCGCCATCCCAGTGGGCCAGCGCGTCGGCCTCGTGCCGGCTCTCACCGTCCGGGTACTGGAGCTTCAGCACGGCCGCCGTGCCGTCGGGCAGGTCGGCGGGCAGCGCCAGCGAGGCGTAGGCGTACTCGAACGGTGGCCCGAGCCGCAGCGACCACCTTTCGGTGCACTCCGCCAGCCGGTCGGGGAGTGCGGCCAGCCAGTCCCGACCGGCTGGCGTGCCGCGTACCCAGTCGAGTCCCTCGGGCAACTCCATCCGGCCATCCTGGAGCATCCGGTCGTGCGTTGCGGGCTCGGGTCGTCGCGGTGCCGGTGTGACGCAAGCGGAATTGACAGCCGCCGGCCGCCAGAGCAGGGTGGACGCGAGACAACGATGTCAACGGGCAAATGGGAGGAAATGCCCATGATCCTTCCTTCCGTGTGGCCGGCCGGCTCGCGGCGTCCCGTTGGCGGTTTCCCGGCGCGGACCCGGTCCGCCCACCGATCCTGGCCGTATGTCCCTTTCCTACCCGACGGTGACCAGCTGAGATGACCGACGTGCCCCGATCCGACGCCGCACCGACCCCCGCTCCGGCCGGGTCGCCCGAGCTGCCCGACCTCGACGAGTTCCTCGCCGACCAGACCCGCACCCTGCTCGACACGGCCCGCCGCGCGGTCCGGCCCGAGGGCGGCTTCTGGTGGTTGACCGACGACCTCACCCCGGACCGCAGCGAGCCGCTGCACACCTGGATCACCTGCCGGATGACCCACGTTGCCGCCCTCGCCCACCGCAACGGTGACCCGGACGCCGCCGCCCTCGTCGACCACGGGATCGCCGCGCTCAGCACACTGCTCCGCGACGAGCGGTACGGCGGCTGGTTCGGCGCCGTGGACCAGCAGGGCGTACCGACCAACGAGCGCAAGGCCGGTTACGACCACGCGTTCGTGCTGCTCGCCGCGTCCGGCGCTGCGCGCGCCGGACGGCCCGGCGCGGACCAGTTGCTCGCCGACGTGCTGGCCGTGGTGCGGGACCGGTTCTGGGACGCCGAGGCCGGCGCGGTCCGCGAATCCTGGAACCGGGACTGGTCGGTCACCGAGGACTACCGGGGCGCCAACAGCAGCATGCACATGGTCGAGGCGTTCCTCGCCGCGGCCGCCGCCACCGGCGACGCGAGCTGGACCGACCGGGCCCTGCGGATCGGCGCCCACCTGGTCGACGGCGAGGGCGCCCGGCACGACTGGCGGCTGCCCGAGCACTTCACCGCCGACTGGTCGCCGCTGCCCGACTACAACCGGGACCGGCCCGCCGACCCGTTCCGGCCGTACGGCTCGACGATCGGGCACTGGCTGGAATGGGCCCGCCTGCTGCTGGAGCTGGAGGCTGTGCTGCCGCAGCCGCCGCGCTGGCTGCTCAGCGATGCCCGTGCCCTGTTCGCCGCCGCTGTGCGGCGCGGGTGGGCGGTCGACGGGGCTGACGGTTTCGTCTACACGATCGACTGGGACGACCGTCCGGTGGTCCGCGCCCGGATGCACTGGGTGGTGGCCGAGGCGATCGGGGCCGCGGTCACCCTGCACCGGCGCACCGGGGACGCGGTCTACGCCGACTGGTACCGGGTGTTCTGGGGGTACGCGCGCCAATACCTGGTCGACGACAGCGGATGGCGGCACGAGTTGGACCCGCAGAACGTGCCCGCCGGTACGGTCTGGCACGGCCGGCCGGACGTCTACCACGCCTACCAGGCGGTGCTGCTCTCCCGCTCGGCCAGCGCGCTCGGCGGCCCCGGCCCGCTCGCCCCGGGGACGGTGCCCGCGTGATCGTGGTGGCGGGCGAGGCCCTGATCGACCTGGTGGTCACCGCCGAGGGGCAGCGGGCGGTGCCGGGTGGCTCGCCGGCGAACGTGGCGGTCACCCTGGCCCGGCTCGACCAGCCGGTACGTCTGCTGGCCCGACTCGGCGCCGACGCGTACGGCGGGCAACTCGCCGACCACCTGACCGCCAACCGGGTGGACCTCGGCTGGGCGGTGCGTGCCGAGCAGCCCACGTCGGTGGCGGTGGCCACCCTCAATGCCAGCGGACAGGCCAGCTACGAGTTCCGCCTGGTCGGCACGGCGGACTGGCAGTGGACGCCGCAGGAGTTGCCCGACCTGGCCGGTTCCCCGGCGACCGCCCTGCACACCGGGTCGCTCGCGCTCGCGCTGGCACCCGGCGCGCAGGTGCTGGAGGACCTGCTCGGCCGCGAACGCCGCCGGGACGGGCTCACCGTCTCGATCGACCTCAACCTGCGTCCCGGCATCGTCTCCGACCGGGCCGCGGAGCAGGCGCGCGTGGAACGGCAGATCAGCCTCGCGCACCTGGTCAAGGCCAGCGACGAGGACCTGGCCTGGCTCTACCCGGAGCGCACGGTGGCCGACGTGATGGCCGCGTGGCGTGCGTCCGGGGTGTGTTGCGCGGTGGTGACCTGCGGCGGCGACGGCGCCTGGCTGCTCGCCCCCGACGGCTCGACGCACCAGCAGCCGGCGGTGCCCACCACGGTGGTCGACACCGTCGGTGCCGGTGACGCGTTCACCGGTGGCCTGCTGGCCGCCCTGGCCGACCTCGACGCCCTCGGTGACCGGCCGGCCGATCGGCTCGCCGCGGTGAGCGCCGGGCAGTGGGACGTGGTGCTCCGGCAGGCGGCGACGGTGGCGGCGTTGACCTGCGGCCGTCGCGGTGCGGACCCGCCCCGCCGCGCCGAGGTCGAGGCCCTGCTCGGCGCCGTGAGCTGAACCCCACTGGCGACCAGCCGGTTGCACCGTGATGGCCCGGCCTCGGGTCGGGCCGGCACGGGTGAACGCTCAGCCGGCGGCCGGCGGGGTCAGGCCGCGACGGAGCAGCCGGGTGGGCAGCACCGTGGTCGACGGTGGGGAGTCGTCACCCGCGATCCGTTGGAACAGCCGCTCGGTGGCCACCCGGGCCAGCTCCCGGGTGTCGTAACCGACGACGGTCAGCGGTCGCGGCATCAGGTGGGCCAGCTCGAAGTCGTCGAAGCCGACCAGCGCGGCGTCGCTGCCCCGCCGGTGCAGCTCCTGGAGAGCACCGACGGTGAGCCGGTTGTTGCCGCAGAAGAAGGCGGTGGGCGGGTCCGGCAGGTCGAGCAGTTCGGCGACCGCCCGTCCGGCCTCCTCCGGTGCGATGAGCCGGTCGCGGACCAGGGCGCCGTCGGGTTCGATCCCGGCGGCGCTCAGCGCCGCGCGGGCGCCGGCCAGCCGCTCGCGGATGGTGGGCACGGTCGGCGCGCCGAGCAGGACACCCACCCGGTGGTGCCCCTCGTCGAGCAGCGCGCCGACCCCGGCGCGGCTGCCGCCCTGGTTGTCCAGCAGCACGGCGTCCGCCAGCAGCCCCTGCGGCGGCCGGTCCAGGAAGACCACCGGCATGCCCAGCTCGACCTCGCGGCGCAGGAACGAGTGATCCGGGCCGGCCGGCACGACCAGCAGCCCGTCGACCCGGCGCTGCGTGAAGTCCTGGAGCAGGGCCCGCTCCCGCTCCGGGTCCTCCTCGGAGGAGGCGGTGATCAGCATGGTGCCGTGCTCGGCGGCGATGTCGGCGGCGACGCTGGCGATGGTGGCGTAGAACGGGTTGGCGATCTCCTCGATGAGCAGACCGACGGTGGCGTTGAGCTGCCGGGAGCGCAGGTTGCGGGCGATGTCGTTGCGCCGGAAGCCCAGCTCGCTGATGGCGGCGAGCACCCGGCTGACCAGTTCCTGACCGACCGGTTCGTCGTTGACCACGCGGGAGACCGTCTTGAGGCTGACCCCGGCGAGCCGGGCCACGTCGACCATCGTCGGGCGCCGGCGTACCGCCGGTCGGGTCGGGGTCTGGGTCACGGGTGGTCCTCCACGGCGGGCGCGGTCAGCGGCCGACGGCAGCCAGCGCGTCGACCGCTTTTCGGGCGGCGATCAGCACCGGGTCCCAGACCGGTGCGTACGGCGGAGCGTAGCCGAGGTCGAGGCCCGTCATCTCGTCCACCGTCATGCCGTTCCACAGCGCCACGGCCAGCGTGTCGATCCGTTTGGCCGCCTCGGACCAACCGACGATCTGTGCGCCGAGCAGCCGCCCGCTGGGTCGTTCGGCGATCAGCTTGACGGTCATCGGCCGGGCACCGGGGTAGTAGCCGGCGCGGCTGGTCGACTGGGCCACCACCGAGACGAACTCGAAGCCGGCCGCGGTGGCGTCCCGCTCACGCAGGCCCGTGCGACCCACCTCCAGGTCACAGACCTTGGTGACCGCCGTGCCGATGACGCCCAGGAAGGTGGCGTACCCGCCGCCGATGTTGATCCCGGCCACCCGGCCCTGCTTGTTGGCGTGCGTGCCCAGCGGTATGTGCACCGGCATCCCGCTGACCCGGTGCAGCGTCTCCACGCAGTCGCCCGCTGCCCAGATCCCGGGCAGCCCGGGCACCCGCATCCGGCGGTCCACACGGATCGCGCCGGTTGGCCCGAGTGGCAGCCCGGCGGCCTCGGCGAGCGCGACGTTGGGGCGTACGCCCAGGCCGAGGACGACGAGGTCGGTCGGGATCGGCCCCTCGGCGGTGACCACCGCGGACACCCGCCCGTCCCGCTCCTCCAGACCGGTCACGGCCATGCCGGTGCGGATCGTGACGCCCAGGCCGCGCATCGCGTCGGCGACAAGCTCGGCCATGTCGCCGTCCACCGTCGACATGGGCTGGTCGGACTGCTCGACCAGGGTGACGGAGAGGCCGCGCTGAATCAGCGCCTCGGCCAGCTCGACACCGATGTATCCGCCGCCGACCACCACCGCCCGCCGTGGCTGCGGCTCACTGTCGAGCCACTCACGCAGCGCCGACCCGTCGTCGAGGGTCTGCATGCCGAACACGCCGGCCGCGTCCGTCTCCGCCCAGGACGGCTTCACCGGCACCGCGCCGGCGGCGTACATCAGCTCGTCGAAGCTCTCGCGGACCTCGCCGCCGCGTTCCAGGTCGCGGGCGACGACCTCGCGGCGATCCAGGTCGATGGCGGTCGCCTCGTGGCGTATCCGCACATCGATGGCGTGCTCCTTGCGGAACGTCTCCGGGGCCCGGGCGATCAGCTGCTCGGGGTCGGGGACAAGGCCGCTGATCCAGTACGGGATGCCGCACGCCGAGTAGGAGGTGAAGTGCCCTCGCTCGAAGACCACGATCTCCAGGTCGTCGGGGCCACGGCGGCGTCGGGCCTGGGACGCCGCCGACATTCCGGCGGCGTCACCGCCGATGACGATCAGCCGTTGCGTCACGAAACCATCCTGTCACGCAATGATCAGTCGCGGGTCTGTCGTGCCACGTCCTGCACCACGTCGATGAGGCGGCCGGTGCGGGCGTACACGGCGCGTTGCCGGGCGGCGCCGGTGCCGTGCCGGCGCAGCCCACCCAGCAGGTCGGTCACCTCGGCCCAGTCGCCGTGCTGTTCCAGCGCCGGTCGCATCCGTTCGACGAACCGGTCCAGCAGCTCCCAGGCCGGGCGCAGCTCGCCGGTGGTGACGTCGACGCCGTCGCCCTCCAGGCCGTCGTGGGCGGCCCGCCAGTGCGCGCCGACCAGCAGGTGGTGGTCGGTCTGCAGGGCCGGGCGGTCGGCTTCGACGTCCGCCATGGCGGTGGCCACCAGGGCCCGGACCAGCGCGGCGACCAGCACGGCGTCGTCCACCGACGGGCAGACGTCACCGATCCGCAGCTCCACCGTCGGGTACTTCGCCGACAGCCGGGCATACCAGTAGAGCATCCCCTCGTCGAGCATCACCCCACTGGAGATCAACTGGCGGATCAGCCGCTGGTAGTGCTCGTGCGACTCCAGCCACGGCGTGGGCGCGACCGACGGCCACCGTTCCCACTCCACCGAACGCCAGCTGGCGTAGCCGGTGTCCTCGCCCCGGGCGAAGGGGGAGTTGGTCGTCACCGCGTGCAGCATCGGCAGCCAGGGCCGGACGTGGTTGAGCACCTGCACACCCGTCTCCGGGTCGGGGACGCCCACGTGCACGTGCATGCCGTTGTTGCCGGGACCGGGAACGAGCAGCCGGAACCGTTCGATCATCCGGTCGAAGCGCGGCTTGTCCACCACGGGCGGCACCGGGCCGTCCACCGGGCCGGTGCCGATGGCCAGCAGCCGTACGCCGGCCCGCTCGGCGGCGTCGGCGAGCGCCTTCCGCAGCACGCCGAGGGAGTGTCGGATCGAGGAGAGCTCCAGGCCGGGTGGGCTGCCGATCTCGATCTGGCTGGTCTGGAACTCCCGCTCCACCTGCCCACGAAGCTCCGCCGGGACCTGCTCCAGGACGAGGTCGACGGCGGGTACCGCGGCTCCGGTGTGCGGGTCGACGAGCAGGAACTCCTCCTCGACACCCACGGTGAGCAACTCGGTCCCCGCGGCCGTCCCGCTGGGCGCCTCCGCCACCTGGCCGGTCATCGACACCACCGTCCGTTCCTGCCGCTCGCGGTCCGTCCGCGTCGGTCGGGCGTCTGGTTACCCACCGTGGTGATGCCGGGAAACGTGACGACGGCGCGTCGGCCGGCGTGTCGACCGTGCACCGCGCGTCTCTCCCGCGTGTCGTCCGGCGCACCCGTCTCGGCCCCACGGGGGAGTGGCCGCGATCCGGCCCGCGGGCGTGACACCGGGTCCTACGCTGAGCCGGTGCCGGTACCGCTGGGGTTCTTCGGGGTCGCGTCGATGTACGCGTTCGCCCAGGTCACTCTTCTCGCGGACCGCCCCGCCGACCTGCTCGCCGGTGCCGCGCTGACCGCCCTGGCCCTGGTCGCCGCGTTGCTCGCGGCCCGGGTGGTCCGCCTTCCGACGGCACCGGGCACCGGCCGGTGCTCGGTCGGGCTGCGGGCACGCTCCCGTGGTCGCCGCGTGCCGCGGCAGGTCGACCCCGACGCCGCCGGGCGGCCTCGCCCCCGCGCACCCGGCCACCCCTCGGCCGCGTAGCTCCCGCTGTGGCGGCCGATCCCGCCGTCACCGGTCCTCCGCCGGGCGGAAGCCGCCCGATGAGGACCCCACCGGAATCGGACCGAGGGGTTTTTCATGCTTGCCTTCGCACCACTGAGCAGCACGGTCGGCGCCGCCGGCACCGCGCTGTCCTGGCTCACCGATCTGCTCGAACCGCTGGCCGGCGGCACGGCGACCGCCGCAGCCATCGTGCTGTTCACCATCGCCGTCCGGTTGCTCATCTCGCCGCTCACCGTCGCGCAGGTCCGCGGGGAGCGGCGCCGCGCGGCGCTCGCCCCCCAGGTCCGCGACCTGCAGCGGCGGTACGCCGACGACCCGGCGAAGCTGCAGAGTGAGGTGTTCGGCCTGTACCGCTCGGCCGGCGCCAACCCGATCGCCGGCTGTCTGCCGTTGCTGCTCCAGGCACCGTTCCTGCTGGTGCTGTACCGGCTGTTCACCACCACCGAGGGCGGCACCGGGCTGCTGGAGGAGCGGTTGGCCGGCGTGCCGTTGGGCCACCATCTCGGCGACGGCCTGGGAGGAGCGGCCGGTCCGCTCTTCGCCATCCTGCTGGCCGTGCTGCTGGTGCTGGCCTGGGTGTCGTCGCGGCGCGCCCGCCGGGCGTCGGCGGCGGTCGGCACGGTGGCCGGTACGCCCACCGAGGGGCCGGGTGCGGCCACGCTCGGCCGGTTGCTGCCCCTGCTGCCGTTCACGACCGTGCTGGTGGCGCTGGTGCTGCCGCTCGCGGCGGTGATCTACCTGGTGACCACGACCGCCTGGTCGGTGCTGGAGCAGGCGGTGCTCCGGCGACCGCAGGCAACCCCGGCGACCGCCGACATAGATCGACGTTGACAACTGTGTGGACGGGACGTACAACTCTGAGAGAGCGCTCTCTCGACCCGTCCCCCGCAGAGAGGCACGTCCATGTCAGCTCCCCCGGCGGCCACCGCCGCCCCGCCCGTCCGACGCCGCCTGCTGGCGTCCGTCCTGCTCGTCGCCACCACCACCGCCCTGGCCGGCGTCACCATGACCGCGCAGGCCGCCGTGCCGCCACCCCCCGCCGGCTGGAGCACGGTGTGGAGCGACGACTTCACCGGCGCGGCCGGCACCCTGCCGTCGGCCGCCAACTGGATCATCGACACGGGGCACAACTACCCGGGCGGCCCGGCCAACTGGGGCACCGGCGAGATCCAGAACTACACCGCCAGCACCGCCAACGTCAGCCACGACGGCGGCGGCAACCTGCGGATCACCCCGCTGCGCGACGGTGGGGGAGGCTGGACCTCCGCCCGGATCGAGACCGTGCGCAGCGACTTCAAGGCCCCGGCCGGCGGCGTGCTGGCGATCGAGGGTCGGATCCAGATGCCGAACGTCACCGGTGCCGCGGCGGCCGGCTACTGGCCGGCGTTCTGGGCGCTCGGCGCGCCCTACCGGGGCAACTACCAGAACTGGCCGGGCATCGGCGAGTTCGACGTGATGGAGAACGTCAACGGCATCAACTCGGTCTGGGGCGTGCTGCACTGCGGCGTCGCCCCCGGCGGGCCGTGCAACGAGTCGAACGGCCTGGGCGCGTCCCGGGCCTGCCCGGGCGCCAGCTGCCAGTCGGCGTTCCACACCTACCGGTTCGAGTGGGACGCCTCGATCAGCCCCCAGCAGCTGCGCTGGTACGTCGACGGGCAGCTCTACCACACCGTCACGCAGACTCAGGTCGGTGCGTCCGCCTGGTCGCAGATGACCTCGCACGCGGGCTACTTCCTGCTGCTCAACGTCGCGATGGGCGGCGCCTTCCCGAACGGGGTGGCCGGCAGCGGCACGCCGACCGCGGCGACTGTCCCGGGTCGACCGATGCTGGTCGACTACGTGGCCGTGTACCGCCGGGGTGGCGGGACCACACCGCCGCCGACCACTCCGCCGCCGGGTGGGACGAGGGATGCGTACGGGCAGCTCCAGGGCGAGTCGTTCAACGCCCAGAACGGGGTGGCCGTCGAGGCGTGCTCGGAGGGCGGGCAGAACATCGCCGCGCTGCGTAACGGGGACTGGGCGCGCTACGACGGCGTCGAGTTCGGCTCCAGCGGGCCTCGCGACTTCGTGGCCCGGGTGGCCTCCGGCGCTGCGGGCGGGGTGAGCGGTCTGGTCGAGGTGCGGCTGGACAGCCCGACGGCGGCTCCCATCGGCAGCTTCGCCATCGGCAACACCGGCGGCTGGCAGAGCTGGCGCTCGGTGCCGGGCAACGTCGCCGGCGGGGTGACGGGCCGGCACACCGTCTATCTCACCTTCACCAGCGGCCAGCCGAACGACTTCGTCAACGTCAACTGGTTCACCTTCCGCCGCTGAGGCGGACGCTTGTCCGGGCGACCCCTGGACAGAAACAGTTAACTGTCTTAATAATTAGCGCCAACGTTGACGTCCATGGATGCCCGTCCGGGCGTGGAGGGTCGCATGAAACCTGCCAGACCGCTTGTTCTGTCCCTGATCACCGCGCTCGTCGCGACGCTCGGCGCGGCCTGGGTCGCGCTGCCCGCGTTCGCCGCCGGTGCCACCGCCAGCTTCGTCAAGACCGCCGACTGGGGCTCCGGCTGGGAGGGGAAGTACACCATCACCAACGGTGGCACCTCGACCGTCAACGGTTGGAGCCTCACCTTCGACCTGCCGGCCGGCACCACCCTCGGCAGCTACTGGGACGCCCTGCTCAGCTCCGCCGGTCAGCGTCACACCTTCACCAACCGCTCCTGGAACGGCAGCATCGCCCCGGGTGCGTCGGTGTCCTTCGGCTTCCTGGGCGCCGGCTCCGGCTCGCCCACCGGCTGCCAGCTCAACGGCGCGCCCTGCGGAAGCGGCACCCCACCCACCACGCCACCGCCCACCACCCCGCCCCCGACCACGCCACCTCCGACGGACCCGCCCACCGGTGGCCTGCCGAAGCACCTGCTCACCGGCTACTGGCACAACTTCGACAACCCCGCCGTCGAGCTGCGACTGCGCGACGTCCCCGCCGACTACGACCTGGTGGCGGTCGCCTTCGCCGAGGCCACCGCGACGCCGGGCGCGCTCACCTTCGGCGTCGACCCCGGGCTGGCCACCTCGCTCGGCGGCTACACCGACGCGGACTTCACCGCCGACGTGCGCACCCTGCACAGCCGGGGCCAGCGGGTGATCCTCTCCGTGGGCGGTGAGACCGGTCGGGTCACCGTCAACAACGCCGCCTCGGCCACCGCCTTCGCCGACACGGCCGCCGCGCTGATCGCCCGCTACGGCTTCGACGGGATCGACATCGACCTGGAGAACGGGCTCAACCCGACGTACATGGCACAGGCGCTGCGCGCGCTGCGGGCCAAGGTCGGCGCCGGCCTGATCATCGCCATGGCGCCGCAGACCATCGACATGCAGTCCCCGGCCGGCGGCTACTTCAAGCTGGCCCTGGACATCAAGGACATCCTCACCGTCGTCAACACCCAGTTCTACAACTCCGGGGCGATGCTCGGCTGCGACCAGAACGCCGCGTACTCCCAGGGCACGGTGAACTTCATCGTCGCGCTGGCCTGCATCCAACTGGAAGCCGGGCTCCGCCCCGACCAGGTGGGCCTCGGTCTGCCAGCCGGGCCGGGCGCGGCCGGCGGCGGCATCGTGGCGCCCAGCGTGGTCAACGCCGCGCTGGACTGTCTGGCCAGAGGCACCAACTGCGGCAGCTTCCGGCCGCCGCGCACCTACCCCGGCATCCGTGGCGCGATGACCTGGTCGGTGAACTGGGACGTCAGCAACGGCAACGGCTTCGCCCGCGCCGTGGCGCCGCACCTGGACACTCTGCCCTGACCGGCGGGCAGGGTCCCCCGCTCGACGCCCGGAAGGGCTGAGCGGGAACGTGGTTCAGCGACCGGCGGTCACCGACCGCCGGTCGTCGCGTCCCCGGCGTCGGCGCATCTTGCGGACCACCCAGCCGGCCACCATGACGACGAAGACCGCGACGATCGCGTAGTTGAACCAGTCGCTGTACCGCTCGACGTCCTGCCAGCGGCTCCCCAGCGCATAGCCGGCCCCGACGATGAGGCTGTTCCACACGCCGCTGCCGATCGTGGTCAGCACGATGAACTCACCCAGCGGCATCCGGTTCGCCCCGGCCGGAACCGAGACCAGGCTACGGACCACCGGCACCACCCGGCCGATCAGCACCGCCCACCGGCCGTGCCGCTCGAACCAGCGGTCGGCCCTCTCCAGGTCGTCGCGGTCCACCAGCGGGATGCGGTCCAGCCAGCGCTTGAGCCGCTCCTCGCCCAGCGCCGCGCCGAGCCAGTAGAGCACCAGCGCGCCGACCAGCGAACCGACCGTCGCGGCGAGCACCACGAGCACCACGTTGAACCGGCCCTCGCTGGCCAGGTAACCCGCGAGCGCCAGGACGATCTCGCTGGGAATGGGCGGGACGATGCTCTCCAACGCCACCAGCAGCGCCACCCCGGCCGGCCCCATGCCCTCGATCACGGTGGCCACCCAACCGGTCAACCCGGTGAACGTGGCCGGGTCGACATTCTGGGCGAGCGCCATGGTCGTCCTTCCGCGTCGGTTGCCGGGGGATCGGATGGTCATACCCGATCGGTGCCCGGCCACACCTTCCGGTGAGCCCGGCCACCCTGTCGTGCCGGTCAGTGCTCCGGGTGCAGCGCGGCGTCGGCCGGCCCCTGTCGCCAGCCGGTGAACACCACGGTCAGGCCGGCGCGGACCGGAGCGCAGCAGAACGGGCCGGCGGTGACCTCGACCGCCGGGTCCAGCGGGGCGAGCCGGACCAGACGCCACGGCTCGCCGTCGACCCGCGCACGGACGGTCAGTGCGTCACCGGCCCGGCTGACGCGGACGGTCACCTCCCGGCCCGCCCACTCCGGCACCGGCGCCACCGACCAGTCGGAGAACTCCCGGGTCACCACGGCGCCGAGCTGGAGCTCCCCGTCGCTCATCTCCACGCCGGCCTTCACCCAGCTGCGCTCGTCCACCCGAACCAGCGCACCGGCCTGGTCGAACTGCCCGCTGAGGTCGAGCCGGAAGCTCACCTCCATGGCGGTGCCGGCGGGCAGCGGGGCCAGCAGGGCCGGCCCGTTGTCGTGTACGAAGCCGTAGCTGGTCCGCCGCCAGAAGTCGCTCTCCGCCGCCGGTTCGACGACCAGCTCACCGGCCGGGCCCTCCTCGGCGCGTACGGGCTGGTGCAGCCAGTCGCCCCGGGTCCAGTCCAACGGTTCGCTCGGCGGTACGAGGTCGATCTCCATGACCCGCACGGTACCGGCCGGAACCGGTCGGCTCCGGGCTGCGGCCGCCCGGAGCGGGTTTGCCGCGATGATCAACCGGAGAAGTTTCTCCGGCATGGGTGACCGTTGGTACTCCGAAGCCGTCGTCTACTGCCTCGACATCGACACGTACGCCGACTCCGACGGCGACGGGGTCG
Organism: Micromonospora yongxingensis; assembly: GCF_052601155.1. Lineage (NCBI taxonomy): Bacteria > Bacillati > Actinomycetota > Actinomycetes > Micromonosporales > Micromonosporaceae > Micromonospora > Micromonospora yongxingensis. Next base: position 205,514 of record NZ_JBQXEO010000009.1, read on the forward strand.
GTGACATCCGCGGCTTGATCGGCCGGCTGGACTACCTGGCCCGACTGGGGGTGACGTGCCTGTGGCTGCACCCGATCCACCCCTCGCCCAACCGCGACGACGGCTACGACGCCACCGACTTCTACAACGTGGACCCGCGCTTCGGCACCCTCGGCGACTTCGCCGAGCTGCTGCACCAGGCCCAGAACCGGGGCATCCGCGTGATCATCGACCTGGTGGTCAACCACACCTCCGACGAGCACCCGTGGTTCCAGTCCGCCCGTTCCTCGCCGGACTCGCCGTACCGCGACTGGTTCGTCTGGTCCGACACCGAGCCGGAAGACCGGCACCAGGGCATGGTCTTCCCCGGTGAGCAGAACGAGACCTGGAGCTACGACCGGACGGCCAAGGCGTGGTTCTACCACCGGTTCTACAAGTTCCAGCCGGACCTCAACTTCGCCAACCCGGCGGTCCGCGCGGAGATCAAGAAGATCATGTCGTTCTGGCTCCAGCTCGGTGTCTCCGGCTTCCGGATGGACGCGGTGCCGTTCATCATCGAGCTGACCGAGCCGGGCAACCCGAACTCGCCGAAGGACTTCGAGTTCCTCACCGAGATGCGCCAGCACGTGCAGTGGCGACGCGGCGACGCCGTCCTGCTGGCCGAGGCGAACGTCGAGCCGGACCAGTTGCCGACGTTCTTCGGCGACGCCGGCGGCTCCGGCAACCGGATCCACATGCTCTTCGACTTCATGCTCAACGGTCGACTCATGCTCGCCCTGGCCCGGGAGGACCCGGAGCCGCTGATCGACGCGTTGCACGACACCCCGAAGCTGCCGGTCGGCGGGCAGTGGGCCACCTTCCTGCGCAACCACGACGAGATCGACCTGTCCCGGCTGACGACCGAACAGCGCAACCAGGTGTACGCGCAGTTCGGCCCGGACGAGGACATGCGCATCTACGACCGGGGCATCCGCCGCCGGCTCGCCCCGATGCTCGGCAACGACCGGCGTCGCATCGAGCTGGCGTACGCCCTGCAGTTCTCGCTCCGGGGCACTCCGGTGCTGCGGTACGGCGAGGAGATCGGGATGGGCGAGGACCTGTCGCTGCCCGGTCGGGAGGCGATCCGTACCCCGATGCAGTGGTCGTACCAGCCGAACGCCGGCTTCTCCACGGCGGAACCGGAGAAGCTGGTCCGCCCGGTGATCGACAAGGGTGAGTTCGGCTACCAGAAGGTCAACGTCACTGCCCAGCGCGGTGACCCGAAGTCGCTGCTCGCGTGGTTCGAGCGCATGATCCGGACGCTGCGCGAGGCGCCGGAGGTCGGCTCCGGCTCGACCACCCACATCGACGTGGCGATGCCGGCCGGGGTGCTGGCGCACCGGGCCGACGGGCCGACCGGGACGATGGTCTTCGTGCACAACCTGGGCACCGACGACGTCGAGGTGGACCTCAGCAGTCTCGAGCCGGAGGCCGACCTGCCGATCGACGTGCTCGCCGACCGTGGCTACGGCGAGTTGGGCAAGCTCGGCGCGGTGAAGGTCTCCGGCCACGGATACCGGTGGATTCGCCTATGCCGAGGGTCGGCCTGTTGACGTTAAGCTCCTCCGATCGACCCCACGTTACCGGGAGGTAATCATGTCGGAGGAGTCCCGCGTCGCCATCGTCACCGGAGCCGCGCGCGGTATCGGCGCGGCCACCGCCCGGCGGCTGGCCGCCGACGGGATGGCCGTCGCCGTGGTCGACATCGAGGAGACCGCGACCAAGGAGACGGTGGACGCCATCGCCGCCGCCGGCGGCCGGGCACTCGGCGTGGGCGCCGACGTGTCCGACCGGGCGCAGGTCGAGGCGGCCGTGGAGCGGATCGCCGCCGAGCTGGGCGCGCCGACCGTGCTGGTCAACAACGCCGGCGTGCTCCGCGACAACCTGCTGTTCAAGATGACCAACGCGGACTGGGACACGGTCATGGGCGTGCACCTGCGCGGCGCGTTCCTGTTCAGCCAGGCCGCCCAGAAGCACATGGTGGACCGCCGGTGGGGGCGGATCGTCAACCTCTCCAGCACCTCCGCGCTGGGCAACCGGGGTCAGGCGAACTACGCCGCCGCGAAGGCCGGCCTCCAGGGCTTCACCAAGACGCTCGCCATCGAGCTGGGGCCGTTCGGGGTGACCGTCAACGCGGTCGCGCCCGGCTTCATCGTCACCGACATGACCGCGGCCACCGCCGCCCGTATGAAGGTCGACTTCGAGGACTTCCAGAAGCACGCCGCCGCCGAGATCCCGGTACGCCGCCCGGGCCGGCCGGAGGACGTCGCGCACACCATCTCGTTCCTGGCCAGCGAGGGGGCGGGGTTCGTCTCCGGCCAGGTCATCTACGTCGCCGGCGGCCCGCGGGACTGACCGGCAGTCTGGCGAGGACGCTCCGTCCACAGCGGAGCGTCCTCGACGCGGTGCGGTCGGTCGGGCGGTGCTGTTCTTCAGGCGGTGTCGCGGCGGGTGTGCCAGAGCCAGAGCAGGCCGAGCACCGGCAGCACCAGCGGGATGTAGCCGTACCCGCTGCCGAACTGCGACCAGACCGTCTCGTCGGGGAAGAGTTCCCTGTCGGCGAGGCTCAGGATGCCGACCGCGAGCACGCCCACCAGCTCCACGGAGCAGCAGGCCAGCGCGAGCCGCCGGCCGGTGTGCCCGGCGCGGGCCAGCCCCACGGCGGCCACGATGTAGACCAGCGCAGCCAGCCCGGAGAGCAGGTACGCCACCGGCGCCTCGTCGAACTTCGTGGCGATCTGCAGGCCCGCCCGGCTCGTCGCCGCGATGGCGAAGAGCAGGTAGACCGCGATCAGCAGCCGCCCCGGGCCGGTGTTCGTGGCGCGCCGCGCCGGTCGTGTCTCAACCACCGAGCACCTCCCAGGTCTGCTGCAACCGGACCACCACCACCGGGGCGACCAGACAGACCGCGCAGACGATCGCCGAACCCCAGCGGGTCGGCTCCATCCGGGCCAGCACCCAGGCCAGCGGCGGCAGGCAGACCAGCGTGACCAGGTAGCCGAAGAAGGCTCCGGGCTCGCCCGGCCGGTCCCCACCGCCGACCGCGACGAGCGCCAGCACGCTCAACGCGAGCAACGCCAGTTCCAGTACGCCCAGGCCGACGAACTGCACCCGGTCCGGCGGCCGGTGGCGTACCGCCGCCACCAGCGCCCATACCGCGACGAGCAGCGACAGCACGATGGACGCCGTCGCCAGGATCCCGTCCACCGGTGAGTCGGTGCCTACGCTGGTCACCGGAACCACCCGGTCGTTGCCACGGTCACCGGCACAGCCTACTAACCGTCGTAGTAACCGGCTGACGCCGCCTCGCCGTGCTCTGCCGTGTGCTGTCCTCCGCCCGCCCGCGCGGGACATCGAGGAGCCCCGGTTGGTCAACCCGCTGCCGGCACGCCTGGTGGGGCGACTAGCGTGGATCACGCCCGTGGCGTCGCCGCGGTCAGGGGAAACGGCGGAGGTACACGTGCTGCGGTTCGGCTTGTTCGGCACCGGTCACTGGGCGATCGAGACGCACGGGAAGGCGCTGCACGCACACCCGGAAGCGGAGCTGGTCGGGGTGTGGGGGCGTAACCCGGAGCGGGCCGCCGCCCTGGCCGAGCGGTACGGGGTGCCGGCGTTCGCCGACGTCGACGCACTGCTCGACGTGTGCGACGCGGTCGCCGTCGCGCTGCCGCCGAACATCCAGGCCGACATCGCGGTCCGGGCCGCCGCCGCCGGCCGGCACCTGCTGCTGGACAAGCCACTGGCGCTCACCGTCGCCGACGCCGACCGGGTGGTCGCCGCCGCCGAGGCGTCCGGGGTCGCGTCGGTCATCTTCTTCACCCAGCGTTTCCAGCCGAACGTGACCGCGTTCCTCGCCGCGACGGCCGCCGCCGGAGGTTGGCAGCACGGCCGGACCACCGCGTTCGCGTCGATCTTCCAGGAGGGCAGCCCGTACGGCGGTTCGCTGTGGCGCCGCGAGCACGGCGCGCTCTGGGACATCGCACCGCACGCGCTCTCGATCATCCTGCCGGTGCTGGGCCGGGTGACCCAGGTGGCCGCGATGGACGGCCCGAGCGGGATGGTGCACCTGCTGTTCACCCATGACGGTGGCGCCACCAGCAGCGCCTCGCTCTCCCTGGACGCACCCCGCGAGGCGATGGCCCGGGAGTTCGTCTTCTACGGCGAGAACGGTGTCGAGACCGTCCCGGTGGGCGAGAACGACGCCGCCACGGCGTTCGGCGTGGCGATCGACCAGCTCATCGAGCAGGTTCAGGCAGGCACCCGCGACCACCGCTGCGACGTACGTTTCGGCCGCGAGGTCGTCGGCATCCTCGCCGCCGCCGAAACCGCCCGCACCGAATCCCGCACCATCCCCGTCCCCATCCCGTAACCGCGCCCCACACCCCCCGCCCCCGGTGATCATGAAGTTAGCGACGCCGGGCACGGCGTGTCGCGCCGCCAACTTCATGATCACCGGGGTTGGCGGGGGCCGGAGGGGGGAGGGCGGGAAATGGGTGGAGGGTGGGATGGGGAGTGGTTAGGGTGGCGGCATGTTCACGCATGCCCTGATCACGGGGGTCGGTACGCCGGCCGCCTGGGGTCCCATGTTGGTGTCCCGCCCGCGAGTCCGGCGTCCGGCCCTGGCCGGCCGGGACGCGACCCGCCGCTGATCGGCTCACCTACGCGGCGAGCCAGGGCTGAGCCCTGCCGCCGCTGATCGGCTCACCTCTGCCGCCGCACCCGGGCTGTCGCCCCCGTGCTGCCGCACCGCCGCGTTCCCACGCCATCGTCCAGGGCCGTCCGAGTCCAGATCCACTCGGACAGGCCCGGAATTCCGGCTGCCTGTCCAGCCCGTCGCCCAGCGGCGACAGACAGGACGAAGACCCGTGGCGCCCCGCAACTCCCGACCCACCGAACGCGACCGGTCCCGTCGCGTACTCAGTCAGAACTTCCTCGCCGACCCGGCCGCCGTGGCACGGGTGGTCCGCGCTGCCGACCCCGATCCGGCCGGGCTCCTGCTGGAGGTCGGCGCCGGTCGCGGCCAGCTCACCCGGCCGCTCGCCGCCCGCTGCGAGCGGCTGATCGCGTATGAGGTGGACCCGGCAGTCGGCCGGGAGTTGGCCGCGGTCTGCGCGGCCCTGCCCACCGTCGAGCACCGACAGGCCGACTTCCTGGCCGCCGAGCCTCCGCCGGAGCCGTTCGCGGTGGTCGGCAACATCCCGTGGTCGCTGACCTCGGCCGTGGTGCGGTGGTGCCTGGCCGCGCCCCGGTTGCGGTCGGCGACCCTGCTCACCCAACTGGAGTACGCCCGCCGGCGCAGTGGCGACTACGGCCGCTGGACCCGGCTCACCGTGTCGACCTGGCCGGAGTTCGGCTGGCGGCTGGCCGGGCGGGTGCCGCGTCACGCGTTCCGGCCGGTGCCGGCGGTGGACGCCGGAATCCTGCGGATCGAGCGCCGGGCGGAACCGTTGCTACCCGTGGCCGCGCTGCCCGCGTACCAGCGGTTGGTGGCGCTGGGCTTCGAGGGCGTCGGCGGCTCGCTGGCCGCGACCCTGCGCCGGCATCACCCGCCGTCGCGGGTGGCGGCGGCGCTGCGGGCCACCCGGATCGCGTCGGACCTGCCGGTGGGGTACGTCTGGCCCGAACAGTGGCTGGTGCTGTTCCGTCTGCTGCACGCGCGATGACCGTTCCTCGGGAGGCGGCCACATCAGGCGAGGGTGGCCAGCGCGGCGCTCAGCTCGTCGGGCGACTCGAACTGCTCAGCCGGCAACGCCCGCAACACCTGCAACAGCGCCGTGCTGGCCCCGTTCTCCTGCCCCCAGCGGACCAGGTCCTCGCGGGAGACCGGGTAGTCGAGCCCGGCCAGGTACTCCTGCAACTGAACCCCGGTGACGGTCATGTCGGCCGGCTACCCGCTGGCTCCACGCGTACACCGGTCGACCCGGCGGCCTGCGGACGGCGTGTCGCCGGCGGCGCGCCGACGGTTTGTCGCAGCGGCCGCCGGGTAGCCGCTGGCATGCTGGTTCAGCGGCTCGGCGCGCCGAGCGACTTCGACCCGTTGCTGGAGCGCGTCCGGGACGCCCGGGTGGTGATGATCGGCGAGTCCACCCACGGCAGCTACGACTACTACCGGCTGCGCGAGCAGCTCACCCGCCGGCTGATCGCCGAGTGCGGCTTCTCGTTCGTGGCCGTGGAGGGCGACTGGCCGGACTGCGACCGGGTGCACCGCTCGGTCACCGCCGCGCCGGGCGGGGCGCTCGATCCACAGGCCGCGCTGGAGCGGTTCGAGCGATGGCCGACCTGGATGTGGGCGAACGCCGAGGTGGCCCGGTTCTGCCGCTGGCTGCGGGCGTGGAACGTGGAGCGGCCGGAGGATCAACGGGCCGGTTTCCACGGGCTCGACGTGTACAGCCTCTGGGAGTCGATGCAGGCGATCTTCGACTACCTGGGGGAGGAGGATCCGACCTCGCTGGAGGCGGCGCAGGACGCGTACCGGTGCTTCGAGCCGTACGGCAAGCGGGTCGAGGATTACGGCGCGGCCAGCCGGTTCGTCTCCGCCCGCTGTGAGGAGGAGGTGGTCCGGCTGCTGGCCCGGACCAGGGAACATGCCCTCTCCGACGGCCCGGACCGCTTCTCGGCCTGGCAGAACGCGGAGGTGGTGGCCGGCGCGGAGCGCTACTACCGGGCGATGGTGGCCGGTGGGCCGGATTCGTGGAACATTCGCGACACCCACATGCAGGACACCCTCGACCGGCTGCTGGACCGGTACGGGCCGGACGCCCGGGGGATCGTCTGGGCGCACAACACGCACATCGGGGACGCCCGGGCCACCGACATGGCGGCCGACGGGATGATCAACATTGGCCAGTTGGCCCGGGAGCGGCACGGCGACGACGCGGTGACGCTGATCGGCTTCGGCAGCTACCGCGGTACGACGATCGCCGCACCGCGCTGGGGTTCACCGCCGGAGGCGATGGTGGTGCCGCCGGCCCGGGAGGGGTCGATCGAGCGGCGGATGCACGAGCTGATGCCGGACCGGGCGGTCCTGGTCTTCGGCGGGGAGGACCAGCCGGGCTGGGTCACGGGCACCGCGGACCACCGGGCGATCGGGGTCGTCTACGACCCGTCCTTCGAGTCCTGGGGCAACTACGTGCCGACGCGCCTCGGCGAACGCTACGACGCCTTCATCTGGTGCGACGAGACCACCGCCCTGCACCCGCTGCCCGCCCCGGCCACGCCGGGCGAGATGGAGACCTACCCGGCCGGCGTCTGACCAGGCTGTCGCCGTGGAGGTGTGGTGGCCGGAAGCCACCACACCTCCAGTGCGGTGGGTCAGACCCGGGTGGGGGTGCGGTCGGTGAGGTGGGTACGCAGGCCCTCGCCCTCGATGTCCACGTTCGGCAGGACGCGGGACAGCCAACGGGGTAGCCACCAGGCCCGGTCGCCGAGCAGTGACATCACCGCGGGGACGATGGTCATGCGGACCACGAAGGCGTCGATGGCCACACCGATGGCGAGCGCGAAGCCCATCGACTTGATCACCGGGTCCTCCAGGAAGACGAAGCCCCCGAAGACCGAGATCATGATCAGCGCGGCGGCGGTGACCACCCGGGCGCCGTGGCCCATGCCGCTGATCGTGGCCTGCCGGGCCGACTCGCCGTGCACGAAGTCCTCCCGCATCCGGGAGACCAGGAACACCTCGTAGTCCATGGCGAGGCCGAACAGGATGCCGATGAGCAGGATCGGCAGGAAGCTGATCAGCGGGGCCGGGGTGTCCAGGCCCACCAGGTCGGCGAGGTGCCCCTGCTGGAAGACCGCCACCGTGATGCCGAACGTGGCGGCGACGGTGAGCAGGAAGCCCAGCGCGGCCTTGACCGGCACCAGCAGCGAACGGAACACCAGCATCAGCAGCAGCACCGAGAGCCCGACCACCAGCAGCAGGTAGATCGGCAGAGCGTCGGAGAGCTTCTCGGAGACGTCGATGCCGATGGCGGTGGCGCCGGTGAGCAGCACGTCCGCGTTGCGGATCCCACCGACCGAGTCACGGATCTCGTGCACCAGGGTCTCGGTGGCCTCGTCGGTCGGGCCGGTCTTCGGCACCACGCCGAGCAGCGCGGTCCGGCCGTCGGGGCTGAGCTGCGGCGGCGCCACCGCGAGCACGTTCTCGGTGCGCTGGAGCAGCGCGGTGACCTGCGGCACGGCGGCCGAGGTGGCCTGCGGCGTGTCGCCGGCGACCACGACCGCGAGCCGGCCGGTGAAGCCCGGCCCGAAGCCCTCGGTGGTCAGGTCGCTCGACACCCGGGCGGGCGAGCCGACGGCCGCCGTCGAGGCGTCCGGCAGGGCCAGCCGCATGTCCGGCGTGGGCAGCGCGAGCAGCCCCAGGCCGAGCAGCCCGACCAGGATGACCGGTACGCGGAACCGCGTGACCAGTCGGGCCCAGCGGAAGCCGAACCCGGACCGGTCCTCGTTCGGCGCCGTCTCGGCGAGCGTCCGCTCGGCGGCGTCCGCTGCGCTGTCGCCCGTGCCGTCGGCGACGACAGACCGCAGCCGGCGGGGGAGTACCCGGCGGCCGGCGAAGCCGAGGAGGGCGGGCTGGAGGGTGATCGCGACGAGCACGGCGACGGTGACCGTACCGGCGGCGGCGAGACCCATCACGGTGAGGAACGGGATGTCCACGACGGCCAGCCCGGCCAGGGCGATGACCACGGTGGCGCCGGCGAAGACCACGGCGGAGCCGGCGGTACCCACGGCCCGGCCGACCGCCTCCTCCGGGGACAGGCCGTCGAGCAGGTTCTGCCGGTGCCGGGAGGTGATGAACAGCGAGTAGTCGATGCCGACCGCGAGGCCGAGCATCAGCGCCAGGATCGGCGCGGTGCTGGTCAACTCGACGACGCTGCTCAGTGCGAACAGGCCGGCCATGCCGGCGCCCACACCGATCAGGGCGTTGAGCATGGTCATCCCGGCCGCCACCAGCGAGCCGAAGGTGATGATCAGGACGATCGCGGCGACCAGTACGCCGAGCGCCTCGGTGGAGCCGATCTCCGGCTCACCACCCAGCACCTCACCACCCGGGGCGACCTGCCAACCCTGCGCCTCGGCCGACGCGCCGACCTCCTCGTACGCCGTGCGCTGCGCGTCGGTCACCTCGTCCGCGCCGGTGGCGAACTGGACCTGGACCAGCGCGTACCGGCCGTCGGGCGAGACCGCACCGACCTGGAACGGGTCGACCGCACCGACCACGCCCGGCAGCGTGGAAGCCTGCTTGACCAGCTCCTGCACCACGGCCTGGCCCTGTGGGCCGGCCAGTTGGCCGTCCGCCGGTGCCTTGACCGCGATGGTGCCGGTGGCGCCGCTGGCCGCCGGGAACTGCTCGGCGAGCAGGTCGAGCGCGCGCTGGCTCTCGGTGCCGGGCATCGTGAAGTTGCTCGCCGTCGGGCCGCGCAGGGTCGCCGCGGCCAGGCCGGCGACGACGAGTACGACGAGCCAGAGCGCGACGACGAGCCGTCGCCGGCGCAGCGCGCCCCGGCCGAGCCGGTAGAGCAGGGTGGCCATCAGGTTTCCTTGTCCTCGGTCGTGGGTGGTTGGGGCAGGGATGCGTCGACGGGTTCGAGGGCCCGCCGGACGAGGGTCAGCAGGGCGGGGCGCAGCTCGTCGTCGGGGACGTCGACGAACTCGGCGCACCCCTCGGAGATGCCGGCCAGCAGCACCAGCGCCGTGATCCGGGCGCCGGGCCGGTCGGAGTGCCCGGCCAGCGCGTCGCGCAGCCGTTCGGAGATCTGCTGGATGTGCGCGAAGGCCGGCTGGCACAGCAGCTCCGGGAACTCGCCCCGGAGTAGGGCGATCTCGCGCCGGAAACGGACCGCGAGGTCGACGAAGCCGACCGCGGCGGCCTGCTGGGCGGCCGCGCCGGTCAGCCCGGTGAGCTGGTCGTCGAGGGCCCGCAGCACCGCGATGGCGGGCGCCATCAGCTCGGCGAGCAGGGCTTCCTTGTTGGCGAAGTGGTAGAGCACGGTGGCTTTGGAGCAGCCGACCTCGCGGGCGATGTCCTGTAGCGAGGTGCCCCGGTAGCCGGTCACCGCGAACCGTCGCGCCGCCGCGGCGAGGATCTCGCCGTGCGTCTCGGACACCGCTCTGGCCATCACCGGTCCACCTCCGTAGACCAGCATGCCTGACCGATCGGTCAGACCCTGACCGATCGGTCAGATTGGCGCGTGGCGTTGCCCACACCCCGGTCCGGTTTAGCCGGCGTGCTCCCGGTCGTACCTGGTACGGGCCTCGGCGATGGTCCGGCGGTGCCGCTCGGCCCAGCTGGTCAGGGCCACCAGCGACTCGTAGAGCTCCAGGGCCATCGGGGTGGCGGTGTACTCGACCTTCGGCGGGACGGTCGGATAGACAGTGCGGTGCAACAGGCCGTCGCGTTCCAGGTTGCGCAGGGTCAGCGTGAGCATCCGGCGGCTGATCCCCTCGATGTGCCGCTCCAGCTCGGTGAAGCGCACCGGGCCGTTCGAGGCGGACACGAGGATGCTGATGCTCCACTTCCCGCCGACCCGGTCGAGCACCTCGCGGACGGTGCACGCCCGGGCCTGGCCCGTGGTGAACGGCACGTTCTCCGCCGCGCAGGTCAGCTCGGCCTCCACCAGCGCGGACACATCGCTGTTCCTCTGGGACATCACAGTGCCTCCTTCCGCTCCCGCTCATGGTCACAGACGATGGCGTCGGTAACAAACCGTGCACCAAGGAGGCTTTTCCATGGACCCCGTCGTCCCGGCTCGCTGGCCGGCACTGCTCGTGCTCTGCGCCGGCAGCCTGATGATCATTCTGGACGGCAGCGTCGTCTCGGTGGCGCTGCCCGCCGTACAACGCGATCTGGGCTTCACCGCCGCCGGCCTGGCCTGGGTGGTCAACGCCTACCTGGTCGCGTTCGGCGGGCTGCTGCTGCTCGCCGGCCGCCTCGGCGACCTGCTCGGCCGGCGGCGGGTCTTCCTGGCCGGCGTCGCGCTGTTCACCCTGGCCTCGCTGGCCTGCGCGGTCGCCACCGGGCCCGGCCTGCTGGTCGGCGCGCGCTTCGGCCAGGGCGTCGGCGGCGCGCTGGCCATGGCGGTCAGCCTCGGCATGATCGTCCGGCTCTACCCCGAGCCGGCCGAGCGGGCCCGCGCGATCGCCGTGTTCAGCTTCACCGGAGCGGCCGGCGCGTCGGTCGGCACGGTGGCCGGTGGGGTGCTCACCGACCTGGCCGGCTGGCGGTCGATCTTCCTGGTCAACCTCCCGATCGGGGCGGTCATCCTGCTCGCCGCCGTCCGCCGGCTCCCCGCCGAGCGGGGGATCGGCCTGCGGGCGGGCCTCGACCTGCCCGGCGCGCTGCTCGCCACCGCCGGTCTGATGGCCGCGGTGCTGAGCATCGTGGGGACCGGCGAGCATGGCTGGACCAGCCCACGCACCCTCGGCGCGGCAGCGCTCGCGGTGCTGCTGCTCGGCGGGTTCGCCATGCGCCAGCGGGTGGCGGCCACCCCGCTGCTGCCGGCCCGGGTGCTGCGCGTCCCGGGCCTGGTCGCGGCGAACGCCGTGCAGTTCCTCACGATCGCCGCGTTCTTCGGCTTCCAGTTCCTGCTCGCCGTGGAGCTGCAACTGGTGCTCGGGCTGGACGCGGCCGCCACCGGCTGGGCCTTCCTACCCACCCCGGTGGTGATCGCCGCGGTGTCGCTCGGGCTGGCCGGCCGGCTGATCGCCCGGTGGGGTGCCCGGGCCGTGCTGCTCGCCGGGCTCGGCCTGGCTACCGTCGGCTTCCTGCTGCTCGCCCGGCTGGCCGCCGACGGTGGCTACCTCGCCGACGTTCTCCCCGCGATGCTGATCTTCGGGCTGGCCGGCGGCCTGACCCTGCCGGCGGTCACCACGCTGGCCATGGCCGGCGCGACCGACGCGGACGCCGGGCTCGCATCCGGGCTGGCCAACACCACCCAGCAGGTCGGCGGCGCGGTCGGGCTGGCGGCCCTGGCCACCCTGGCCGCCGCGCGCACCGACGGCCTGCGGGCCGCCGGCTGGGCCGAGACGGCCGCGCTGGCCGGCGGCTACCGGACGGCGTTCGCCGTCGCCGCCGCCCTGGTGGTCGCCGCACTGCTGGTGGCGCTGACCACGCTGCCCGGCACCCGGCGCGCCGACGCCGATCGGCACGTCCAGTTGACCGACGACGCCGGTGCCGGGAGGGTGAGCGGGTGAGTGAGGCTGAGGAGACCCGGGACGGCGTGGCCCTGACCAACCTGGACCAGCGGCTGTCCGACCGTGACGACGCGACCAAGCGCGACCTGGTCGACTACCTCGACGCGGTCCGGGACCGGATCCTGCCGCAACTGCGGGACCGGCCGCTGTCGGTGATCCGGGTCCGGCCCGGCCAGCCGCCGTTCATGCAGAAGAACCTGCCCCGCTACACCCCGGACTGGGTCCGCCGCGTGCCGGTGTGGGCGGAGGCGTCGCACCGCGAGGTCTCGTACGCCCTCTGCGACGACCGGCGCACCCTGCTCTGGTTCGCCAACCAGCGGGCGGTGGAGTACCACCCGACGCTGGCCACCGCACCGGACCTGCACCGCCCGACCCACCTGGTGCTCGACCTGGACCCGCCGGAGGGTGACGGGTTCGGCGCGGCGGTGGCCGCGGCGTTGCTGGTCCGCCGGGCGCTGGCAGACGCCGGCCTGACCGGGGCGGTCAAGACCAGCGGCGCCAAGGGCGTGCACGTGTTCGTCCCGGTGGCCGGCGAGCCCACGGCGGAGGAGTTGGCCGCCGCCACGCGGGCGCTCGCCGTCCGCGCCGAGCGACTCGACCCGGCGGTGGCCACCACGGCGTACATCAAGGAGGACCGGGGCGGCCGGGTCTTCGTGGACGCCACCCGCTCCGGCGGGGCGACCGTCGTGGCCACCTACAGCCCACGGCTGCGACCCGGGCTGCCGGTCTCCTTCCCGGTCGACTGGGCCGACCTGACCGAGGTGACCCCGGCGGACTTCACCATCCGGACCGTGCCGTCGCTGGTGGCCGACGGCGACCCGTGGGCGGCGCTGATGCCGGCGCCGCAGCAGCTCCCCGCCGACCTGGTGGCGGAGGGGCGGACCATTCCGGTGGCCCGCGTCCAGGCCATGCACGAGGGCAAGCGGCGGGCTCGCGCCCGCCGCGAAGCCGGCTGACGGTACGCCCGGGGGCGCCACCGGCCAGCCCGTGGTCTCCGCGGGCGAGGGCGCTCCCGCGGAGACCATCAGACGGTGGCGTGCCTCAGCTCTGGGCGCCGGCTGCGGCGATCGCGGCGCGTACCTGCTGGGCGAAACCGGCGACCGTGAAGCCGGGGCTGACGCTGTCGACCAGGACGAGGTCGGAGATCGAGTTGTTGACCCGCAGCGGCAGGATGGCCTGGTACTCGGCGGAGTTGTACCAGTTCTCGGCGTCGGCACGGCTCGGGAACTCCATCAGGACCACCGAGCCCGGCCACGCTCCCTCGATCACGTCCACGCCGCCCTGGGCGAGCCACCTGCCGCCGTACGGCTTGACGGTCGCCTCGACCTGCTCAAGGTAGGACAGGCCCTGCTCGTTGGGTACGTCGCCGGGGATGCGCAGGTGGTTGATCAGGTAGGTGCTCATGGTGGGCCTCCAGATTGTTTGGATTACGTTCGTAATCTAATCCCCCCAACTGCCGGACGCTCGCTTTAGATTTCCGATGTAATCTAAGTCTCGGGCCGGTGGTCGGCCCAGTGGGCGGGGAGCGGAATGGGCAGGGCAACACGGGCCGACGCGCTGAGGCATCGCGAGGACGTGATCGACGCGACCTCGCGGTTGCTCCGCGAACGCGGCGCCGGCGGCATGAGCGTGCAGGCCCTCATGGCGGCTGTCGGTCTCACTCAAGGCGGTTTCTACAAGCATTTCAGGTCGAAAGAGCAGCTGGTGGACATTTCCACCGCGAGGGCGTTCACGGAAATCCTCAGCTTCCTGAGAAGCACCATCGAGGACTTTCCCGACCGGGCTCGGGCCCGCGCCGAGCTGCTGCGGCACTACCTCTCGCCCGAGCATCGCGACTCGCCGGCAACGGGGTGCGCCAACACGGCCCTTGCCAGCGACGCCGCTCGCGCCGCGGCAGGCAGCCCCATGCGCGCGGCTTACGCGACGGGCGTCGAAGAGACCCTCGGTGCCCTCGCGGAGTGCGAAGAGGTGCGGGACGACGGCCGGGCCGAGTCGCGTCGCCGGGCGATCGTCGATCTCGCGACCATGGTCGGGGCGCTCACCCTCGCGCGCGGGACCCGCGAGACACCCCTGTCGGACGAGATTCTCCAGGTCGTCCACGAAGCCCTCGCTGCGCAGCACGAGCCGGGCAGTGGTGGCGGCGGTCCCGCTGCCGGGTCCGCCGCCCCTCCGCCGGCGCCCTGACCGCGCGGGTGGAACTCAGCGTCCCTGCAAACGCTTCACGTTGTCGCCGAACGTCCAGCCCTTCGACCCGTCCCAGTTCGCCGACCAGGTCATCAGGCCCTTGAGGCCGGGCAGACCGTTCCACGCCTGGGTGACCAGCGACGTGGACATGTAGCCGCCGCCCGCGCCGGTCTGCGCGGGCAGGCCCGGAACCTGCTTGTCGTACGGCACGCGGATGGTGGTCCCCTGGATCGTCAGGCCGTTGTTCAGGCACTGCGTCTGCACCGTGAAGCCCTGCACCGTGCCGGCGGGGTACGAGTCGCCGGCGCAGCCGTACATGCTGCCGTTGTAGTACTGCATGTTCAGCCACCAGAGCCGGCCGTTGTCCACGTACTTCTTGATGATCGGCAGGTAGGAACCCCAGATCGAGCCGTAGACCACGCTGCCGCCGGTGACGTAGGCCGTCTCCGGCGCCATGGTCAGGCCGAAGTTCGACGGCATCCGGGCCAGCACCCCGTCGATGATGCGGATCAGGTTGGCCTGCGACGTGGACAGGGTGTTGATGTTGCCACTGCCGGTCAGGCCGGTCTCGATGTCGATGTCGATGCCGTCGAAGTGGTAGGCCGTCAGGATCGGCACGATCGTCGCGATGAATCGGTCGGCGACCGCGCTGGAGCTCAGGTCGATGCCCGCCGCGGCCCCACCGATCGACATCAGGATGGTTGCGCCGGCGGCCTTGGCCTGGCACATCTCGGCCGGGGTGGCCACCTTGACGCCGGCGTCCATGCCGTTCTCCCAGAGCACCGTGCCGTCGGCGCGGATCACCGGGAAGGCCGCGTTGATCACGTTGTAGCCGTGCTGGCTGAGCCGGCTGTCGGTGATCGGGATCCAGCCGAGGCCGGGGTGCACGCCGTTGGAGGCGCCGTCCCAGTTCTCCCAGTAGCCCTGCAGCACCTTGCCGGCGGGCCGCGACTTCACCGCGCAGGTCCCACCGGTCGGCGGTGGCGGCGTGGTCGGCGGCGGTGGCGTGGTGGGTGGCGGTGGCGTGGTCGGCGGTGGGGTGCTTCCCGAGCACGCGCCCAGGTCACGCCACAGCGACGGGGTCGAGGCCGGGTTCCAGCCGGCGCCGGGGTGTGCGGTGTGGGTGACCAGAGCCTGGTAGAGCCGGCCGCCGTAGGTGACCTGCGCGCCCGCCGGGTAGGTACCGCCCTCGGCCCAGGCCGGCGCCGTGCAGACGACCATCGGGGCGGCGTCCGCCGAGGACACGGCGGCCACGCTGCTGGGGACGAAGGCGACGGCGGCGGCCACGGTCATCGCTGCCCCGGCGACCACTGCGAAAATCCGGCTCCTCATGGCTCACTCCCCAGGCTTCGACGACCCGCGACCTCCACATATTGACGTTCGTGACGTTTAATATCAAGGGTTGTTAACAGATTCGAGGGAGCGCCGAGCGGCCCGGCGCGCGGGAAGATCGCGCTCGATCCAGGAAACAGGGGGGTCGTCGATGCCGCGAGGCCACTACTTCCGGCATCGGGCGCGATCGTCGGGCTCGGCGCAGTGTGGTGGTGGCCTGGGAAGCGGCGAAGCCCGGGCCAACGGCCCGGGCTTCGGTGTTCTGGTGGTGCCCCCGGCAGGATTCGAACCTGCGCCCCCGCCTCCGGAGGGCGGTGCTCTATCCCCTGAGCTACGGGGGCTCAGCGACTGGAGAAGACTAGCAAACCTCCTCCGCGAACGCCGAATCGGTATCCGGTGACCCGATCGTGTCGCCGACCGCCCGATCGCCCTGGTGGTCAGGCCGCCGGAGTGCCCGAAACAGTCAGGCGGCGACCGCCCGGCCGCAGCTGGGCAGCGGGTGCAGCACGATCCGCCGGGGGAGTCGCCGTGGCCACTCGTTGCGCGGCCAGGAGCCGTCCACGATCAGGTGCACGGTGCGCTGCTCCTCGCCGCTGAGCCGCAGCACGAAGTCGCGGGGGAGCGGCGGGTCCACCGTCGGAGTGGTGATCATGAAGCGCACCCGGCCGCGGGACGAGACGGCGGAGATCACGTCGGCCGCCGGCATGGTGCCGCGCAACCGCACCCGCCCCATCCAGTAGACCTCGGCGAGGTGCTCCTGTGCGGCCCGGGTGATCGCCGGGTACTCGCTGCGTACCCAGCGCTCGACCGCGCTGACGCAGAGCCCGCAGGCCCGCTCGCGCGGCTCCCGCGGACCCAACCCCCAGGCCCGCAGGTACGCCCCGACCGCCCCCGCGTCCAGCGGCACGTCGAACCGGCGCTGGATGAGCGTGCCGAGGCTCTGCCGCGTCCACAGCTCCTCGTCGATGTCGAACTCGTCGGGGTGGACGCCCCGGAGCACGTCGATCAGTTCGAGTTCCTGTTCGCGGCTGAGCATTCCCGGCTCGCCCTGCCGCTGTCCGCGACGGACGGCTGCCACCGCCCCGTCACCGCCGATGGTGTGGCGTCGGCACCAGCTGGTGACCGAACGCCGTGCGTCTCTGAGTGCAACCCCCACGTCCTGCGCAACGAGCCCGAATCGCAACTGGTCACGATATGTGCGGAGAAAACTCTCTAAGCAACGTAATCGGTTGGACCGCCCAAAACACTCATACGGGATGATAAGGACGCGACGGCAGGTTTCTCACGCGGCGCGGGACCGCGCCCCCCCCGTGTA
>NZ_JBQXEO010000010.1:0-214892 GCF_052601155.1 Micromonospora yongxingensis
CCTGCACCTCGTCCGCCAGCCAGGCTGGCGTCGCGCGCCGACCAGCACCACCAGCTCCGACCTCTGCAGGGGGCACTCGCGGATCGGCATCGCCGGTGACAGGAGGGCGAGACCCGCGCCGGCCAGTAGCGCCGGCGGTCGGACAGAACAAGACAATGGCTGGCCGTCGTTCTCGTCAGGATTGCTGGATAGTCGACGCATGCATTGACGCTTACCATCACATATGCGCACTCCTATATGTGACGGCCGGGCGTCCAGTCGCTCACTTGCCACCCCTTGGCGGGCGTCGGAACATCGGTTACGTTGAAGCGGGCCGCCGTCACGAAGGGTTTCGGCGTAAGGGGTGGCGGCGCCCGTGGCGCCACGACTCACCTGAGGAGTCGCATTGCCCCTTTACCTGTCTCCGCGAATCGGTCCGGCACTACAGTCGGCGCTCGACGAAACCGTCCTGATGGCGCAATTATCCGACGCGTTGGGATCTCCACTCGGCGTGATCCTGCCACAGCAGTTGACGGACAACGTTGCCGCATTCCGCTCGGTCTTTTCCGACCATCGCCTCTCCGGTCACATCTATTACGCGCACAAGGCCAACCGATCCAGTGCCCTGGTGCGAGAACTCGCCGCCACCGACGCGGGTATCGACGTGGCGTCGCTCGCCGAGCTGCAGCACGCGCTCGGTGCCGGCTTCGTGCCGCAGCGGATCATGGCGACCGGGCCGAAGAACGAGGAGTTCCTCTGGCTGTGCGCCCGTACCGGGGTCACCGTCAGCGCTGACTCTGTCGGGGAGTTGGCGGCGCTCGCCACACTGGTCACGGATTGGTCGTTGCCGCGCATACCGGTGATGGCACGCCTGTCGGGCTTCACCTCAACAGGCGTGCAGTTCAACAGCCGCCGCAGCCGTTTCGGGGTGTCGGCCGCCGCGGTGAGCGAGGTTCTCGACGTGATCGAGAAACATGCCGACGCCCTGGATCTGGTCGGAGTGGCGTTTCACCTCGACACGATCGGGCTGCCGGAAAAGGCCGTGGCGTTGGAGGGCTGCCTCGGCGCGCTGGACGAGTGCCGCCGGCGCGGTCTGCGGCCATGGTCGGTGGACATCGGCGGTGGGTTCGGCGTGGACTACCTCGCCGACGGCGCGCAGTGGGAGCGGTACACCTCCGCGTTGACCGAGGCGGTGCTCGGCAGGCGGGCGCCACTGACCTGGACCGGGCACGGTTACGGGTTGCGCGCCGAGGGTGCCCACATTCGGGGTTCCCTGAACCTGTACCCGGCTCACCGGCCCGTCTCCGGACCCGCGTACCTCGATCGGCTGCTACGAACAACCTCGCCCGAGCAGCGCCGCCCACTCGGGACACTGCTGTTGGACAACATGTACGACCTGCACGTCGAGCCGGGTCGGGCCCTGCTCGACCAGTGCGGCCTGGTCCTGGCCAGCGTTCTCGAGGTGCGTGACGAGGCCAACGGCGACACGATCGTGCGCCTGGACTGCAACGCGCGCGACGTCAGTCTTGAGGAACACGGAATCCTGATGGACCCGGTCGTCGTGCACCGGACGACCCCGGCCGCTCCGGGGCCCGTGGGGGTGTACCTGTTCGGCAATCTCTGTCTCGAAGCGGATCTCATCACCCGACGCAAGGTCTTCCTGCCGTCCCGGCCCTGCGCCGGCGACCTGCTGGCCTTCGTCAACACCGCCGGCTATCTCATGGACTTCAGCGCCACACAGGCGCTGCGCCAGCCGATCGGCCGCAAGGTCGCGCTGTACCGCGACGACGGCGCGTGGCGATGGTGCCTCGACGAGCAGTACTGGCCCGTTCACCATCGCGCGGAGGCACCATGAGGTTCGAGAACATGACCGATGCCATCGGCAACACCCCACTGGTGCGTATCGACCCCGCCGTGCACCGTCTGCGAAACATCGACCTGTACGCCAAGATGGAGCTGCTCAACCCGTTCGGCTCCCTGAAGGACCGCGCCGCGTGGAACATGGCCCGACCCCTGCTCACCCAGGCCGTTGAGCGCGGAGACACCGTCGTCGAGTTGTCCAGCGGCAACACGGCCAAGGCTCTGGCCGTCATCGCCGGCATGCACGGGCTCACTTTCAAAAGCGTCACCAATCGCATGAAGGTCGCCGAGATCAAGGACCTGCTGCTGCTGCTCGGCGCGGAGATCGACGAGCTGCCCGGGCAGGCCGAATGCCTCGACCCCACCGACACGGACGACCCGCTGACCAGGATGTACCACCGGCTGGCCGGATCGGGTGGCGGCTACCTGCACACCGACCAGTACTTCAACGAGCTCAACGTCGACGCGCACCTGAACGGCACCGGGCCGGAGATCGTGAAGGACCTCGACGGCCGAGCCCCGGACTACTTCATCGCCTGCGTCGGAACGGCCGGCTCCTCCACCGGTGTGGCGGCCGCGCTGCGCCAGCACAATCCTGACGTGAGCGTCGTCGGGCTGGTCGCGCACAAGTCCGACTTCATCCCGGGGATCCGCACCATTGACGAGGTGCACGAGGTCGGCCTCTTCGACCCCGGCGTCTATGACACGGTGGAGACGATCACCGCTGACGACGCCATCGATGGTCTGCTGACTCTCGTACGTCGATGCGGCACGCTCGCCGGGCCGACCGGTGGTGGTGCCTACCAGGGCGCCGTACGCCATCTGCGCGCCATCGACGCGCAGCTCACCGAACGCCGCACGGCGGTCTTCATCGTCTGTGATCGCGTCGAGAGCTACATGAGCTATCTGCGGGAGCGGCGCCCCGAACTGTTCGGCCGGCCACCGCGGCGCAACTCCCTCCGCATGGTGACCGACGCGGACGTGAGGCAGGCGGCCACCATGGATGTCGCGGAAGCCGAGCGGTGGATCGCCGAGCGTCGAGGGCTGGTGGTCGACCTGCGCAGCCCGTTCGCGTACCAGGCGCTGCACATCGACGGCTCGATCAACATCGTCGACGAACTCTTCGCGGAACTACTTCACGGTGGGCTGCCGTTCGGCCGCCGCCAGCCGGTGCTGCTGGTTTGCCCGGTGGGGGAGAAGTCCGCCCGCTACGCCGCGCTGCTGACCCGGATGGGTCATCCAGATGTGCGCTCGCTCAACGGCGGGATCATCGCCTGGCGCGACGCCGGCGCCGAGCTCGTGCGCGACTGACATGGATGTTCTCGACGAGCTGCGCCCGTGGCAGGAGGCATTGCGCGCCCAGTTCCCGCTCATCACCGCCAACCCCGACGTGGCGTACCTGGACAGCGCCGCCACCTCGCAGAAGCCACAGGCGGTCCTCGACGCGGTCCTGACCTATCTGACGACGGGCAACGCCAACGCCGCCCGTGGCACGTACCCGTGGGCGAACCGGACCACCACCCGCATCGAACAGGCCCGCGACCGGCTGCGCCGCTTCCTCGACGATCCGGCGCCGCAGCGTTCGGGCGTGCACTTCGTCAGTGGCACCACCGAGGGACTGCGCGCCATCGCCCGCGACTGGCTCGCCCCGCAGTTGCGCGACGGCGACGAGATCATCGTGCCGTTCGCCGACCACGCCGCCAACAACGCACCCTGGCTGGAAACCGCGGAGCTGCTGCGCCACCAGGGCATCACCGTCGGCGTCCGGGCAATGCCCTACGACGCCGCCCACGACTACGACACCGGTCGGCTCGCGGCGATGATCAACGGTCGGACGCGCCTGATCGCCGCGACCCACGTGCACCACGTCTACGGCAACGACATGAACGTGCACAGACTGCGCGCGGCAGCCGGACCGTCCGTCCCGATCTGCCTCGACGCCGCGCAGGGCGTGGGGCACCTGCCGCTGTCCACCGCGGCGACCGACGTCGACTTCGTGGTGTTCTCCGGGCACAAGACGATGGCGCTGCCGGGCACCGGCGCGATCTGGACACGCAATGAGCGCGGTCCGACCTACGCGCCGGCAGGATGGAACGGCTCACCCAACACCAGTGGCATCATCAGCCTGGTCGCCGCGCTGGACTGGCTCGACGCCGCCGGCCTGGATCGTGTCGCCCGTTGGAACACCGCGCTCGGCGCGCGGCTCACCGACGGGTTGCGCACGCTGTCCAACGTCGAGGTGCTGGGCTGTCAGAGCAGCCTGGCCGCCGACGCCCCGGTGCAGCAGCGCCAGGGCATCGTGGCCTTCCGCCACCGCCTGATCGGCTCGAACGACCTCGGGTTCATCCTGGCCGCACACGGACTTCTGGTCCGCGCGGACGGTCACTGCCAGGGCGACCAGGGCGAGAAGACGGCATCCGTACGGGTGAGCCTGCACGTCTACAACACCGCCGAGGAGGTGGACCGGCTCCTGTCGGTCCTGGACGAGCTCGACCGCGATTGACGGACACGCACCGCCAATCGCCGGTTCTGCCGCCTCGGATCGCCTATCGTGTCGGAAATGGCTTCCGTTATCGTGTGGCCGTCCTGTCCGCGTGTCGTCCGGGAGTGCACCCATGGCAACGACCACCGGCGCGCCCCG
This sequence comes from Micromonospora yongxingensis, assembly GCF_052601155.1. NCBI lineage: Bacteria > Bacillati > Actinomycetota > Actinomycetes > Micromonosporales > Micromonosporaceae > Micromonospora > Micromonospora yongxingensis. The sequence goes on from NZ_JBQXEO010000010.1 coordinate 4,481, forward strand.
CGCCGTGCTCGACCGCGCGCAGGCCGTCCGGTGGCGCGAAGGCTGGGCGCAGGTCATGGGTGGATTCGTGCCCCATCTCGCCACCCTCGAGGAGGCGCTGTGCCGTGCCGCCGAGGCCGTCCGCGGTCGGACACCCCGGCGGGTGCTCGATCTCGGCGGCGGGCCCGGGTTGCTCGCCGAGCGGATGGCTCGACGGTGGTCCGACGCCTCGGTCACCCTCGTGGACATCGATCCGGTGCTGCTCGCGCTGGCCCGCCGCGCCCTGGAGGGCGAGGTGCGGACGCTGACGGGCGATCTGTCCTCGCCGGGCTGGGCGGCCCGTGCGGGTGGCGGCCATGACCTGGTCACCGTGGTGATGACCCTGCACTACCTCACAGCGGCCCAGGTGCGGGCGTTCTACGACGACGCCCGCCGCTGCCTGGCGCCCGGCGGGTTGCTCATCGTCGCCGACCTCATGCCCGACGACGGTCTTCCGTCGCTGATGAGCGCCCTGGACCCCGCGCCGGACGAGGCGGCTGCGGAGCTGGCCTGGGCCCAGTGGTGGAGCGACATCGGCGAGGTGAAGGCGCTGCGTCCGTTGCTCGCGGAACGGGCGGCGATCTTCGAGAACCGCCCCCCGGTCGAGTTCACCGCTCCGGTGTCATGGCACGCCGCCGCCGCTCGTGACGCCGGCCTCGGCGAGGTCGGGATCCTGTGGCGGTCCGGTCGGCACGCGGCGCTGGCGGCCGTGGCCTGAGGTTCCAACCCACCACGTCCCGGTCAGGTGCCCGCAGCGGACGGACGCATGGTCATCTCGCTATTAGACGATACTTAGTGAAAACGATTACCGTTCCTGGCCTCAGGAATGGAGTGTTTTCGTGAAGCATGGGCAACGCACGTTCATAACAGCGGCGACCGCCGCGGCGCTCGTACTCCTCGTCGGATGCGGCTCGGGTGACGGTGCCACCGAGGGCGGCAGCGGCACCTCGTCCGGCACCAAGCTCGCTGTGGTGGCCACGACCCCCGAGGTGGCCGACTTCGCCCGCACCATCGGCGGCAGCGACGTCACCGTCACACAGATCATCAAGCCGAACGTGGATCCGCACGACTACGAGCCCACCCCGGCCGACATCCAGGCCATCGGCAAAGCCGCCATCGTCGTCAAGAACGGCGTCGGCCTCGAGGAGTGGCTCGACCAGACCATCGAGTCGGCCGGCTTCAAGGGCACCGTCGTCGACTCCAGCCAGGGCATCACCCTGCGCGAGGGCGGCCACGAGGAGGGCGAGGACGGCCACGAGGAGGGCGAGGGCGCACACGAGGCCGAGGAGCACGACCCGCACATCTGGCACAACCCGCAGAACGCCAAGACGATGGTCACCAACATCGAGAAGGGCCTCGCCGCGGCCGACCCCGCGCACGCCACCGCCTTCGCCGACAATCTGCGGAACTACTCAGCCGAACTCGACAAGCTCGACGCCGACAACGAGGCCGCCTTCGCCGGAATCCCTGCCGATCAGCGCAAGCTCGTGACCAACCACGACGCCTTCGGCTACTACGTCGACCGGTACAAGCTGCAGTTCGTCGGCTCGGTCATCCCCAGCCTCGACACCTCCGCCGAGCTGAGCGCGAAGCAGCTCAACGACCTCGTCGCGAAGATCAAGGCCACCGGTGCGAAGGCCATCTTCGCGGAGACGTCATTGCCACCCAAGAGCGCCGAGGCGATCGCCAACCAGGCCGGCGTCAAGGTCGTCGGCGGTGAGGACGCCCTCTACGGCGACAGCATCGGCGCCGAAGGCACGCCCCAGGGCACCTACCTCGGCGCGGAGCGGCACAACACCCAGGTCATCGTCACGGCTCTGGGCGGCTGACATGGACGATGTCGCGGTGGCCGACGCCGCCCTTCGCTACGCCGGGGTGAGCGTCGGCTACCACGGCACCCCCGTGCTCACCGACGTCAACCTCGAACTGGCCCCGGGGGAGCGCCTGGCCCTGGTCGGCCCGAACGGCGCCGGCAAGTCCACCCTGATCAAATCGATCCTCGGCCTGGTGCCGGTAATCGCCGGCACGCCAACCGTGCTCGGGCGTACGCCGTCCCGCGCCCGGACCCAAAGTGGATACGTTCCCCAGACTGACTCCCTCGATGCCGACTTCCCCGTGACCGCGGGCCAGGTCGTCATGATGGGCCGCTATCGACGCATCGGCTGGTGGCGTCCCACCCGCAGCGCCGACCGACGAGCCGTCCACGAGGCGCTCGAACGCCTCGGCCTCGCCGATCACGCGCGGACGCACTTCGGCGTGCTCTCCGGTGGCCAGCGCCAGCGGGTACTGCTGGCCCGTGCCATCGCCGCCGAGCCGCGGCTGCTACTGCTCGACGAGCCGTTCAACGGCGTCGACGCGGTCAGCCAGGAAGCCATCCTGGCCGTCCTGCGCGAGCTCAGCACGGTGGGGACCGCCCTGGTGCTCAGCACCCACGACCTGACCGTCGCACGGGAACTCGCCGACACGGTCGGCCTGCTCAACGGCCGCCAGTGGGCGGTAGGCCCGCCCGCCGAGACGCTGACTGCCGAGACGCTGCGCCGCGCGTACGGCGGGCACGCCATCGAGCTGAGAGACGGCCGGACAGTGCTGGTGGAGCCGTGATCGAGCCGTTCACCGTACCGTTCATGGGGCGAGCCCTGGCCGAGCTCGCGCTGCTCGCCCTCATCTGCGGGCCGGTCAGTGTCTTCGTCTTCGCCCGTCGCCTGTCGTTCGTCTCCGACGCGCTGACGCACACCGTGTTTCCCGGCGTCGTCATCGGTTTCCTGGCGGGTGGCGCCGAGGGCATCCTCGTCGGGGCGCTGATCGCCGGCGTCGTGACCGCAGTCGTGCTCACCCTACTGACCAGTGGCGGAACGCTGCCCGACGACGCGTCCATCGCCGTGGTGCTCACCGCCATGTTCTCGGTCGGCGTGGTGCTCGTGTCCCGGCGCTCGTCGTACACCTCGGATCTGACATCGTTTCTCTTCGGGCGCATCCTGACGGTGACGCCGCGTCAGGTCGCGGAGACCGCCGTACTGGCGGTGGTCATCCTCGGGCTGCTACTGATCACCGCCCGCGCCCTGATCTTCCGGACCTTCGACCCGGTCGGAGCGGCCGCGGCCGGGTTCCGGATCGCCAGGCTCGATCTGTGGCTCAACATCATCGTCGCGCTCGTCGTCGTCGCCGCGGTGCGCGCCGTCGGCACCATCCTCGTGGTGGCGTTGCTCATCGTGCCCGCCGCGGCCGCCCGCACGCTCACCGACCGACTGCCCGTCATGGCTGCCATCGGCACCGGCCTCATCCTCATCGCCGCATACGGCGGCCTACTGGCCAGCTGGACTGCTTCCGTCGACTACGGCGTCTCCCTGACCTCGGCGTCCGCCGTCGTCCTGCTGCTCGTGCTCGCCTACCTGCTTCTGCTCCCGCTGGGCGCGTTGCGCCTGCGGCACCGCCGCACGCGGACCGCCCCCCAGGGAAGGACATCACCTCATGAACTGGTGGGATGACGCGCTGCACCGGGCCACGGCCGAGGTGCTGCTCGTCGGCGCGCTCGCCGGACTCATCGGCGTCCACGTCGTGCTCCGTCGGCTGTCCTTCTTCACCATGGCACTGACCCACGCCACGTTTCCCGGGGTGGTGGCCGCCTCCATCATCGGCGTCAACATCGTCCTCGGCGGGGTGATCGCGGGTGCGATCGTCGCGCTGGGCGTCGCCGCGCTCAGCCGCAGCCGCAGCCAGAACGCGGCCGCGGCGACCGGCGTGATGCTCTCCGGTGGCTTCGCGCTCGGCGCCGGGCTCGTCGCCACCCAGAACGGCTTCAGCCGGGACCTGACATCGTTCCTCGTCGGATCGATCCTCACGGTCAGCCCGCAGGATCTGGTGACGACCGCGGTGGCGCTCGTCGTCGTCGCGGCCGTCCTGCTGGCCTGCGCCCGCCCACTGCGGTATACCGGCTTCGACCGCGGCGGCGCCCGGGCGGCCGGCTTCACCACCGTTGCCTGGGACGTCGTGCTGCTGCTCACCATCCAGGTGGTGGTCGTGACGATCGTCCCGGCGGTCGGCACGATCCTCGCCCTCGCCCTCATCGTGGCGCCCGCCGCCGCGGCGCGCCAGTGGTCTCACCGGCTCCGCACCATCACCGCCCTGGCCGTCACGTTCGGTGCCCTCAGCGGCCTTGGCGGGCTGTACGCGTCGAGCCGTTGGAACGTCGCCGCCGGCGCGAGCATCACCCTGACCGCCACCGGGGTCCTGGCGTTGTCGACGGTCCTGTCCCGGCTGACCAGTGCCCGCGTCCGGACGATCGCCAGCTCACGTGCGGTCCCGGCATGAGCACCGCCCACCTCGACGACATGAGGGCCACCCTGGATCGGGCGATCGTCGTGCTGCGTGGCATGGCGTACGAGCACCGGTTGCACATCCTGGTGCTGCTGCAGGGAGGGGAGCAGACACCGGCATGGCTGGCGCAGGCGCTGTCCGCGGATTCGACGGCCATCGCCCACCATCTGCGGTTTCTCAAGGACGCACGGCTCATCCGGCGGAAGCGCCGAGGCCGACAGGTCACCTACATGCTGCAAGGGGAGGCCACCAGGCGGCTCATCGGGGACGTGCTCCGCTACGCCGAGAACTCCTCCTGAAACACCATACGGTCGCTCAGGAGTTGCCGGACGCACTGCTGGTGTCGGCGGTGGTCGCCGCCCAGCTCGCCAGAACGCGCAGGGCGTCGTGTGCCGGGGTGCCGACCTGGGCGCTGTAGGCGGTCATGGTGAGGCCGGGATCGGCGGGTAGCGGCATCGCTTCGAAGGCGAGGTCGAGGCGGCCGACGGCCGGGTGGTGGAACTGCTTCACGCCGGTGTGGTGCAGGCGGACGTTGTGCGCGGCCCAGCGGGTGCGGAAGTCGTCGCTGCGGGTGGCGAGTTCGCCGACCAGATCGGTGAGGGCCCTGTCGTAGGGGTCGCGACCAGCCTCCGTGCGCAGCAGCGCGACGGTGGTGTTGGCGGCGTCGTCCCAGTCGGCGTAGAGGTCCTCCGCCCGGCGGTCGAGAAAGCAGAACCGGGCCAGGTTGACCGGCCGGTCGGGGCTGTCGAAGGCTGGTGCGTAGAGGGCCTGACCGAGCTGGTTGGCGGCGAGGATGTCCAGGCGCCCGTTGCGGACGAAGGCGGGGGCCTCGGTCATCGCGTCGAGGAGACTCCGCACGCCGGGCCTGATCTGTTGCTTGACCGGCCGTCGCCGGGTACGGGGGCTGGTGTTGGCGGCGCGGGCCAGGTCGTGCAGGTGGGAGCGCTCGGCCTCGTCGAGGTGCAGGGCGCGGGCGATGGCGTCCAGGACGTTGTCGGACACTCCGGACAGGTTGCCGCGTTCGAGGCGGGTGTAGTAGTCGGGGCTGACCCCGGCCAGCATCGCGACTTCGGCGCGGCGGAGCCCGGCGACGCGGCGGATGCCGCCGAAGGAGGGCAGGCCGGCCTGCTCGGGGGTGATCCTGGCGCGCCGGGAGGCCAGGAACTCGCGAACGGCGTCCCGGGTGTCCATGCCCGCAACGCTACGACCCCGGCCGGCGACGAAGGGGGTTCTGTCATTACCTGCTTCGACAAGCCCTCCCACCCGGCGGAATTGGGGAGTTCTGTGGACGGTGACAGCCGTGCCCGCGACAACGGAACCTCCTCCGGGCGCGGCCCATGCCACACAGTCGAAAGGAACCACCGCCATGCGCGGAGCAGTGCTACACGCCCCCGGCGACGTCCGCGTGGAGGACCGTCCCGATCCGAGGATCGAGCAGCCGACCGACGCCGTCATCCGCCTGGCGGCCACCTGTGTCTGCGGCTCGGACCTCTGGCCGTACCGGGGCATCGAGGCCCTCTACGGGCCGCGGCCGATGGGCCACGAGTACGTCGGCATCGTGGAGGAGGTCGGCAGCGAGGTCCGCACCGTGCGGCCCGGGCAGTTTGTGGTCGGTTCGTTCTTCGCCTCCGACAACACCTGCGAGATCTGCCGAGCCGGCTACCAGACGCACTGCGTGCACCGCGAGTCCGCCAGTCCGGGCGGCGCGCAGGCCCAGTACGCCCGGATCACGCTGGCCGACGGCACCCTCGTCGCCACCCCGGACACGCCCGCCGACGACCTGGTCCCCGGCCTGCTGGCGGCCTCCGACGTGCTGGGTACCGGCTGGTTCGGCGCCGTCGCCGCCCAGGTCGGGCCCGGCAAGACGGTCGCGGTCGTCGGTGACGGCGCGGTCGGCCTGCTCGGTGTCCTCGCCGCCAAGCGGCTGGGCGCCGAGCGGATCATCGCGATGAGCCGCCACGAGACCCGGCAGAAGCTCGCCCTCGACTTCGGGGCCACCGACATCGTCACCGAGCGCGGCGACGACGGCGTCGCCCGGGTCAAGGACCTCACGGGCGGGCTCGGCGCGCACTCGGTCATCGAGGCCGTCGGCACCCAGGAATCCATGATGCAGGCCATCCGGTCGACCCGGGCCGGCGGGCACGTGGGCTATGTCGGCGTCGCCCATGGCGTCGACCTGCCCGGGCAGGAGCTGTTCTTCTCCGGCGTGCACCTGCACGGCGGCCCCGCCCCGGTTCGCCGTTTCCTGCCCGAACTGATCGACCTCATCCAGAATCGAGTCATCGACCCGGGCAGGGTCTTCGACCTCACCCTGCCACTGGAGCAGGCCGCCGAGGGCTACCGGGCGATGGACGAGCGCCGCGCGATCAAGGTGCTGCTGCGTCCCTGACCGGCCGGACGTCTCGGTCAGGGGTTGATCAGTCTCCAGTCGCCTTCGGAGATGACGTCAACGGTGCCATCGACCACCTTGATGGCGGTGTTGTCGTCGATGGCGTAAGTCGGGACCGGGATTCCGGCCGCCCACTTCTGGATGGTGGACAGGTCGGTGTCCTTCATGTCCGGATGATTGAGGTGGGGGTACAGCGTGAAATCCACCAGCCCCAGCGCCCGGTCGGCGCCCTGCGCCATGTCGCTGCCGTCAGGGACGAATTCAAGGTCGAATTCGGCGTCGCAGTTGTACGGGGTGACCGCGATGCTCCCGGCGCTGACTCCCACATACACCGTGTCACTCAGCGACGGCAGGAGGTAGGCCAGGCCCGACTGGCGCAGCCAGTAGGTCAGGTACAGCACGTCGCCGCCCCAGACGAGGAGGGCATCGGCCTCCCGGACCGCCGGGACCCAGTTCTCTTCTCGAATGGTCGGCAGCGCGGTGAGCTCCAACATCCCCAGGGATTTCCAACCGAGCTGGGACAGCGGGATGTGAGACTGGCCGTGGATCGCCTTCCACGCCCTCTCACCTCCGCCGGAGAAGGGGTAGACAGCGGTGGGGACGAACAGGGCCGTGGACTCGGCGATTGGCTTGCCCAGCAGGTCGACGAGCGCGTCGGAGATGCTCGGGTTACAGATGCCCGACGACGTGAGAAGGAACTTCATGAAATCCGCTCTCCTGAAGCCACCGCATACGGCGATCATGTTGTCCATGAATACCAGCGTCGCCAACCCGAGCGACACATCGCTGGATCATCCGCTGGCGGCCGTCCAACCGTCAACCGCCAAGGTCAGCGAGATTGGGCAAGGGAAAACGCCCGACTCGGGCCCGAAGTCACGCACATCTGGGCCCCGTTCACACGAGCGGAGTAACAGGAGCAACAGACCGCATGGACCTCAAGCCCGTCAGTCCCACGGTGAAGACGCCCGCGGAGGCGTTCACCGGTGACGTCTACCTGACGCCCATCCACACTGGAACGCCGCCGTCGCGGATGACCGTCGCACTCGTACGCTTCACCCCCGGCGCCCACACCAACTGGCACTCCCACGCCGTCGGTCAGACCCTCCATGCCACCGAGGGCGTCGGCCTGGTCGGCATCCGTGACGGATCGGTGCTGCGCGTACGGGCCGGGGACACCATCGTCTGCCCGCCGGGCGAGGAGCACTGGCACGGCGCCGCCGCCGACACGTTCATGAGTCACCTGGCCATGCTCGAGGCCCTGCCCGACGGCGGAGACCCGACCAGCTGGCTCGAACCCGTCAACGACGAGCACTACCGGGAGGCGAACCAGCGGAGCTGACGAGCCGCTGGTCGCCGTCGATCGGCAAGCACCGGCCCGGGCCGTAGCCTCCGGAAAAGATCACGCGCGCCGGATGACGCTTGGGTAGCGTGCCGCTCGTGATCAAGCTTGTCGAGGAGCGCACCGTCCTCGCCGTCGTGGTCGGGTCGCGGGCGTACGGGCTGCACGGCCCGGGCTCCGACCACGACCGGCGCGGTGTGTACGTGGCGCCAACCCGCGCGTTCTGGCACCTGGACAAGCCGCCGACCCACCTCGACGGTCCGGCGGCGGAGCAGTTCTCCTGGGAGTTCGAACGCTTCTGCGTGCTGGCCCTGCAGGGCAACCCGACCGTTCTGGAAGTGCTCTGGTCTCCGCTGATCGAGACGATCACCGAGGACGGGGAACGGTTGCTGGCCGCGCGACGGGCGTTCCTGTCGCGACGGGTGGCCGAAACCTACGGCAGCTACGCCCGGGATCAGCTCAACCGGGTGGCGGCCCGCCGCGAGCGCACCGGCGAGACGAACCACAAACAGGCGATGCACATGATCCGGCTGCTGATCGCCGGGGCGCACGTGCTGCGTACCGGGGAGGTCCTGGTCGACGTGCGGCACCTGCGCGACCGGCTGCTCGCGGTGCGCGGTGGCGAGCTGCCCTGGGACGCGGTCGCCGCGTGGGCGGCGGATTTGCTCGCGGAGCTCGCCGACGCCGCCGCCACCACCGCCCTGCCGGAACGGCCCGATCGGGAAGCCGTGGACCGGCTGCTCCTCGACGTACGGGAAAGGAACCTGCAGTGACCACCGAGGTGCCGCCGTGGGCTGCGGACGCCGCCCACGCTCTGCCCCGTCCGCTGCTGTTCGCCACCGTCAGCGGCGCACACCTGTACGGGTTCGCGTCCGTCGACTCCGACCTGGACCTGCGGGCCGCGCACCTGCTGTCAGCGGAAGAGGTGGTCGGGTTGCGCACCGGGCCGCAGACGTTGCAGCACGCCGGGGTACGCGACGGCGTCGAGTTGGACGTGGTCAGCCACGATCTGTTGAAGTTCGCCAAGCTGTTGACCAGCCGCAACGGGTACGTCCTGGAGCAGCTGCTGTCACCGCTGGTGGTCGTCACCACCGAGGTGCACGCCGAACTCACGTCTCTGGCGCCGCACCTGATCACCCGTCACCACGCGCACCACTACCTCGGATTCGCGGCCACCCAGGAGAAGCTGTACGCCACGACCGGGCAGCTCAAGCCCGCGCTGTACACGCTGCGGGTCCTGCTCACCGGGATCCACCTGATGCGCACCGGCCGTCTGGAGACGGATCTCGGGGTGCTCGCGACGACGTTGTCGTACGTGCCGGACCTCATCGCCGCCAAGCGGGCGGCCGAGCACGGACCGCTCCCCGCGGGCACCGCGGAGCGGCTCGCCACCGACGTGCCGCGCCTGCGCGCCGAGCTGGAGGCGGCGCGGGACGCGTCGACGCTGCCCGACCACGCGGACCCGGAAGCCGTGAACGCCCTGCACGACCTGGTGGTGCGTACCCGCCTCGGCTGAGCCCGACCGGATGGACGTCATGAACCGGGTGGCGGTCATGAATCTGGTGCGGGCCGGGCGCTGCGGAAGGTGCGACGGTAGGCGTCCGGAGGCACGCCGACGGTGCGGTTGAAGTGTCGGCGCATCGTGGTGGCGGTTCCCATGCCCGCCGCCTGCGCGATGGCGTCGATGCTGTTGTCGGTGTTCTCCAGCAGTTCCTGGGCGCGGCGGATCCGCTGCGTCGACAGCCACTGCAGGGGAGTGGTGCCGGTGATCGACCTGAAGTGGCGGGCCAGGTTGCGGGAGCTCATGTTCGCCTGGCGGGCCAGATCCTCCACGGTCAGCGGGCGGTCCAGCCGTTGCATCGCCCAGGGGAACAGGTTGGCGAGGGGATGGTCGTCGCGGGCGGGCACCGGGGTGGTGACGAACTGGGCCTGCCCGCCGGCGCGGTGCGGCGGCACGACCAGGCGGCGGGCGACGGCGTTGGCGACCGTCGAGCCGTGGTCGCGGCGGATCAGGTGCAGGCACAGGTCGATCGCGGCCGCTTTGCCGGCAGAGGCGAGCACGCTGCCGTTGTCGACGTAGAGCACGTCCGGGTCGACCGTCACCCGGGGATAGCGGGCGGCCAGCGCGTCGGTGTGCGCCCAGTGCGTGGTCGCGTGCAGCCCGTCCAGCACCCCCGCGGCGGCCAACACGAACGCACCCGTGCACAGCGAGACCATGCGAGCGCCCGCCTCGTGGGCCGCGCGGACGGCGTCGAGGAGGTCGGGTGGCACGTCGGCGTCGATGTCTTCCACCGCAGGGATGATCACGGTGTCGGCGCGGGCCAGTCGGTCCAGCCCGTCGTCGGGTTCCATGCGGAACCTGCCGATCCCGACCGGGCCCGGGCCGCAGACCACGAGGTCGTACCACGGGTCTGCCAGGCCGGTGGGGTCGCGGACGAAGACCTCGCAGGCCATGGCGAGCTCGAAGTGCAGCATTCCGTCGGTGGCGGCGAGCGCGACAGTGGCCATGTCCGAAAGTGTATGGGCCGTGGCGTTCCCGACACTGGTTCAGGCCGGGCGCCTCGGAGAGGATCTTCTTAGTCGATCTTCCAAGGAACAGGGGAAACCGCAGATGAGCTCAGGTCAGACGGTGGCGGTGTTCGGTGCGTACGGGCACACCGGGCGGTTCGTGGTGACGGAGCTGCGCGACCGTGGGTTCGTCCCGCTTCTCATCGGACGCGACGCAGGCAAGCTCCAGGCCCTGGCCGCGTCGCATCCGGGCCTCGAACACCGGGTGGCGTCGGCCGACGACCCTGCCTCGCTCGATCAGGCGTTGAAGGGCGCGGCCGCCGTCATCAACTCTGCCGGCCCGTTCGCCTCGACCGCGGCACCCGTGATCGAGGCCGCCCTGCGCGCCAGAATCCCCTACGTGGATGTGGCGGCCGAGATCGAGGCCAACGTCGACACGTTCACGCACTTCACCGACCACGCGCGGAACGCAGGGGTCGCGGTCGTCCCGGCGATGGCCTTCTTCGGCGGACTCGGCGATCTGCTGGTCACGACGGCGATGGCCAACTGGGTGGCGGCCGACGAGGCGCACATCGCGTACGGGCTCAGTAGTTGGCACCCCACGGCCGGGACCCTCGCCTCCGGCACCGTCTCACGGGATCGGCGCGACGGGCACCGTGTCCGCTACACCGGTGGCCGGTTGGACTACTACGTCGACGAGCGCGACCTGCCGACCCTGACGTGGGACTTTCCCACCCCGGTCGGCACCCGGACCGTCCTCGGCGACTTCACGATGGCCGACGTCGTCACCGTCCCCAGCCACCTGTCCATCCCCGAGGTGCGTACCTACATGACCACCGACGCGGCCAACGACCTGGCCGCTCCCGACGCATCCGCCCCGAGCGCGGTCGACGAGCGCGGCCGTTCCGCGCAGACGTTCACCGTCGACGTGGTCGTGCGCTCCGGCGACACGCAACGACGCGTCGTCGCCAGCGGCCAGGACATCTACGCCATCAGCGCACCCCTGGCGGTCGAAGCGGTCCGTCGCATCCTCGCCGGTCAGACGAGGACGAGCGGCGTCGCCTCCGCCGGCGAGATCTTCGACGCGCCCGACTTTCTCCGCGCGCTGTCCGCGCACATCTCGGTCGAGGAACGGCCCGAGTCGCGAGTGCCACTGCTCGCCTGATCGGCCAGCCACAGTGACGGCCCGGACTGTCGACGATGTTGTCGGATCAGCGGGTGGGGTTGGTCAGTCGGTCAAGTTCGGTGGAGGCAAGTCGGCGCAGGGTCTGATCGGGGTCGTTGGCGTATCGGTGCAGGATCTCCGGGGCGGCTTCGGGCGCGAGGTGCCGCGCCAGAACCGCGACCCGCTGACGGACCATCGCAACGGGGTCGTCCACCAGGCCCGCAAGAAGCTGCCCCCACTGCGATGGGCCGACACCGGCGCTGGCGAGTCCGCTGATGGTCGCCGCCCGAACCGTCGGCTCGTCGTCCCGCGCCAGCAGGATGAGCTGCGGCCGCACCCGGGGATCCGACCCGACTGCCTTCGCGAGCGCTTTGGCGGCGTGGACCCGCAGCTGTGGGTCCTTGTCGCCAGCCAGCGACAGCAGCGCGGTGACCGCCGCCGGGCCGCCGACCGAGCCGAGGGCCTCCCCGGCACGCTCGCGGACGTGCCGGTCGGGGTCCTGAAGAAGTCGCTGCAACGTCGGGGTCGCCTCGCGCCTGCCGAGTCGTCCCAGCGCGCACACGGCCGTGGACCGCACCTGCGACACCCGGTCGGCGGCGAGGGCGACGAGTGGCGCCAACGCGTCAGCTCGACCGGTGGAGCCAAGCCTGCTCGCCGCCGCTGCCCGGACCTGCTCGTCCGCATCACCAAGCGCCAGGACGAGCGCACGAAAGGCCCTGTCGTCGTTGGCCGGGTCCGGGATCGAGCCGACCGCGATAGACCTGACCTTCGCGTCGGCATCGGTCATGGCCGCAGCCAGCAGCTCGACATCGTGTGCGTCGACCACGAACTCCAACGCCCACAGCGCCACGCGACGCAACTCGGGCGCGTCGTTCGTGGCCAACTCACGCACCACACGCCGGCTGGCTGCCCGGTCTGCGCGCAGCAGCTCGATAATCTCGGTCTGCAGGCTGTCCTGGTCATCTCCGAGATCGCACGCCGAGGCGATCAACAGCACCGGCAGCGCTGCCACCCCCTCGATGCCGGCCAGAACGCCGGCGATCAGGTCCCGGCCGTAAAAGTTCTCCTCGTCGAGAAACCGGTCGAGGGCGTCCCGTAGCAGCGGTAACAGCGTGGCGTCCCCGCAGGCCGACAGGGCGGCGAGGGTCGACGCGATGTCCTCGTAATCATCTTCGAGCTCCACGGCATGCCGGACCACGGCCTGCAACGCCCCACGACTGTCGAACACCCTGGCACCATGCCACACCCCCCAGGCGGAATCAGCGTGCCAGCCGTAAAAATCAACTCACCCCCGCAGCAGAGCGGGGGCGTCTGCTCCCGCAGCGGATTGTCTATACAGAGCACTGGCTGCCACGTGAAGGTTTTGCACCGCGCCAGTTCTGGCGGCGCTGAGACTAAAAGGACCGGCACGTCGGCGGCGGCGTAATCAACCTTGAGGACTGGATGAGGATTGAGGCGAGGCACGCTCACGCATCTGATCCGAAGCCTCGGCGAGGCGGTCCGGATTCGTCCGGATGACGGCCTGCGCCCTTGTCTCATGCCGGTTGGCGTCCTGCGGCGTCCTGTCGAGTCCGAGCCTGTGGCTGCCAGGATGTCCGCCGGACGGTGGGCGGAGGGAGCGAGCGGTGGGCGAATGGTTCGAGACTATTGCCGACGTCGAGGCAACCCCCGAAGAGGCTGACCATCTGGGGGCCGAGGTGCTGTCATGGCTGGTTGAGCAGGGCATCGTCATGGCCGAACCGACGGACTGCATCCTCGGCAACCGAGGGCACCGCCCCGGGCCGAACTACGCCGCCGCGACCGTCGAACCATGGGATGACCTACACGAATTCGCCACTAACGGATTCCGCGTGGTCACGGGGCAGTCAGTGTTCTACTCGATGGGCGTCGTCCAGGTCGGCTGCCCACACTGCAAAGCAGTTGTGGTGGACGATCAGGACCAAGACTCTTGGAGCGACTTCTCACCGGTCATCGACGAGTGGTACCAGGGTGGGACCGGCGTGCATGCATGCAGGCACTGCGGCAAGCCTGTCGGCATCAACGAGTGGGGGTGGAGCCCGCCCTGGGGCTTCGGCTACCTGGGATTCGAGTTCTGGAACTGGCCCACGCTCGACCCCGGCTTCGTTGCCGCCGTGTCCTACCGGCTGGGCCACCGGACCGTCCGACCATACGGAAAGCTCTAAACCCTGCCTTGCAAAGATCAAGACTGCTGCCGGCCAGCGTCGACTACTGCCGCTGACCTGCTCGTCCTGTCGACTCGCGTCGGCTCATGACCGGGCCGGTCTGCTGGCTTGGCTGTACGAATGGCTGTACAGCCACACGGTTTAGGAAGTGTGGCCACGGGCGGACGCGGCTCGGCAGTGACCTGGCTTGGCCTGCGCGGCCATACCCTCGGCCACGTCCAGGAGCTGACCGCCGTTGACCCTCGGTTCCCGTCCCATCGGGCACGGAGCGGGCACGCCCCGCTCCCTCGGGTCGCCTGCATTGCTGGCTCTCCTGCTGTACGCGCCTCTCGGATCACTGATCTCCTGCCGGCCCTCGCTCCGGCTGGCTGGGCAGAGGAGTGCAGGTGCTTTCGCCGGTTCTCAGCAACCAGAGCACCTGATCGGGTGCTGGCATGGGCAACGGGTCACCGAACGAGTGGACCTCCAGCTCCGCGAGCTGCCCGCTGGCAAGGAAGAGCAAGATGCCTCCGAACCACTGCCCTTGTTGATCGGGAAACTGTCCTTGCACGCGCACCGGAGTCTGTGCCGGTGAGGCGGGAAGGTTCTTGCCTTGTGGGAAAAGGTGGATGGTCCCGCATCCACATCCGCATCCGGGGCGGGCCATGACGTCTCGCGCTTGCACCCGGAGCTCCTCAACACCTGCGAAGTTGTGGCGGAGAAGTGCTTCCAGGACGCCGGCCTCGTTCGCGCTTAGGTGCCGTAGTGGCGGATCTGGCTCTGTCACGGCAATAGCTTAGGCGCAGGTGGCCGAAGCGCCTTAAGCTCATCTCCGCCGTGAGTCCGCACATCGTGGGACGGGCCTGTCCCCCGGTGTCAACACAACGATCCACCGTGTTGACACCGGGAGACAGGTCTGTTCGGCTTCGCCCGGACTCGCGGTGGAGGTGGGCGGCCTCATCTCTGTCGAAGAGCCCCGCCGGAGGCATGTTCTGGCACTTGGCGCGGCTGTCAGTACCGGCCGATGCCGGCGCTTGCGCCGCCAGCAGGCCGAGCGCGGCCGGCGCGGCCCGGTTGCGGGCCGCCTTGATCCTTAAGAGGTCAATTCGGCAACGCGACGCGGTCGAGCCGCGGTCGAGCCTGTCCCTCCGTCGACTGACGTGCGGCACGCGTCCGCCAACTGATCCGCCACAGTCGGCGCGCGGAATGCGGCAGATCCGGATACTGAGTCGCCGTAGTAGGGCCAGGAAGGCTATCCGCTCCGCGGGTGCAACCCAGATGCCGGATAGCTGTCTGATGTGGTGGACCATGGGCTTCACTCGGCAGGTTCCCGACGCTTCGGGCGGCCATCGCTGTCACGCTGGGCGACGCGCGACTTGCGGCGATGCCGTGCCATACTGCGGCACGTGCACGCGACCGGGGAAGTGCAGATGACACACCTGCCCCAAGTAAACAATCTCAAGGTGGGGTCGTCCGGGTCAGGTCGATGATTCGCGCCCGTGTCGGGCCGGGTGCCTCGGCCGGCTCTCAGCCGCAGGTGCTGGAACGGTAAGGTCACGGAGTCCAAGTGATTGGTTCGGGAGCCCCTGCTGGCGTATATTCCACCGCAGTCGGCTTTCCGTCCTTGGGTACCTTGAACTCAAGCCAACCACGAACGCAGGTCCCGACCTTGATTTCCTTCCGGTCGGGATACTCGGGCTTCATGCCGTTGCCGCCAGCGTGGCCAGTGCTCTTGATTGAAGCGTCCCCGAATTTCAATACCCAGTTTGAGGTGCCAATCGAGACAGCGGAGTATCCCTTGGGTAGTTTTTTGAGGCAGTATTTGAGGTCGATCGCGCCATAGACATAGGCACTGTCTGATGGCTTTCCGAATTGCGTGGCGTTGTGCTTGTAACCGTAGAACGTGATGGTCGAGGTGTTCTCGTCAAAGGGAATCGCATCGCCAAGCTTGTTCCCTGCGGGTGCCGAGGGCGGCGGGGCCGATGGGACCGCGCTGGCGCTTTGGCTCGGAGCGCTCGCCGCGGTGGACTCGGTGGCTCCTCCGCATCCCGCCACTGTCATGGCCACCGCGACCGCGATGGAGGGGATCATGGTCTGCCTCAAGTGCACCCTTTTGCTCCTATGCTCAGCTTGACGATCTATGTACTGCCGATCGGCCACGCCTCGACGCCCAGCCAAGGACGACCTTCGGGACATCTACCGACGGGAGGGAGGGCCGGCGGATCGCGGCTAGCTAGGGAAGGTAGCCCATCGACTATCTTCCCTGGGGGTCGAGGCAGGCGGTCAGGGTCTTGCGAGGCGGACCAGGAAGACCGTGGCGGCGATGAGGATTAACAGGGTCGGCCCCGTACGTCACATGTACAACCTCGCCCATGCTGGTCAAAGGCGGAGGGCCCGGAAGTGAAAGTCCGCCATAGGTTGATCATGTCACTGCCGGTATCGACGAACCATCCGCTCATCGGCATGACAGGACGTTTCGTCGGCGGCTCCTGCCGCCCCTAGACCTCTGGGACCTGTCGCGCGTCACCTGGCAGAGTTGCGTCGCACATCAGCTGTTGGGCTCACTCTGGTGTAGAGCCCTGGCCAGCTCGGCCATGCCGTCTGTGCCTTCGGTGATGTGTCAGGTGCTCTTGAGATGCAGAGACAGGACCAGCGCAGAGGAGACCGCGAGCTCACGGCCGAATACCTCGTCCCGAGGAACGAACACAATGGCTTGTCCCTCGCCGAGGACCACGTCCTTCTGCCGCGCCCTAGTGGTGCCACTGAACACGTGGACCGTCACAGTGTGAGGGAAACCGGCCTCGTACGGACGCGGACCGCTCCACAGAAGGTGCAGCTCGTCCGCCGTCAAACCCGTCTCTTCCAGCAGCTCCCGGCGGGCCGCCTCCTCAAGTGACTCGCCGGGCTCGACATGGCCGCCTGGCAGACTCCACTGATTCGGCGAGGCGGCCACATTCTCATCACGGTGCTGTAGGAGCACCGCGCCCGAGGCATCGACAAGCAGCAAGAGCGCGACCTCATAGGTGGCCACCACCGGATCATGCCACGCCCGATACACGCGAAGGACCTCGCAGCGCCACTACATTAGCGGACCGTGCGTCAGGTCGGGTAAATCGGGGTTCGCCATCGCGGAGACGTGTCGTCCGAGTCGCTCGCGTTCGGCTACCGCCCGCAGGATCCGCTGTCGAGGTGGAAGTACCTCGTGTTGGCCCATCGGCAGAGCCGGACGCCGACGACTATGCCGGCGATCGTGACCAAGGCGGGGAGGTACCCGCTGGCGACCTGCACGATGGGGATCGCCGGGCAGCCACCCGAGATCGCCCAGCCCGAGCCAAACAAGATCGCGCCCGGGATTACGCCGGCGTGGATGCGACCTGAGGTGCGGCGGACGCGCAATACGGCGAATACCACGACGATGATCGCTACGGCGCCGGCGAAGGCCAGGAGCATGCGAAGCTCCTGGAAGGTGAACATACGGTTCAGTTCGGCGTAGTCACCGAACCCGATGTTCGCGACGGTGTAGCCGAGAGCCAGCCCAGCGATGACGTTGGCGACGAGTATCCCGTCCCGGGTACGCATCAGATCACCTTCCACAGCAGGAACGACACGAGGACGCCGGTGCCGAAGAAGATGGCAGTCGCGACGATGCTGACCGGCTGTAGCCGCCCACAGCCATTGAGTCCGTGACCGCTGCTGCACCCTCCGGCGAGACGGGTGCCGAAGCCGACGAGTACACCGCCGATGAAGAGCGCGCCGATCATTGCGATCGGTTTGTCGGTCACGATCTGGCCGAAGGCGTCGCCCATGTCGAGGCGGAGCTGGAATCGGCCGGCGGTAACCGCCGCTACCCACCCGCCCACGAAAATCGACAGGAGCAGGGCGACCTGGCTGACCAAGGGCGCCGGGAGCAGGCTTTCCAGTGAGGAGCTCGGCGCGGCAGGTGGTTGCCCGTCCTGTCGCGGTGCCCGCGCGTCGCCGTGCGGGGTGGGATGAGCGGCAGGTGCAGCCGAACCGCCTCCGAACTGGTCGGCGGTGGCTGCGGCGAGAGCCGCTGTGAGGACACGTTCGTCAGCGAACTGAGCGTTGACCCGTTCGACACGGCGTTCGGCGCGCCAGTGCAGCACGCGGTCCCACGCCCCGGACACGCCGAAGGAGCGATCGGTCGTGACGGCGTAGTTGATGGTGGTGAGGGCGAGCCCGGCAGCCCCCGCCCACCAGGGCCAGTATTCAGTCATGCGGGACCTGCAATCCACTCTGCGAGTCGTGTCCACCACCGGGCCCCTGGCGGCGTCGGTGGGGTCGATGGGGTTCTGGAGGGGTGCGGACCCTCTGCCGGCGGCCGGGTGTTGAAGCCTTGAGCGGGTGCCGGTACCGGGTTGAGCTCCCGGGCCGGCACCGGCTCGAACCGCTGAGAGGACCCCGAGCGAGCCGTGACGGGGGTGTCTCGCGCCGTGTCTGACCCCATGCCGGCGGGTCGGCGCCCCAGATACAGCGCGTCGGCTCCATTCGGCGGGAGCGTGATCGGTACGAGCTGCTCGCGTTGAGCAGGGGGAAGAGGGGGCGGTCCTGAGTGTGTGAGCAGTCCATGTCACTCCGATCCGGCCAGCTTCACCCGGCGAATGGGTGGGATGGCATGAGTTGGAGGGGCAGGTCTCGGTCAGCCAGCATACCTACCATATGGACGACTGGCGATCGAGGAGCGGTCATGTCGGCAGCCGCTTTGATCAACGGCCCGGTCACGCCCTACTACGGCCCGTCGCGGTCGTAGTACCGCGGCCTGGAACACCCAGCAAGCCCGCGATCTGGTGATGGTCGGCCTGTCACTCGAGCAGTGGTATCCATGCGGCGGCGACGGTTCCGTCGCGTCGCGCCTCGGCGAGCCGTTGAGCCGGAGGCGGCTCGGGGTGCACTGCCTGCTGCAGGGGACCAACTCCGTAGACGACGGCGACGGCGCCCAGCGCCCTTGCGGCGGTCGTCCAAGTGGACGGTATCTCGGCGACGCCGTGGGCGAAAACATGACCGGTCGGGTCATGCAACGCGAGACCCTTAGCGCTCAGGCTCACACCCCAGGTGGTCACCCTCGCCGGATGTGTCGCCGATGGCCAGCGCGGCAGGCCCAACAAGATCGCCGCCTCCACCTGCGCCTCGCACCGTGAGCCAGTGAGGGTTTCCGTCCACGCGGCGCTGGCTGGCTCGAACCAGGCAACGGCGACCACAGCCGGTCCGTCGGCGTGAGAAGGCTGCCCTGGCTGCGGGACGGGAAGAGGAGCAGCCCACGGCTTCTCCTGGCTCGTCACCCACACGTGCAGCCGTTCACCGCCGCGGCATCTCGCATCATCGGCGACGGCAAGCACCCATGCATCGCTGACCATGTCTCCCACACCTGAGTGATCCGGGTGGTTTACCGGTGGAGTCGGCTCCGCAGCACCTGTGCTTTCCGCAGCCGGTAATCCATCCGAGACCTCTCGCGATGTTGCTGACGTATACGGGCGGGGTGCGTCCACCGGTTGATTGGACCTGGGTACTGCCGCAGGCGCGGGCCTGAACGCGTCGACTCCATTCGGCAGGAGCGTGATCGGCACAAGCTGGCCTGTCTTGTACAGCTGGTACCGAGCACATGTCGGCCAGCCCTCCGCACTGTCGCAGTAGTGGTTACGCCAGACGCGCAAGCTCGCGTTGAGCAGCGGGAAGAGGGGGCAGTCCTGAGCGTGTGAGCAGCCCACGTCACTCCGATCCGGCCAGCGTTACCCGGCAAATGGGTGGGATGGCATGAGTTGGACGGGCAGGTCTCGGTCAGCAAGCATGCATACCATATGGACGACTGGCGATCGAGGAACGTTCATGCCGAACGCGGTCAACGGCCTGGTCGGCGACAAGTCCGGCGGTGGTCGCCCTGGGCACGTCGTGGGGCTCCCGGAACACTCCGAGCTGGTATTTCTCCGACAGTCCCGCCGTGCTCGAGTTTGACGCTGCACTCCCGCCGACTTAACTGCCTCCTCAGACGGCCGGCCTCATCCACGATCCTCCGTGTCGGCGTCGTGACTCCTCGACCTTGCGACGCAATCGCGTGGTCCCCACCAGCACACATCCTGATAACCGATCGTTCACCTCTTTGGGGTTCGGTGATTTGGCGGATGGCAGGAGGCGCGGCTACCTTGTGCAGCGCGAAAGAACGGCCGTTCTTCTTCAGGGGATCCAGGACCATTCGTAGCGGCCGCGTTCGCGGCGAGGAGCGAGACAGGCATGAGCAACACCGCTGATCGGATGGCGGCGGCGTACTTCGACGCGATCGAGGTTCTCTGCGGGGTGACCCCGAAGGGCTGGTACGCCGAGCGCGGCACGGCCCGGGCAGCGGTCACGCACGCCGCCATCGCGGGGCTGAACGTGGCCTACGACACGACGCCGGAACCGGATCTCGGGGCGCTCGACGCGATGGCGACGGAGGTCGGCAGGCAGGCCCCGCACTGGTCGATCATGGTTCGTGGCGAGGCCGGCGACGAGATCGCCGATCTCGCCGCCCGGCACGGGTTGATGGAACGCAGTGATCTGCCGTTGCTCGCGTGTACGGCGGATGACATCGTGTTCCGGGCCGGCGCGGCACAGCGGACGTCGGTGCGGCGGGTCGGCGCGGCCGAGAACGACCTCTACACCAGGACTCTCACCGAGAGCTTCGAAGCTCCCGAGGGTGCATTCGGCTCCTTGATGGACGGTGGCGTACTCGACGCCAGCTCCATCACCGGCTATCTGGCCGAGGACTCCGGTCGGTCCGCCGGCACCGGGCTCGGGATGCGGACCGCCAACGTGATCGGCGTGTTCAACATCGCTGTCGTTCCCGCCGCCCGAGGTCGTGGCCTGGGACGGACGATCACCGAGACCGTGCTGCTGGACGGCATCGCGGCCGGCGCGGACGCGGCCTACCTGCAATCCAGCGCGATGGGTCGGCCGCTGTACGAGTCGATGGGCTTCCGTCTCGTGGAGAACTGGACGGTGTTCCAAGCGCGCTGACGTCAAGCACCAGACCCATCTGACCGGGCATCATGACGCGCGTGTGGGGGAGAACCGATGAACTTCAGCGAGAACGTCCGCTCGGCCTTCCGGCGCGGGGAGACCGACGCCGTGGTGCGCATGAGCGAGGCCGAGATCCAGCGGGCGCAGGCGGCCGGCGATCCGGCGGGCGAGGTGGAGGCCCGGTACAGCCTGGCCAGGGTCGCCATCCGCGGCGGTGACCTGCCGGGCGGCGAGGCCCGTGCCCGGGAGGCTCTCGAGGTCGCGGTGCGGTCGGGCCAGCGGAGCCTTGAGGAACGGCCGAGGCACGTCCTGGCCGCTGTGGCGCGCATGTCCGGCGACCTGCTGAAGGCCCGGGACCTGTACCGGGAGAGCATCGCCCTCAACGAGGCGCTGAACCACCCCGAGACGGTCAACTCCGAGTATCACAACCTCGCGTTCTGCGAACTGGGTCTGGGCAATCTCGACGCGGCGAGGCAGTTGTTCGCTGAGGGCCGCGAGCGGGTGTTCCGCAACGGCTGGGCGGACTTCGTGCCGTACGTCTGCGTGGCGGGCGCCGCGCTCGCCTCGGTGGAAGGGGACCACGTGCGGGCGGCGCGGATGATCGGCGTCGCGGACGCGGCGTTCGCGTCTCTCGGCCAGGTCCCGGATCCTGACGACGCGGCCGACCTCGCGAAGGCGCGCGCCGCCGCGACCCAGGTGCTCGGCCCGGCCGCCTTCGGCGAGGAGTACGCGCGAGGTCAGCTCCTCGACCCGCAGGCGGCCTTCGCCGACGATCGCCGCTGACGCGACAGTCCTTGCTCGACATGCCGAATTCTTCGTCGTCAGGGACCGGTGGCTGGTCGATGAGTTTGGGATGATGCGCCGGTCTACCTACCGACATCACCTGACTCGAAGGGATCACCCTGATGGCAAAGGTCATCTCCACGCTGTTCATCTCGGCCGACGGTGTGGCTGAGATCGACCCCGACTGGCACTTCCCGTACTTCGACGAGAACATGGGTCGGGCTGTCGGCGAGGACTATGACGCCGCTGACGTGCTGCTCATCGGCCGCGAGACCTACGACAGCTTCGCGGGGGCCTGGCCCGAGCGTGAGGCCGCGGATGGAGAAGACGCGTCGTTCGCCAAGCAACTGGGCGACGTGCGCAAGGTGGTCGTGTCGCGCCAGTCGTTGGAGTTCTCGTGGCGCAACTCGGAGCTGATCGAGGGCGATCTTGTCGGTGCCGTCACGGCGCTGAAGGCCGATGCCGGGAGCAGGGGCATCCTCATTCCAGGGTCGATCTCCGTGGTGCAGCAGCTGCTCGCCGCAGGGCTGGTCGACGAGCTGCGCCTGCTGGTGCATCCGGTGGCGGCGCGTAAGGGCCGCAAGCTGTTCGACGAGGGCGACTCGCCGTACCACCTGAGTGTGACGGCCACGGAGGTGTTTCCGACGGGTGTGATCCGGGTGATCTACGCGCCGGGTCCGGCGCCGGCCGAGGCCGGCTACGACGAGATCAAGGACCAGGTTCCCGCAGGGGAGTAGCCCGCCTTCGTGGGGGAGGGCATCGCCTGGCGCTGGTCACGCCGGGCGGTGCGGCGGTCGTGGCCCGGCTCAGGCTGTCACAGGCTCGTGTAAAGATCGTCGCCGTGAGCGGATGGATCTACAACGATCGACCTGAGGGCGCCAGGTTCCTGGCCGAGCGGATCGCGGAGCCGGGCCGTGGGGAGATCGAGGACGAGATCTGGGACTGGGTCGTGCGTGGCGAGGACGACGCCGACGAGTTCGTGGACTACTTCGACGAGGACGACCAGCGTCATGGCGCGACCGACGAGGAGCTCAGGGCGGCGTACCAGAGGGCATTGGCTGTTCGGCGGGCGCAGCAGCGCGAATGGGGTGCGGTGCGGAGCAACCTCACCCGCGCCTTCGTCGAACTCAATGACATGGGTGTGTTGGCCCGGGAGAATTTCACTTGCTGTGGCACCTGCGCGGCCGCTGAGATCCACGACGAGCGGGATGACTCCCGGCACTGGCGCGGATACCTCTGGTACCACCAGCAGGACACCGAGTCTCTGCTGGCGAGCGAGGACGGCGAGGTCTACCTCGGCTACGGTGCCTATCCGCCGGCGGACTTCGACGAGGCCGCCTATGCCGCCCTGTCGGAGGACCAACAGCAGGCCCGCTACCAGGCCGACCTGGAACGGCTACTGGACGAGGTCGCCTTTCCGGTGCTCCGCAGGTACGGCATGCGGGTGGAGTGGAACCGCGAGCAGTCCAAGCGGATCCGCGTGACCGGCGCCCAGTGGTATGCGCCCCTGGTCTGAGGCCGACGTCACGAGCGTGCC
Source organism: Micromonospora yongxingensis (assembly GCF_052601155.1). NCBI lineage: Bacteria > Bacillati > Actinomycetota > Actinomycetes > Micromonosporales > Micromonosporaceae > Micromonospora > Micromonospora yongxingensis. Next base: position 27,704 of record NZ_JBQXEO010000010.1, read on the forward strand.
TGCTTCGGCAAGGTGAGGATCTCGGCGCCGTCGCTGGTGATGGCGATCGTGTGCTCACTGTGTGCCGTCCGGCAGCCGGTGGCGCTTCGGAGCGTCCACCCGTCGGCATCGGTGACGAGGTCAGCGGTGTCCGCCATGACCCACGGCTCCAGTGCCAGCAGCAACCCGGGGCGCAGTTTGTATCCACGGCCGGCCCGCCCGGTGTTCGACACGTGCGGGTCCTGGTGCATCGTCGATCCGACGCCGTGACCGCCGAACTCGGTGTTGATCGAGTATCCCGCCCCGCTCAGGACCGTGCCGATGGCATGGGAGATGTCACCGATGCGAGCCCCGGGCCCGGCAGCAGCGATCCCCGCGCGCAGTGCCCGTTCGGTTGCGCTGATCAGCGCGACGCTCTCCGGGGGGTTCGAGTCGCCCACGATGAAGCTGATGGCCGAGTCCGCAACGACTCCGCCTGCGGAGACGGCGAGGTCGAGAGACAGCAGATCGCCGTCGGCGAGCGTGTAGTCGTGGGGCAGCCCGTGGAGCACGGCGTCGTTGACCGACGTGCAGATGTAGTGGCCGAACGGCCCGCGTCCGAAGGAGGGCTCGTAGTCGACGTAGCAGGACAGCGCCCCGGCCTCGGCGATCATGGTCTGGGCCCACCGGTCGATGTCCAGGAGGTTGGTACCTACCGCGGTGCGGCTCTTCAGCGTCTGCAAGATGTCGGCGACCAGGGCACCGGCCTCCCTCGCTCGGGGCAGGTCGGTGGGGTCCAGGATCTCGATCATGCGGCGCCTTCCTCCGTAACCAATAACTATCCCGGCCATACTATCCCGGTACTAGAATCGGGGGCATGGTCAGGTTGCCGCTCACACCCGCAGAGCTGGAGCGCGGGCAGCGCCTCGGCGCCCTGCTGCGTCGCGCCAGGGGGCAGCGCTCGATGCTCGAGACCGCGCTCGACGCCCGTGTCTCACCGGAGACCCTTCGCAAGATCGAGTCCGGTCGCGTGGCGACCCCCGCCTTCCCGACCATCGCGGCGATCGCCGACGTCCTCGGCCTCTCCCTCGACGCGGTGTGGGCCGAGATCAACCAACCCGAACGTGTCGTCGTACCGACCGGCTCCGGTCGCAACGCACCTGCGCGGTTGGCCTCGTGAGGCTCAGACCGCTGCTCGACTCGGCGGGAGCCCTGAGCGGATCGCGTCCAGGCCAGCCCCAGGCCCGGGACGACGACATCGACATCGACAGTGTGCCGACCGCCGAGTAGGTTACCGGCGAGTCGGTCTGGCGATGGTGGACGGGGAGGCCGTGTGGCCGGGAAGCACCGTTCGTGGTGGGGCTGGGGGCACGCCGAGGACGCGGTGACCGGCGCGGAGGCCACCGCGTTGACAGACCGGGTGCGTACCCTGCTTCCCGGCGTCGACCTGACCGAGCACGTCGCGCCGCCGGTGACCGAACTCGGCCTGCGGTCATCGCGGGTCGATCCGCCACCGTCACTCGCCCGGCTGTGTTCGACGGACCTGGCCGACCGGGCGGCGCACACCCACGGCAAGGCGTTCCGGGACGTCGTCCGCAATCTGCACGGGGACGTCCACGACCCGCCGGACCTGGTGGTCCGGCCGGTGACCGAACAGGACGTCGTCGACGTGCTGGACTGGTGCGCGAACCGGGACATCGCGGTGATCCCCTATGGCGGCGGCTCGTCGGTGGTCGGCGGCGTGGAGCCGAGGCTGGGTGACGCCTATCCCGCGGCGGTCAGTCTCGACCTCGGCCGCCTGGATCGGGTGGTGGAGGTGGACCGGACCAGCCGGGCGGCCCGCATCCAGGCCGGCGTGTTCGGCCCGGCGCTGGAGGACCAGCTCCGGAGGTACGACCTCACACTGCGGCACTTCCCGCAGTCGTTCGAGTTCTCCACCCTGGGCGGTTGGTTGGCCACCCGCGCCGGCGGTCACTACGCCACCGTCCTCACCCACGTCGACGACCTGGTGGAGTCGATGCGGGTCGTCACCCCGGCGGGCACCAGCCAGTCGCGCCGGCTGCCCGGCTCCGGCGCCGGCCCGTCCCCGGACCGGCTGTTCCTCGGCTCGGAAGGCGCGCTCGGCGTCATCACCGAGGCGTGGATGCGGCTGCAGGACCGGCCCCGCTGGCGGGCCGGCGCTTCCGTGCACTTCACCGACTACGACGAGGCGGTCACCGCGACCCGGGCCATCGCCCAGTCCGGTCTGCACCCGAGCAACTGCCGACTGCTCGACCCGGCGGAGGCGCTCCTCAACGCCGGAACCGCCACCACCGGCGGCGTGCTCGTCCTGGGATTCGAGTCCGCCGACCATCCGGTCACACCGTGGCTGGACCGCGCCGTCGAGCTGTGCCGCGACCACGGGGGAACCCTGCCGGAGCCACCCCGCAGCGACGACTCGCCCGGCCCCCGCCAGCGGACCGCCGCCGACGCCTGGCGGTCGGCGTTCCTGCGGATGCCGTACCAGCGTGACGCGCTCGCCGCCCGCTCGATGATCGTGGAGACGTTCGAGACCGCCTGCACCTGGGACCGGTTCCCCGCCCTGCGTGCCGCCGTGCTCGACGCGGCCGACGCCGCGCTCCGCGCCGTCGCCGCGACCGGCGTGGTGACCTGCCGATTCACGCACGTCTACCCGGACGGCCCGGCCCCCTACTTCGGCGTGTACGCGACCGGCCGCTGGGGCGCCACCCTCGCCCAGTGGGACCAGATCAAGCAGGCCGTCTCCGACGCGCTGCTCGCCGCCGGCGGCACCATCACCCACCACCACGCCGTCGGCCGCGACCATCGACCCTGGTACGACCAGCAGCGTCCGGAGCCGATGGCGCTCGCGCTGCGCGCCGCCAAGAGCGCACTCGACCCGTCCTGGATCCTCAACCCGGGCGTCCTGGTCCATCCCGCCCGCTGACGACAGCGTCCTGAGGTCGCTTGTGCGTCCATCGATAGTCGTGCACCATGGGGCATTCGTGAAAGTCGATCACCTGTGTGTGCGGGCAGGGAGGCGGGATGGCGGTACGCGTCGCCGGCCCGGATCTCCCTAAATCTCATGGAGGACACGTGGTAACGAGAAGGAGCCTGCTCGTCGCTGCCGGCGCGGCGGTGGTCGCCGGCGCGCCGCTGGCCCGTCCGGCCACGGCCGCGTTGCCGCAGGTGGACATGGAGGCGTTGATCAAGGCCGCGCAGATCGACCCGCGCCGGCCGGACACCGCGCGCACCGAGGGTGCCAGGGACAGCGTCCTGCTGGTGGAGCGCGCCCTCCAGGCCAAGGGGCTGCTGTCGTCGACGTACGTCGACGGGCACTTCGGCACCAGCACGATCTCCGCGTACGCGGCGTACCAGCGGTCGCTCGGCTATTCCGGCCTCGACGCCACCGGTCTTCCCGGCCCGTCGTCGCTGCGGTCGCTGGGCGAGGGGCGTTACGACGTGGTCAAGGCGATCTCGCCGGGAAGTGTGGTGACCCTGCGCGGGGTGCAGGTCAACACCCGCACCAGGTCGATGTTGTTCGAGGCCGAACGCCTGCTGGGCTATCAGCTCAGCATCACGCAGGGCTCGTACAGCAGCGGTGTGGGCGCCTCCGCCGGCACCCATGACGGTGGGGGAGCGCTCGACCTCTCGGTCAGCGGTCTGTCCTCGGCGACCCGGACGGACGTGCTGCGCCGGCTGCGCACGGTGGGCTTCGCCGCCTGGCTGCGCACTCCCGCCCAGGGGGACTGGGGCTACCACATCCACGCCATCGCGCTCTCCGACACCGACCAGTCGACCGGCGCGCAGAACCAGGCCGGCGACTACTACCTCGGTCGCAACGGCCTGGCCAACCGGGGTGCCGACGACGGCCCGGTGGTCAGCCCCAAGCGGACCTGGGAGGAGTACCAGCGCACGCTCTGAGGGCGGGTGGCCTGGCGGAATCTCAGGCGGCGTTCTCGCCTCGGCGGGGGAGCTTCCAGTCGGGCCGTACGAAGTGGCAGGTGTATCCGCCGGGGTTCTTCTCCAGGTAGTCCTGGTGTTCCGGTTCGGCCTCCCAGAATGGCCCGGCGGGGCTCACTTCGGTGACCACCTTGCCCGGCCACAAGCCCGACGCGTCGACGTCGGCGATCGTGTCCTCCGCGATCCGCCGCTGCTCGTCGTCGGTGTAGAAGATGGCCGACCGGTAGCTGACTCCCACGTCATTGCCCTGACGGTTCTTGGTGGTCGGGTCGTGCACCTGGAAGAAGAACTCCAGGAGGTCCCGGTACGACACCTGGGCGGGGTCGAAGGTGATCTCGATCGCCTCGGCGTGGGACCCGTGGTTGTAGTACGTCGCGTTCGGCACATCCCCGCCCGTGTATCCCACCCTGGTGGTGAGCACGCCAGGGCGCTTCCGGATGAGGTCCTGCATCCCCCAGAAGCAACCGCCGGCCATAATCGCCTTCTCAGCCGTGTCCGTCATCGCTCCGCCCTCCCGTCCGGGTGCTCGAAAGCACGGTCACGTACGTCGTCCCGCCGCCACGTCGACGGACGCAGCACCGACGATGGTCTTGTCGCCGTCGTTCTGCACATAGCCGACCACCGAGGCCTTTCGAGGGTCGAGAGTTGACGGCACCTCGAGGTCGACCTGCCCGCGCTCCGTATTCATCGGAATCGACGTGAAGGCGCGCACCACGCCGTCCTGCCGAAGCCGCCGCCCGGCGTTCTCGCCCCGGGGTACGTCGTTCTCCAGGCCACGTTCCACGACCGCCACGTTGAACGCCGCGGGCTGCGGCAGTCGCCCGGCTTCGAACTCCACCACGACCCGGCGTCCGTCGCCGGCGTCCTCGGGTGCCTCCTGCAGCGACAGCGCGAGCGGCGTGGTGTTCACCGCCTCCGAGAGGGCGGAGTTGATCGCCATCGAAGCCAGCCGGCGGTCGGATCCGACGAACTCGACGGCGCCGTTGACGATCATCTGGGGGGTGTACAACCCCCGGGAGCCGAGCGCCCGCGCGTACGCCTCCTGGCGCAGGGTGTGCGCCTCGGCGCCGAACGGGTCAGCCCAGCCCAGGTGGTCCCAGTAGTCGACATGGAACCCGAGCGCGTAGACAGGCTGGCCGCGCTCCCGGGCGTCGCGGTCGATCTCGGACAACACGTCCTCGGCGGGAGGGCAGCTGTTGCAGCCCTGAGAGGTGAACATCTCCACGACCGCGAAGCCGCCGGGGGCCGGTGGCCGGGCGCTACCAGACCCGGAGCCCGGTGTGTCCGTCATGGCGCATCCTCCTCGGTCGGTCCCGCTGGCGGCCCTGATCTTCCCGCTCCAGCGGCCACCATGCCGAGCTGCCGGAGCGGAACCGGCCCATGGGTCACCTGTGACAGAGTGGTTCATGCCCTTGAGTACGTATCACCTCAGGACTTCCGTCGCCGTGTCCGACATTCGGACGGCGGTCGCCTTCTACGAAGGCAAACTGGGCCTGCAGGTGCTGCGGTCCGGCCCGAGCGCCCACATCGCCGACGGCAGCCGTGTCTACGGTTCGGGCGGCGGGCCAGCGCTGAATGTGTACCAGTCGGTCACCGCCGGGAAGACCGCGGCGACGCTGGCGACGTGGTACGTCGACGACATCGACCAGATCGTCGACGAGCTTGCCTCGTCCGGTGTCGAGTTCACCCGCTACGACCAGTTCGACCACGACGCCAAGGGGATCACTGCTCGGGCCGGCGGTGGACGCATCGCGTGGTTCCAGGATCCGGACGGCAACACCTTCGCCCTCGAAGCCGACGTCTGATCCCGTCGGGCTGCGGAGGCGCTCCAGGGCCACGAGGGCCAGCAGACCTGGGTAGTTTCCCTGTCATGAGTGATGACACCTTCCGCTCGGTCGAGATCGAGCGCACCAGCGTGGGGAACTACGTCGCGCGGAACGTCCGCGGCGGGTCGATGTCGATGGGCACGGGCGAGGACGCCAGCTTCACGCCGGTGGAACTGCTTCTGGCTGCCATCGGCGGCTGCACCGCGATCGACGTGGACCACATCACCAGCCGCCGCGCCGAGCCGACCCGGTTCTCCGTTGCCGTCACCGGCGACAAGATCCGGGACGAGGCCGGAGGAAACCGGATGCAGAACCTCACGGTCGAGTTCACCGTGACGTTCCCGGCCGGTGCGGACGGCGACAGGGCGCGCGAGGCGCTGCCCCGATCGCTGCAGCAGTCGCACGAACGGTTGTGCACCGTCTCCCGCACCGTCGAACTGGGCACTCCCGTCTCGATCGTCGAGGCTACGGAATCCACCGCCGACTGAGCTCTCGTCATGCCGCCAACGAGCCCACTCCTTGGGCAGCGACGGTCTAGACCACGCCGGACAGGTACTCCCCACGTCGCTGCGGTTCGAACTTCTCGATCGCGTACCGCAGCATCACTCGCGGCATGGCCCGGTAACGCCGGGCCAGGAACTCCTCCTCCGCCGCCCGGTCCCGGTTGCCGACCTCGCGCAGCATCCAACCCACCGCCTTGTGTACCAGGTCGTGCGGGTCGTGCAGGAGCCGTTCGCTGAGCCGGAAGGTCCAACGGAAGTCGCCGGCCCTGATGAAGGCGAACGTCGCCATGATGGCGATGCGCCGGTCCCACACGAGGCTGGACCCCGCCAACCGATCCAGGACGCTGCGGTCCTTGTCGATCAGCCAGGGGCCGACGATGTACGGCGCGGAGGAGTCCACCAGGTCCCAGTTGTTGATGTGGCCGGTGTTGGACAGGATGACGTCGAAGATCCGGCCCCGTTCCGCCGCGTCTGCTCTGGCGAACTTTCGCACCAGGATGAACAGCGAGGTCAGCCTCTCCTCGTGCACGCTGCTGGTCAGTAGCTTCGCCGTCTCGGCGAGGGAGAGGTCGCGCCAGTACCGGGCGGCCACCCCGCGCTGCTTTGGCACGGAGACACCGATGGCGCGATCGCCCTCGCCGTAGCCGCCCGGAACCATCTGCAGAAACCGGCTCACAGCCTCCGCCCGCTGCTGGTCGGCGAGGCTGGCGAGTTCGCTGCGGACGTCGGCGATCGTGGCCATGACTGTGCAACCTACCGCGACCGGCTGCCGCATAGGATCGTGTGACACAGGTGCGGCTGAGATGCGGGGCCACTCGACGGGAACGTCGGATCGGAACGTCTCCTCGGAAGGACGACGCATGGCGCTGGGTCGAGTACTGGTGGTGGGTCTCGATCCTGCCAGGATCCCCGGTTGGGACCCTGAGCCGGTCCAGGCCGCGATTGCGCGCGGTCAGGCCCGTTTCGGCGATCATGGCATCGAGGCGGACCTGTGCCTGGTGGCACCCGACGAGAACCCCGAAGCGGCGATCGTCGAGGCACTGACCCGCAGGACCTACGCGTGCGTGGTCATCGGGGGCGGTATCCGGAAGCACGAGCCGTTGCTCGGGCTCTTCGAGAAGGTGGTCAACCTGGTCCGGCAGCACGCACCCGACGCGGCCCTCGCCTTCAACAGCAGCCCGGAGGACACGGCTGATGCCGCACTCCGGTGGCTGCGGTAGGGGCAGACGCCGCCTCAGGCGCAGCGGGGACGGCTTCCAGGTCGAGCCAGTTCCGCCAGGAGTGCGTCCAGGGACAGGTCCGCCGGGCAGCAGGAGGTCCGCGTCCGTGAAGCGGGCGTGGTACGCGTGCGGGTTCGACACCGCGCCGCACTGTGTTTCACCCCGACCAGCGCGTCCAGGCCAACCCGATCGAGGCCCGGTTCGGGCCGCTACGCACCATGGCCGGCTCGAACCACCCGAAGCACACCGCTGGCCCGAGAGCTGCAGGACTGCCTGCGCTGCGCAACGCCAACGCCCGTCACCGCGACTTCCGGCAGCTCAACGCCGCGAACACGCCTGACTAACCGACACGTCCCGGCCGGTGCATCCAGGGCGCGACTCTGGGCGCCGCCGCGATCAAGGCGACCGCGAGCCCCGTGATCACCGCTTGTCCGATTCGGCCGGGCGTGATCCCCGGCGCGGTATCCAACACGTAGTTGGCGTACCCGTTCGCCGCCGCATCGCTGGCAAGCACGGCACAGCCGAGCAACAGCCCTTCGATCCGCCGCAGCGCGAGCAACACCGCCGCGAGCGGGTCGAACACGACCAGCGAGGTGAAGTACAGCAGCAGCCAGGCAGGAGTCGACGGGCTCGGACCACCCGGCCGAACGCCGAGGAGGTCGCCCACGTGAACGATCCCCCCATATGCGAGGACGCAGACGGCACCTGTCACGACGACCCGAACCCACCCGGGCACACCGGCCCACCGCCGGAGCGATGTCCACCTCACCGCCTGCACGGGGCCCCCGTTTCCGATCGGGCATCGGCCCGCCCGTGCCGCACCGAAGCCTATGCGGCGCCAGGACCTTCGCGGCGCTGGCCTGAACCATCATCGACGGCGACGAGACGTTCCGAATCTCCAAGCTGGGCCTCTCCGGAACACCGGCAACGTTCGTGGACACCGCACCAAAGGTGTCTCGCACCTCTTCTGGTCACGAATTCCGTGGACTGTCAGAAGCCGTGATCAGAGACTGTGGCGATGGAGCCGACAGAGAGTGCGCTGATCGTCGCCGTGCCCGAGGCCGAGCGGGCCGTGGGGCGCTTCCGGTCCGCTCTGGACATCGCGGCCAGCTGGGGAGTCCCCGCTCATGTGACCGTGCTCTACCCGTTCTTGCCCCCAGACCGGATCAACGACGATGTGCTCGCCACCCTGAGCCAGATCTTCGAAGCCACACCGCGGTTCGATATCTCGTTCGCGGAGGTCAAGTGGTTCGGAGACACTGTGGTCTGGCTCTCGCCGCAGCCGGATGGCGGGCTGCGCCAACTCACCGCGGCCGTGTGGCGGCGATTCCCCGAGGCTCCGCCGTATGCCGGCGCCCATGCCGACGTCGTACCGCATCTGACCATCGGCCATGACGCCCCGACGCACGTCCTGGCCCAAGCCGCCGAGGCTGTCGCCGGCCACCTGCCGATCCGCGCCACTGTCGACGCGGTCCGGCTCATTGCCGGGGCACCGGAACCCGACTCCTGGCACACACTGCGCGAGTTTCGGCTCGGCTCGGCCTAGCGCCGCTGCATAGCTGCGCCCCTCAGCCGACCCATCCCGAATCCCCAACCCACCGCCGCCGGCATTGCCCATCTCCAGACCATCCCCCTCGCCCGCTGACCACCGGACAGCACCGGGAACCTTCGTCCCGCCCGAGTTACGAGACGTCGCTTAGGAGAACCCTGCCGCAACACCGCTGAGGACGATCGACGCGTGAGCCGTGGGCCGGGTGTGCGCGGATCCGGACGGTAAGCCTCCGAGACGACAGCCGTAGAGGATCCCGTGTTGACCGGTTGTGTCGGAAAGGCTCAATAGTGCGCAGCACAGCCTCGCCAGGTCTTTCTACGGTGGCGGCCACACCAGACACCTACAAGTCGCGAGTGAGGACCCATGACCATGCTCGGACCTCCAGCAGCTGCGATCGACGACCCCATGGTCGACACCTCTGAAAAGATCGTCGATGACATGCTCGCGGCCGTCGTGCCGGTGCTGCGCGGTCGCACCGCGGACGGCGAGGCCCAGCGGCGTCTGCCCGACTACGCCGCATCGGCCCTCGTCGAGGCAGGAGCGTTCCAGGTTCAAGTGCCCAGGTCCCTGGGCGGACTTGAACTCAATCCCCTCCAGGCGACACGGCTCGTGGAGGAGATCTCGAAGGTCGACCCCAGCGCAGGGTTCCTGGTAGGCAACATGAACAGCCAGGCGTTTGCCATGATGGCTCTGTCGGCCGAGGGCGTCGAAGAAGTGTTCGCTGACCCTAAAGCGGTCATCTGCGGTGGCGCTTTCCCGCCGGCTCGGGCGGTCGAGGCGCCCGGCGGCTACCTCGTCTCCGGGCGCGCTCCCTTCGCCTCCGGGGCGCACATCGCCACCTGGGTCACCGCCTACGCCATGCTCTTCGAGGGCGACCAGCCGAAGATGACCCCGCACGGCCCGGTCATGCTGCTCGCCGCAATGGCCCGCGAGGACTGCGAACTGGTCGACAACTGGAACGTGTTGGGGCTGAAGGGAACCGGTAGCCACGACTACGCCTACCACGAGGTCTTCGTCCCGCATAACCGGGTGGCGCCGCTGACGCTTGGTGAACCTAACCGCTACTTCTCGGGCCCGCTCTACAGATCGCGTCTGTGGTCAGGACACCCGGCGTTCGCGGCCACCGCACTGGGGGTGGCGCGGGCCAGCCTGGACGAGGTTACGTCGCTGGTGCGAACCAAGAAGGGCAACTTCATGATGGAGGTGCTCGGCGACAGCCCCTCGATCCAGCGCCAGCTCGGCAAGGCCGAGGCGCGCTACCGGGCGTCTCGGGCCTACCTCTACGACACCGTTGACCAGCTCTGGCAGCACCAACTCGCCGGGGAGTTCGTTAACACCGAACACGGCATCTCGATGCAGCTCGCTGCCTGCTACGTGATCGAAACCGCCCGGGAGATCAGCGAGATCGTCCACGAGATCGCCGGGTCGACAGGGTTCCAGGAGTCCAGCCCGTTGGAGAAGTACTTCCGCGACGCGCACACGATCAGCCAGCATGCCTTTGCCTCCCAGACGCGCTACGAGTCCGCCGTCAAGGCGATGCTCGGCAAGCAGAATGACTGGCTGTTCTTCCAGCTCTGACATCCCGACCGACCAGCCAGGGCTTCCCTCGACAGCGAGGACGATATGACGATTCCGGCCATTCTTGCCGAGAACCTGGGACGTACCTTCGGCGACAAGGTCGCCATTAACAACGTCAACCTCAAGATCCCTTCCGGAGAGGTGTACGGACTTCTGGGGCCCAACGGCGCCGGCAAGTCGACCATCGTCCGGATCCTGTGCACGCTGCTCATGCCTACCCAGGGGCGTGCGCGCGTTGCCGGCTACGACGTAGCGACCGACCCGATGGCCGTGCGCCTGCGCATCGGCGCCGCACTGCAGTCGACCGCCATCGACGGCTTGCAGACTGGCCGGGAGATGCTGGCGCTGCAGGCACAGCTGTACGGCATCTCGTCGGGGGTGGCCCAGAAGCGGATCGCGGAGCTTGAGGCGCTCGTGGATCTGGGCAAGGACTTCGACAAACGGGTCTCGACCTACTCGGGCGGTATGAAGCGTCGGCTGGACATTGCCATCGCCATGCTGCACCGCCCGCCGATGCTGTTCCTCGACGAGCCGACGACAGGGCTGGACCCGCGCAGCCGCCAGCAGATGTGGGACGAAGTGCGACGGCTCAACCAGGAGTTGGGTGTCACCATCCTGCTGACGACCCAGTATCTCGAGGAGGCGGACTCTCTGGCCCACCGCATCGGGATCATCAACGACGGCGGTGTGGTGTCCGAGGGCAGCCCGCGGGAGCTGAAACGCTTGGTCCGCGACGACATCGTCGTGGCGAACGTTCAGGGCGACGCCGTCTCCGTGGAATCCCGCTTGGCCGACATCCGAGGCGTCAAGTCTCTGACGGTCACCGGCGATCGCATTGAGGCCCGCGTCTCCGACGGCGCCCAGGCCATCGGTTCGGTAGCGATCGGGATCCAGCAGGCCGGGTTGACCCTCAACGACATCACGCTGCGTACGCCCACCTTGGACGACGTGTTCATGGAGCTCACGGGCGCCCACATGAACAAGGAGGTTGGGCATGAGCCTGTCCGCTGACGCGTCGCCTGGCGTCGCGACCAACGTGGACGCCGAGCAGTTCGGCGTGGACCCGGAGCTGCGGCCGCGCGACCAGTCGTTCATCCGAGACGTCCTGATCATTGCCCGTCGCTCGATCCGACAGTTGCCCCGCGAACCCGAGGCCGTGTTTCCTGCGCTGCTGATTCCGGTCTTCTTCATGGCGGTGAACATCGGTTCCCTGGAAAAGCTGACCGAGTCGGCTCTCGCCATCGACTACAAAGCGTTTCAGTTGCCCGTCGGCATTGTCTTCGCGGTGACCGGCATCAGTCGCGGCGCTTCATTGGTCGCGGACCTGAACTCCGGGTACTTCGACCGGTTGCTCATGACACCGGTTTCGCGCCTGGCGCTGCTGATCGGCACCATGGCCGCCGACTTCGTCCTGGTCGCCCTAATGACGCTACCCGTCCTCTGCCTCGGCTTCATCGTCGGCGTCGGGTTCCACAACGGTGTGCTCGGCTTCCTGGTCTTCGTCGGCATCTCCGCACTGTGGGGCATGGTGTTCCCCGGATTCACCTACGCCATCGCCTTCAAGACCGCAAGCCCGGCTGCGGTCGCCTCGGCCACCATCCTGTTCTTCCCCTTCGCCTTCCTCACCACCACCTTCCTTCCGAAGGATCAACTCAACGGCACCTTGGACGCAGTGGCCACGGTCAACCCCGTGACCTATATTTTGGAAGCCCTGCGCAGCCTGCTCACCGAGGACTGGAACATGTCCGCAATCGGTCCGGCCTTGCTGGCGATCGGCGTCGTCGGGATACTGAGCATCGGTCTGGCCCTCACCGCTCTCAAGGGCAGAGTCAGCCGCAACTGAGCCCGGGGCGGGGGTTCAGGCAGGCAATGCACGCAGCACCAAAGGAGACGTCGTGAATTATATTCAGACATTCATCGCGGTGGCGGAGGACTGCAAAGTCGATCACGCGAAGGTGCCCGCATCCCGCGGGTCGTCCAAGACGGTGGCCGAGATCCAGTACGAGATGCTGTCGGAGCACCCCTTCACCTACACGCAAGAGGACGTGCTGTTCGAGTCCTGGTTCGCCCGCCAAGGGTTGGACGTCAGTGAGGAGGAGAAGGCTGACCTGCGCGCGCAGTTCTTCTCCAAAGAGCAGCCCTGTCTGCGAACCTCACCGCTGACACGAACGCACGGGTGGGGGATGGTCTTCGACGAGGATGGGCGCGTCGCCCTCTGTGCGATGGACTCGCCTGAGTACACCGACTTTCTCAAGGCCGACGACCGCAAGGTGATCAGAGCCCTCCGTACCAAGCGCGCTTGATCTCCGAGCGCATCCCTGCTCTCGGCTCCCTTCAACAACCGACCTCAGGAGGTCACCGCTTCATGATCGCCACGTACACCGGCACCACCCTGGACTGCGCCGACCACACTGCTCTGGCGGGCTTCTACGGTCAGGTTCTGGGCTGGGACATTGTCCACAGCGACGAGGGCTCGACCTACCTGGCGAGCAGCACGGGCGCCAGGCTGGGCTTCCAGAAGGTGGAGAACTTCGTCGCGCCCGTGTGGCCGGACGGCAAGGTTCCCCAGCAGAGCCACCTCGATCTGGAGGTGACCGACCTCGACGAGGCGGAGAAGAAGCTGGTCGAGCTGGGCGCCACCAAGGCCGAGCACCAGCCGGGTGGCGACTACTGGCGGGTGTTCCTCGACCCGGCGGGTCACCCGTTCTGCATCGCCCTGCCGATGGGCTGACACGCCCCAGCGCCAGCCTTCGCGACGACCCCCCGACCTTGTGGTCGGGGGGTCGTGGCATGTGCTCACGCTCTTGACCGGCATAGATGAGCGGCGTCAGCACCATGACGGGCGTCGTCCAGACCGCCTCTCGACGTAGGGCCGAGCTTCGAGGCTCGTACGAAGGTCGACACGGCCGGGCAGGCCCTCTACTGAGGGGACGCCTACGCCCGCTCAGGGTGACACAAACCAGGCCTGGCTCGCCGCGGCCCTGTCGACCTTCTGTGGCCCTGTTCGCGACCCATTGAGGGCTAGCTGACGGGCCGGATATGGATTTGTCGAACCTGACCGGCCCTACCTCCGGTTCGTGCGGCCGCCTCTCGCCGGCCAGGGCGGATGTTGGCTCACGGCCGCTATGGCAGGCCGCGGCGTCGCGTCCTGACGCCTCGTGAAGCGCGGGAACTCGCGGCTGGACGAATGCTCGATGAAGGACTCGGCCCACCGAGTCCCGCAGTTGTCAGCTGGCGTCGCTTCTCGAGCGGTTCCCGCGCCTCGGCGCACTCACCGGATCCCTGAGTCCATGCGTCGGGAACCATGCGGATTCACCCGATCTCTGGCGATGCCGGTGGTGTTCGCATGCTATGGCTGGATGTTCCATGCCCTCTGCCCGCATCCTCGCCCGGAAAGTCTCCGTTTGATACGTGCGGTCTCGTGTTGCCTGCGGCCGTGCGGCTGGCTCGCGCCCGACCGCGCCCAACCCACCTACCGATACTCAAGGAAAGCCATGGCCCAACGAACGTTCCTCGATCACATCGAGGTTCTATCCACGCCCAACACCATTTTCCACGTCTACTCTCAGGTGGAGAAATGGCGGGAGTGGGATCACAGCATCCAATACTCGCACGTCGACAAATTCGAGTCCGGTGGTCGTGGCGTCCTCAAATCCAAAAATGGTCCGAAGTCCAAAATGGAGCTGCTCGAGGTCACCGACGGCGCGTCCTTCACGACGAAGTTCGGACTGCCGATGTGTGAGATGCGGCTGAAGTACGAGCTCCAGCCCGTCGGCGAGCGTAGGACCGAGGTCACTCACAGCGTCACGTTCGATGGAAAGCTAGCTGCTGTATTCGCGCTGCTGTTCGGCCGTGAAGTTCGCAAAGGGCTGCCGGCAGGGCTGCGTCGACTGAAGTCGATGTCGGAGGGCGAATTCGACAGACAGTCGTCCCGTGGCGCGTCAACATGACGGGGGAGCGGTGCGGAAGCCCGTTCGTTGACTTGATCACGCTCCCGGATAGCCGGCGGTAGCGCCAACCGTTCCCTTTGGCATGCCGACGGGCTCGACGATCGAGGCCCCGCGGGCCGCGTGACCACGAGGATTGTGACGTCGAGGGACGCAATCGGCCCTGGGGCATGTCGCCGGCGGGGGACCGGGACTGCCCCTGTCGACTTCCTGCGTGTCGCCTACCGTCGGAACGGCCCTCTCGTCCCGCCTCGTCCGCCGCTCATGAGCCCCCGAAGAGCCAGGCGCATCGGCATAACGGTCTCGGCTACCGATGCCAGCGGGGGTCCTCGTCGTGGCCTCCGATGGTTACCGTGAAGCCTCGTCGCGTTGCCGGGGGGTTTTCATGAGGCGTCAGCTCGGGATCCTCGCCTCGATGCGCGCTGCAGGTCTAGGCGTGATCGTCGCGGCCCTGGTGGTCCTTCAGGCCGCGAGCCCAGCGCAGGCGCACAACGAGCTGAAGGAGAGCAACCCCGCGAAGGGCTCCCGTCTGACATCCGCGCCCCCGCAGGTCGAGCTGGTCTTCGCCGAACGGCTCGATGCTCGATACACCTCGGTGCGGGTGACCGATGCCAAGGCGAAGGCGGTGGTCAGCGGGGCGCCGGTCATCACCGGAACGCGTGCCAAACAGGCCCTCCGGGCAGGGTTGGGTGCGGGCACGTACACGGTGGCCTATCGGGTGGTGTCCGTCGACGGGCATCCGGTGGCAGGTTCCTTCACGTTCGCCGTCATCGGCTCGTCTCCTGCCACGTCCGAATCCGTGACGCCCGGCCCTCCTGCCAGCGCCACCGACGCCACGACGGCACCGAGCGCCACCCATCAGCCCAAGCCCGCGGGCGCTCTGGACGGTGCCGGTGTGGTGGGACTGGCGCTGTTGGCGCTGATCGCCGCCGGCGGTGGGCTTTTCTGGCGAGCGAAGCGGACGCGCAGGAAGTAGCTCGTCCCGTTTCCACCGGCGGCGAAGACCGAGATCCACATCAGTGGACGGTGTAGGTGTTCAGGCGGTGTCAGCCGGCACACCTGCGCGAGGCCGCTCGGGGCAATTTCGATCATGGCCTGCTCAACGTTGAGCACGGTGCCGAACCGGACCCGCATACCGTCGATGACGGGCAGACGGCCCGTACCGCGCCGGCAGACGGGAGCTGGAATGGACTCGCCACGCTCGACGTTGGTGCATCACCTGCTCGACGAGCGAGCCGCGCTCACCCCCGATGCCATCGCGGTCGTCCACGGTCCGGAGAGCTGGACGTATGCGCACGTGAGGCAGGCCAGCACCGGCTACGCGCACTGGTTGAGGTCGCGCGGAGTCACTCGCGGCGACCGGGTCGTCATCGCAGCATCGCGGGCCTCGAATACGGTGGCGCTCGTCTACGCGATCTCGCGACTCGGCGCGCTGTACGTCATCGTCGACGAGAAGCTCGGATCGTTCGTCCTGCGCCAGATAGCCGATGACTGCGAACCCCGACTCGTCGTCGTCAACGGAACACCGCCGCCGGGCGTACGGGATGCGTTCGGCGACTGCGTCGAGATACCGGAGTGGCGGACGCTGACGGACGATGGGCCGCTTCCCGCTGCACCGTGTCTGTCCGTCGATCCGGTGAGCCTCATCTACACCTCCGGCAGCACCGCTGCGCCGAAGGCGGTTGTCTCCGCCCATCGTGAGGTCATCTTCTCGGTGCGGGCCATCCAGGCCCGCCTCGGATACCGCAACGACGACACGGTCTTCTGCTGCCTGCCTTTGTCCTTCGACTACGGTCTCTACCAGGCTTATCTCGCATGCGTCTCGGGGGCTGCGCTGGTGCTCGGCGACGCGGGCGCCGCAGGTCCGCCACTGTTGACAGCGCTGCTGCACCACCGGGCGACGATCCTGCCTGCCCTTCCCACCCTGGCCACCATTCTGGTCATGCTGCTGGGTCGCTCAGGCAAGTCCGCTCCGGGCCTGCGGATGGTGACCAACACCGGGGCGGCCCTGTCGCCGGCTCTGACCCAGCAGCTGCGCACCCTTCTACCGCAGGCGAAGGTGGTGCCGATGTTTGGCCTCACCGAGTGCAAGCGGGTCACGATCGCACCGGTCGACGACGCCGACGTGCCGGCGGGCTCCGCCGGAACCGCCCTGCCCGACACGGAGATCTTCGTCGTCGACGAGAATGACCGCAGGCTGCCGCCGGGGGAAGTCGGGCAGCTCGTGGTTCGCGGGCCCAATGTCATGTCGGGATACTGGCGGGCGCCGGCTGAGACGGCGCGCCAGTTCCGCGTCGACGAGTTCGGTGTGCGGTCGCTCTACACCGGCGACCAGTGCCGCATCGACGCCAAGGGCCATCTCTACTTCGTCGGCCGTCAGGACGAGGTGTACAAGCAGCAGGGCATTCGAATTAGCGCCGCGCAGGTGGAGGCGGCCGCTCTGGACATCACGGGAATCAACGGCGCTGCCCTGCTGCCACCCGACGGCGACCGAGGCGCACTGCTCGTGGTTACCGGAGGCCTCAACGCCGAGACGGTCATGATCGAGCTGCGAGAGCGACTGGGACGTGCCCGCCTGCCCCAGGATTGCCGGGTGCTTGAGACGCTGCCCGTACGTGCCAACGGGAAGATCGACAAGAGGGCCCTGCTCGAGACGTTCGACGCTCCTGTCTCTGTTGGCGCCACGACCCGTAACGGCCACCGCCATGACTGACGCCACGCTGGCCGCTCGCTTCGGCACACCCTTGTACGTGTACGACCAGGCGGAGATCCGGGCAGCCCACGCCGCCTTGACCGCGGCGCTACCGACGCCAGGTCGCCTCTACTACTCGCTGAAAGCCAATCCTCACCCGCACGTCGCCGCCACGCTCGCGGCACTCGGCTGCCATGCGGAGGTCAGCTCCAGCGGGGAGCTCACCGCCGCACTGGAAGCCGGCTTCGAGCCGGAACGAATCATGGTCACCGGGCCCGGCAAGGCAGACGGCACCCTCGACATCGCCATGCGCCACGGCGTCCACCGCTTCTCCGCCGAGTCACCGACCGATCTGCAGCGGATCGGCCTCGCGGCCACGCGGGCAGGAGTGGTGGCGCAGTGTCTGTTACGCGTCAACGCTGACCGTGTGGTCACCGGGATGGGTCTGTCGATGACGGGTCGCGCCTCGCAGTTCGGCGTCGACGCGTCGTGGGTCGCGGCGAACCCTGCGGAGTTTCGGGCCGCGGGAACCCAGGTGACCGGACTTCACCTCTACATGGGAACGAACATCTCCCATACCGACCGCCTGATCGAACAGTTCCGTACGAGCGTCGCCCTGGCCGCTGACCTCAAAGGCGCGCTGGACGTGTCGGAGATCGACCTGGGCGGCGGTTTCGCCGCTCCCTACGCGCACCGGGGCGCCCGGCCGGACTATCCCGATC
Organism: Micromonospora yongxingensis; assembly: GCF_052601155.1. NCBI lineage: Bacteria > Bacillati > Actinomycetota > Actinomycetes > Micromonosporales > Micromonosporaceae > Micromonospora > Micromonospora yongxingensis. Next base: position 45,662 of record NZ_JBQXEO010000010.1, read on the forward strand.
TCGCCGATCGGCTGGCTGAGCTGTTGGACGATCACCTGTCAGGCTGGCGGTCGTCGGCTCCACTGGTGTCGTTCGAAGCCGGCCGCTTTCTGGTCGCCACGAGCGGCACCCTTTTCTGTACCGTCCTCGACGTCAAGCCTTCCAAGGGCCGCACCTTCGTCGTGTTGGACTCCGGCGTTCACCATCTCGGTGGGATGTCCGGGCTGCGCCGACTGCCCCGGGTGATACCCGATCTCCTGACCACTGACATCCGTGACGTCGAGCGCGACTGCGTGCTCGTCGGGCCGCTGTGCACGCCGTTGGATACCTGGAGCGACGGTGTCGCACTCCCAGCGCTGCGCCGCGGCGACCTCGTCGCGGTACCCAACGTCGGTGCCTACGGACTGACAGCCAGCCTGGTGGCCTTTCTCGGTCATCCGGCCGCCACGGAGGTCGTCGTCGATGGCGACCGGCTGATCTCGGCGAGCCGGCTCACCCTGCAGCGCATCGCGGTCGCTTAGACCGGCAAACCGATGCATTCACGGAGAGGGTAGGACACTGAACGAGAGCTTCGTCGCCGTCCTCCGGCGGCACTTGACACTTGTGGGCGCCGGCCAGGAACTGACCCCCGACACCGTCCTCGCGGACATGGGTCTGGACTCCCTGGCGGCCGTCGCGCTGATCTTCGACCTGGAGGATGAGCTGGGGGTCACCTTGCCCGACAGTGCCTTCAGTGCCGGCACCTTCGACACGGTGGCGACACTGTGGGCGGCCGTGGACGGCGAGTCAGACCGGCAGCCCAGCGCTTCCTGACCGATCCGTCCGGCGCCACAGACGTTGCATCATGCCCCTCCGCGGGGTTGAGGTCGGGTGCCTTGGCCGGCAACCGCACCAAGGTCCACCGGCCCCGGGCGATCACCGTGAGCACCTGGGCGGCCGGCTCGCCTAGACTCCGCCGGGTGATCGTGCGGAGGGCCAGCGTGGCGGACGTGGCGGTGCTCGCGGAACTACGCGGCATCGACGCGGAAAAGCTCAAGGCGTACGCCGACTGGGTGGCCGCCCACGCGGACACACACCTGCCGTTCTTCGCCGAGATGGACGGGCACGTGGTCGGCGCCGCCTGGCTCCTCGTCGCACAACGGGTGCCCAGTAACGAGTCGCTGGACCGGTGGTACGGCGACATCCAGTCAGTCCAGGTCCGCGAGGAGTATCGCAACCGCGGTATCGGTGGCGCGCTGATGGCCGCGATTCTGACCGAGGCTCGTACGCGGGGCCTGCTGCACGTAACCGTCCACTCCGGCCGCCGCGCTGTCGACTTCTACCTGCGCAACGGCTTCCGCCACCACCGCCAGATTCTGCTCTGGGAGCCGGGTACCTCCTGACCGGACCGATCGGCCGCTACCGGCACGACAGCCGGACCCGGGGGCGACAGTCGGCTCGCAGCACCGTCACCTGCCCTGTCGATACAGATGTCAGTCTTTCAACCTTGTGTCAGCGCTCCGCGGCCAGCGTGAAACCCTCGACGAGGCCAGCGACCCGCTCGGCTTGATCCACGAGCGCGAAGTGGCCCACGGCGGGCAGGACTACGTGCGCCGCGCCGGGGAACATCTTCGCCGCCGCCCGGGTGGCCTCCGCCGAGACGATCTCGTCGCGCTCACCCGAGACGAACAGGACGGGCACCTCCGCGGTCGCCTCCCACGTGAAGTCCTCGGCCCAGAACTCCAGATGCTGCTGAGCGTAGGCGACGAGGGCGTCCGCGGAACCGAACGCCCGCCGTACCGCGTTGTCCTGCACAGCCGTGTTGGCGCCCGAGGCGGTGACCGTCCCGGGCTGAAACATCTCCCGCAGTCGGTTGGCGTTCTCCGGCCGGCGGTTCACCGCCCGACACAACACCTCCAGGTTCTGCTCGTAGGCGGTGTCCTGCTCGGGCGCTCGACCAGTGTGCTTGAACGATGCGTTGAGGAACACCATCGAACGCACCATCCCCGGATACCGCTGGCTGAACCGCAATGCGGTCTTGGGTCCGGTGCACCAGGCGACCAGATGGCAGGAAGTGACGGCCTCGGCCTGCAGGACCCGCGCGAGATCGTCCACGTGACCTGCGAACGGACGACGAGCGGCCGGCGGCACAAGGCCTCGCAGCTCCCAGGTGATCACCCTGCGGGGCAGGAGCGTGGCGACGAACCGTTGCCACGGCAGCAGGTCCTGACCCAGCGCGTTCACCAGCACCAGCGGACAGCCCTGCTCCCCGCCGCGGTAGTAGGTGAGGCCATCCGAGCCGGTCCCTATCCGCATCGTGTCCAATCCCTGTGCCTGGTCGACAGCGAGAGGCATGCTCTTCTCCTCGTTTCCCAACGGCCTTCGGGCACTACACCGGCGTGCGGGACAGCGCTACCGCGGTGCCCAGCGCCAGGCTCATGATCAGCAGCTCGGTCGATGCGAGGCGGACGAACGGTCGACGCCATCGGTGGGGTTCGGCATCGTTGAGGGCCAGTTGGGGCAAGGTCACGTGCCGATGCCGCCAGCCGCACAGGACCAGGGCGGTGAACGCCACTGCCTTGGCGCCGAGCAGAAGGCCATAACCGGAGGAGGTGAGCCCCGCCCACCCGGCGTGCAGTAGACCGGCGATCACGCCGCTCGCACCCAGCAGGACGGCGCAGCCCAGAGCCATGCTGCTGAACCGGGTGGCCGCCGACGCGAGCTGGTCCGGGGCTTTTCGGGCAAGCCAGACCAACGCTGCCAGGCCGCCGACCCAGACGGCGGCCCCGAGTACGTGTGCCATCAGCAGCATCGCCGCGGTCGTGTGGTTGCGGGTGGAGGCGGAGTGACCAACGAGCGCCGGAAGGCTCACCAGGACCAGTGATGTGAACAGGGCCGGCCATTCGCCGGCGCCGTCGTGTCGAGCCGCCGCCGCCAGGCTCATGGCAAGACCGACGGCGATGACCAGCTGAGCCGCCAGTGCCCATCCTTGGGTGAGAGTCGTCAGGAAGCGCACCACGTCGGCGGAGTTGAGCCCACTGATCGGTCGCCCGGCGACGTCGCTGGCGCACAGGATGATCTGCGCGGCAACCGCGACCGCCGCGACGGCGGCTGTCGTGCTCGCTGTCTTCAGAGCCGCGCTCCACGTGCCCGTGGCACGCGAGCTACGGTCCAGAAACAAAGCCGGCAGCAGCAGCAATCCGGTCGTCGCCACCGCGGCGACGTCGAAGACCAGTCGCGCGACTGGTAGACCCCATCCGGTCACCGGGCCGGGGTCGGGGAGCCCGGCAGGACTCGGCGCCGGCGCGCCACCACCCAGGAAGAGCGCCATCGCCAGCGACGCCAGCGCCACCAGCGGCAACGCCACACGCAACCGTGGCCGCCGGCCCGGCCGTAGCCGAGAGGCGGTCGTCACGAGGCGGGCCTGCGGTACATGCGAATCCAGTAGACGACAAACGTCAGCATGATCGCGCCACCGAGCAGGTGCAGCGCGTGGGCGACCATGAATCCCTTCAGTCCGCCGTCGATCACGGTGAAAACGAACCGGCCCGTCAGAGTCTGGCCGGCCACCGACGTGACCTGCCACTCCACGGCGTTGTCACCGCTGGCGTCGGCAGGCATGGACACGTCGAGCACCGCACTGGCGCCACCGATGTCCCGCAGTGGTGTGCGATCGCCGGTCGGTCCGATCAGGGTGACGGTAGCGCTGTCGGTCCGCACTGCTTCCCGGAATCGCAGCTCGACGCGCCGCGGTGGGGCTGTCAGCACCGCGTCGGCGCTCGGGCTGCTGGACAGCAAACCACCGTCCACGGTCGTCGCTCGCGCCGAGGACGACGCCGGTGCGCCCAGAGTAGCGATCACCAGTACGGCGATGGTCAGCGCAACCCGGACGATCACGCAGTGGCTCCGCCTACCCCGTGGCATGCGCACCTCCTCGGCTCACTAACCGGTGTAGTCCTCCAGCTGGCCGATCGGGGGTCAATTTTGAGCAGCAGCAGACGCCAGGGCGGCAGATGCTCCCATCACCAAATGGAGTCTCGTGACCGAAGATGGGAACGAAAAATGGTAGCTTCAAGTTGGCTGAAGCGACTTCTCGCCTGGGTCATCGACATGCACATCAGCATGGTCTTCCTGGTCCTCGCCTACGTCGGCAGCAATGCCGCCTACGACGCGTTCAGCTCGACCGTCGCGCTGTTGACCAGCATCGCTCTCTACGTGATCTGGTACGCGGTCGGCTTCTACAACCGCTGCATCCTCATGGGACGACGTGGCAACTCATTCGGTCGACGGTTGATCAACGCCAACTTGGTGTTCGAGAAGACCGGCAAGCCGATCGGAGTGTTCAACGCCTTCGTGCGGGAGAACAGCCACTTCATCGACTGGTTCAGCCTGGGGATCGGCTTCCTGATGCCGCTGTGGGACCGTAAGAGGCAGACCGTCGCGGACAAGGTGATGCGCACCATCACGGTGGAAGGTCCTGTGCCGAACGAGCCGGTCGTTCTCGCGGCGACTCCCGAGGGCGCCCGAGAGAGGTTCGGGCTTTCCACCGCCTGAGGAGGCTGGCGAGAGCCGCTGGTATTTGCGGGCAGCTCCGAGCCGTCGGAGCTGCCCGCAGGCACGTGTGTGGATTGCCGCCGGCCCCTGGCGGCAAAGACTACCTCGGCTTTCCGCTGCCGATGCGAACCGTCGGGTGGCTGGGGCGCGGTTACGGGGTACAGGGCGCAAGCGCGACACCGATGACCGGCGCCGAGATGGAGCGGCTCAAGGCTGCCTCCCGGCGGCTCGGCAGCCGCACGCTCGGCTGGCACGACTGCGACTTCTGCGGAGCCTTTGAGGGTAACGGCGAGTATCGCTACTACCTGCCCGGCGGGGAGATCTACGCCGCACCGATGATGGTCCTGCATTACGTTGAAGAACACGGATACCGGCCGCCTCGCGAGCTGCGCGACGGCTTGCAGGCGGCCGGGCAACTGCGGTGGGACTGGCGCGCCGAACGCTTGCACGCGGTGCTGCTGGACCAGTCGCAGGACCCGGAATTCCGGTGCCAGGCTGCGGTCGACCTCGCGAACTGGAACGACCCGCGCGCGTTGGACGCGTTGCGGCGCGCCGCACACGATGAGGAACTGGCCGACGATGCGGGAGACGAGATCGGCCGCTCGTTAGCAGCGTTCATGGATCGTGGCCTTGCGAGGGATCTGCTCGCCGAGGACTTGCACGACATGGTGCGCTACGGCATCGACGATGCATCGAGCCGGTGACATCCACGGACATCCGGATTTGCCGCGGACCGCGCGTCACGCAGCGTAATCGGCTGGCACGGAGTGGGCGTTTAGGCGTAGCCGGACATGCCGATGATAGTGCCCTAATTCTCCGATCGACCGCACCAGGTGTGCAGTTCGTGACCAGTGGGTCCCGTCCCGGCCCGAAGCTGACCAGCCAGGCGTGGCCAAGCGCCTTCCACTTCCTGCATAATCCCCTGATGTCGAGGACGCCGACTCAACGACGGGCAACCTTGGCGCTGACTGTCCTGGCTGCGGTGACTGCTGCGGCGCTGGCGATCGTCACGAACTACGCCACTGATCAAGTGCCAGGCTGGCTTAAGGTGCGTCCTGCAGTTACCTGGGTCGTCCTGGCGACACTGGTGATATTAGCTGCGTGGCTGGCAGTCCGACTGGCAGATAAGAGCGAAACCGGGCAAGACGCGCCGAGACGCCGCTGGCTAGTACTCCACCACCGAGATGCGCGACTGGTGCGTTGTCTTGCCTGCGGCAAGGATTCTATTGGAACACTCAAAGCGGGAGAGAGCGGTTCCTGGCGTTGCGCGAGATGCGGCCGGACGTCGGTCGCGAGTGTGGACTCGATTGCACGAGTGACGACCGAGACTCCCGGATACGGTAAGGTTCGATACACGCAGCGGGCTTCACTCTTCGGCCTCCTCACGAAGGTGTACAGATCCGAGGCGCTGGAACAAGCAAAACCAGCACCCTACACCCATCGCGACCTCAATGACCCGGGCGCAACGGTCATCAGTCAGACGGTCGACGGGATGTTCCAACGCGAGTTCCGGGCGGCCTTCATGCGAGGGCTTCTGCGTGACCGCTGGAAGCGGATCGCTGGCTGGAGTGCTTTCGGTTCGCTCCTAGTCCCATGGGGACAGGTAGGTAGTCCGATGCAATTTGCTTGGCGCGTTGCGCTGGGCTTTTGCGTCTGCGCCCTACTCGGCATCGGACTGCTTTGGCTGGCTGGCCGGCGTACCATTCGCAAATGGATGAGTTCGCGAAAGGCCCTCTACTGCTGGCTTCAGCGCCCTGAGGGGATCGCCTTGGCGGTGGTGATGGGTCCGACCCCATGGTACTTCGAAGCCCTGCGGATTCTCGGCGGGCGAGAGGCCCAAAAGTTGGGAGTCGAGCTTATGCACGATATCTGCCGATATGCCGATCGCAACAACTTAACTTTGTCTATGAATGCCAGTGACCCGGACTGGTTGATTGGGGACCTGCATTTCGAACAAGTGCCGGAACGGCGGCGACGTGGCTACACCATGCTGATACGGCCACCGTCAGGGAGTCGAGGACAGTCGAAAGTCGACCGCCGCAAACGAAAGCGGACGAAAGGTCGTCAGTAGGGCGATCAAAAAACAGAAAAAGGAATGGCTGGATGCATAAGGATGTTCCTCGTCCATGGCCAATAAACGACTGAGATGTGCTTCGCTCCCGCCAACTGCGTTCGATCACTCTCATGCCGCGATCCGCGACTGCAGCTGAAGTGTTAGGCCCCGGTTGAGCCGTTTCGGGAGCCCGCTCACGATGAGCCGGCTCCCCGGATCCTGGCCCGGCTCGAACGGCGCTGCCATCCCTGGGTCAGTGACGTGCGGTACCGGCGCCGCACGTTGGGCAGGCCGGCCTCCGAGGACAGTGCGTCCAAGCCCTGGTAGGGGGTTCGTAAACGTCGCCGCTTGTTCCTGCTCCCCATTCCGGTGGGCACACAGTCAGCCATGGCCGTAGCTGCGAGAGGTGGCTGCTCCGATGGCCATACCTCAGGCCAATGCCCGCGATCTGGCGAGGAACGACCTGTGGGAATATCCACCGCCGGTCGGCGGCCGCACCCTAGTCACGAGCCGGGGATCGGGGGAGCAGGTGGGCAGCAACAGGCTGCCCTGAACGGCCTTGAACTGCGTCCAACGGCATCGAACAGGGCCCAACTGCACCCACCCCTGCCTGCGGCTCCATGTTGCCGCAGGGCAGAGTCGGTGCAGCATCCTGTTTCACACTGAGGCGTCACTGTCCGTTGGATCCGGAGCATGAAGGCGGAGCTGGTGACCGCGGTACGAGCCTTCAACCGCCTCTGTCGATGCGTCACGGAAGACTGCGCCGCAGGCTAGACACTCCACGTGATACGTCGTGCCGCCCGGGTTATCTTCCTGCCACCTGTGTGGCTGACCTGCCTTCACCCACTTCGGCGCCCACTCAACGTCGAATGCGTAGGTGATGTTGATGGCGATGGACTCCGCGAGGTTCCCCAACGTCGCGTCGTCGAGCTGTAGGTTCAGCGGGACGTTCATGGCCACGATTTCGTCACGAATGTTCTCGGTGAGGCGCTCGAACGTATCGATCGGGGGCAGCTCCGGCACCGAGCGATGTTCGCACACTGAGCGGCTACCGAAGAGGTCGGCGTGCCCGATCCATGCCCGACGCACCGGCCAACACTGGACACGTTGATGGCCTGAGCCGGGACACTCCGTGCCGCAACGGCTACGCAGGGCGTCAGCCAGCTCAATTCCTTAGCTGATGCTCCGCACCTTTCAAAACTGACGTCCGACGCTGCGTGGTCCAGGGCGCGCGGGATCCGGTCCAGTTCATGCTTGGGCCGCCGAGCGGCAGCGGCGGTCACGCTCTCGTCGCATCGCTCAAGGGCAGGACCCGGACGGCAATATGAAGCTAGTAAGCGCAGACGTCTGCTGAGAGCCAGGTAACGGCCGTCCAGCCCTCCAGCACCGCCGCTCTGTCCGCCGCTACTGTCGGTGGTTGCCGATCAAGGTATGACCGGTGGGAGGAAACGAGGCCGAATGAGTACGTCGATCGTCGTCGGAGGCAGTAACGGGCTCGGGCGGGTCATCGCTCAGCATCTTGCGGATCGCGGGGACACGGTCATCATCACCAGCCGGGACAAAGCACGGGCAGAGGCCGTGGCCGCAGAAATCGGCGGTGCCACCCGCGGGCTGGCTGCCGACCTCTCCCAGCCGAACACCATCGCCTCCGCCTTCGGCGAGGTCACGGAGGTCGACCACCTCGTCATCACCGCCACGAGCCAGACGCCGAACAATCTCAGCGACTTCGACGTGGATGCGGCGGTCACCGCGCTGACCATCAAGCTGGTCGGCTATGCCGAGACGGTACGGGTGCTGCGCGACCGCTTCCGCCCCGGCGCGTCGGCGGTGCTTTTCGGCGGGGTGGCCAAGGATCGTCCGTACCCAGGGTCCACCATGGTGACGACGCACAACGCGGGTCTCACCGGCCTGGTGAAGACCCTGGCCGTCGAGATCGCTCCGCACCGGGTCAACGTCCTGCACCCCGGCGTTGTCGGCGACAGCCCGAAGTGGAGTGCCATGCCCAACCACCCGCACGTCGCCCGGACCCCGATCGGGCGGCTGGTGACGATGGCCGAGGTCGTCGACGCGACCGACTTCCTCCTGCGCAACAGCGGTATCAACGCCCAGGAACTCCTCATCGAGGGCGGGCTCCTGGCCAACTGACACGTCGTCCCGGACGTCGGTCCGCCCGGGATGGCGCTCAGAACCTGCGCGAGAGGGTGGCCTTGGACGGATCAGCAGCTTGTTGATCGGTCCACCGGCTCAACCACCCGCCTGCAGAAGGTGCCTCTCGCGACTCGACGCAAGGATTCGCGGTCACAGCGAGGACGCCGGTATGTGCGGCCACGAGTGGTGGTCGGAACGCGAAGCCCTCCCGGTCCAGACACCTGCGGACCGGGAGGGCTTGTTGCTGACTGGATCGTAGGAGTCAGGAGGCTACGAAGTGCGTGGCACACGTGCACGGCGGTGTGCCGGCATTTCGCCCGTCTCTGCGGAACCAGTGCAGGCTGATCGCGGTCAACAAAGGGATCAGCACGATGATGTTGTAGATCAGATGCGTCTCGACCCGTGCGATGGCCAGCTGCAGGATGCTCGTCGGCACCGGCCTGCCGGCGAGGTTGGACCCTGACCATGCCTGCGCCGTCAACAGGGCATGCTCGAAGAAGTGCCACGCCTGGATGATCAGCGCCGCGGTCCACCAGGTTCGCGCCTCGCCACTGAAGGCCCGACGCAGCAGGGCCAGCCCCACCAGCATGTAGATGGCGTACAGGACGTGCAGCAGTTCCGAGGAGATGAGGAAGGGGAACGGCTCGCCCAGCACCCCGCGCGCCTGCGGACGAGGTACGTCGAACACGTAGATCTGAACGGCTTGGACGAAGTGTTCGATCCAATGGGCCAGCACGACCAGGAGGTAGATGGTGAGGGCGCGGTAGTGGCCGGCTCCGTTGATCCTGGTGAGCCAACCGGAGCGGACCTTGCCGCCGGTTGCTGTCAAGCTCATGCCTCTCCCGTTCCGTTCGTTGCAGGGTCAGCCAGTGCCTGTGGACAGTAAAACCAGATGGAAGGCGGCGACGGTCAATGTTGCGCGTGGGCCGATAACGTCACGACTTCTGCCAGGGGTAGCGGCCGTCGTGGGTGTAGCCAGTGACCGCAGACCGGAATGCCTCACCGGCGGACAGTTCGGCAAAGGTCGATACGGCAGTCCGTCGGGTTTCAACACGCGAGGGGGCAAGGGTGCCGCAGTACTGTTTGGCGGCGGCGACCAGGCCGACCGGAACCCGGCTGGTCCTGTCCAGTAGTCGACGGAGAACTCTGTCGGGATCATCGACGAGTTCGTCGACCAGACCAATGTCGGCGGCCTTGGCAGCCTGCACCGTCAGCGTGCCGAGGGTCATCGAGTAGGCGCGCTGAAAGCCGACACGGCGTACCAGGAAAGGTAGTACGGCGCAGGGCAGTAGTCCCCACAGCACCTCCGGCAGGGAGAAGTTCGCTCTGGCCGTTGCGAGCACGACGTCGCTCGCGGCGGCCAAACCGACTCCGCCGCCGACCGCCCGTCCGTCGACGACGGACACGACGAGCAGGTCACTGCTGGCGAAGCGCTCCAGCAGATCGAAGTAGCTGCCGACCCCGCGCGCCGCTTCGGCCTCGTCGTCGTCGGCCGCCTGGACGAGGTCCATGCCCGTGCAGAACGCATCGCCCTGTGCGCGGACCACCAGCACCCGCAGGCCGCGGTCGGCTTCAGCGATGTCGAGGACCCGATGTAGGTCCGTCACCCCCTCGGCGGTCAGGGCGTTGCCGGGGCGAGTTCCGTCGAGAACAACGGTCAGCGCCGGTCCGCTCTGCTCTGTCCGCACGCCGCTTGCCCGGTCAGTAGGACGTCGTGATGCAGAACGGATGACCGGCCGGGTCGAGCATCACCCGCCACGCCGTTTCTCCGGGCTGCTCCTCGGCCGGCGCGGCGCCGAGGTTCACCAGTCGGGTCGTCGCCTCCTCGATGTCGTCCACGGCGATATCGAAATGCATCTGCTGCGGGACGCCCTGGCCCGGCCACGTCGGTGCCGCGTACCCCTCCACACGCTGGAAGCCGACGCGGACGTCCCCACCGTCGGACAGGTATGCGGCGTGCTCGTCGCTGTAGATCAGGTCCCATCCGATGGCAGCCTTGTAGAAGTCGGCCAGTATCGCGGGGTCGGGACAATCCATGGTCACCGCGACCAGTTTGTTCAGCGCCGGCATGGACGGATCCTTCCTGTCAGGTACGCAGAACGGGCGACACCACCAATTCGAAGGTCGGGCCACCCACACGGCGGTTCGGGCAGGTGATACGCGTCTTCGGCAGCAGCGGGCCGCACCCGCAATGAAAGATCCGCAACGGTGTCGACGTCCGCTCAAAGTTGTGCGCCGGCGGCATACCGCCTCCCATACGTTGCTGAGCGACTTCCACGGCACAACGGCACCCAGCGATGTCGCCGATCGAGGTCACCTACGGATCCTTTCCGGCAGGCGCGATGGAGGGCGGCACATGCGAGAAGGCCCCGCCGGCCGGCGTATCGATGATCTCGACCACAAGTTGATGGGCCTGATCTCGGCGGCGCTAAGTACGGACCGCGTCGTTGAGCCGGAGGCGACCCTGAGTGGCATCGGCTTGGACTCACTGGCCGCCGCTCGGCTGTGGTTGGAGGTGCAGGACGAGTGCGGGATCGACTTCCCGTTCAGCTGGTTGAGTGGCAACTTCACCGTGCGGGAGCTGTGCGCCAGGCTGCGGGCCGCGGCTGTCGACGATCCAGTGGACACCGCCAAGCCGCCCGTGCCGACCGCCGTCGTGCCCGACGCGCCCATCCCGCTGACGTCGATCCAACAGTCCTACGTCACCGCGACGGTGCCCGAGCTGACACCGGACCCCGTGGGCTGCCACCAGTACCTCGAGTTCACCGTCGACACCATCGACGTCGAGCGGCTGCAGGCGGCATGGTTACGGCTCATTGAGCATCACGAGATGCTGCGTGCGGTGGTGGACCCGGATGGGAACCAGCGCATTCTGGCCGACACGCCGCACTGGACCATGCCCGTACACCACTTGAATGCCGTGCCACCTGGTGCGTTCACCGCGCATCGCGAGCGGATCTCCGCCTGGAACCGCGATCCCCAGCAGTGGCCGCCGTTCACCATCGAGGTGAGCCTGCTCCCGGACGCGAGCGGCGTGGTGCACGTCGACATCGACGGGCTCGTCGCCGACGGCCACTCCACCGCTCTGCTACTTGCGCAGTGGGAGCAGCTCTACCAGGACCCGCAGGTGCCCCTTCCCGATCCGGGCCTCGCGGCCCGCGCGGGATTGCTGGCCATGACCTCCGGGGTCAGCGATGAGAAGCGATCGCGTGATCTGCGGTACTGGGTCGAACGCTTGGGTGAGGCGCCGAACGGTCCCAGCCTCCGGCACCCGGACGGCCCTCAGATGATGACCGGGGCGCGCGCGGCGTTGGACGACACGGTCGCAGCAGAGGACTGGAGCGCGGTGCGCGCCTACGCCGCCACCCGTGACGTCTCTCCGTCCTCCCTTGTCCTGGCGGTCTTCGCCGACACGCTGGCGCGGGGCGGCGCCGGTGGGGCGATCTCGATCGTGACGACCACCAGTGCCAGGGCCTGGTTGCCCCGCTCGGCTGAGCACGTCGTGGGACCGTTCACCTCCTCCGCGGTCATCGTTGCCGACGCGGATCCGTCGCGTCCGTTGGGCGAGCTCGCCGCCGATCTGCACCAGCAGGTGTGGGCAGCGCTGGAACACTCCGCGGTCTCCGGCGTCGACGTGCTGCGTGAACTGCGTCGGGGTGGGCAGACCGGGCCGGACGAGTTGGCGGTGGTGTTCACCAGCCTGCTGGGCCTCGGACCCACAGGTGGCTTCGACGCCGGCTTCAACGCTGACATCGCCCACGCCGTGTCTCGCACTTCCGGCATCGTTCTGGACAACCAGATCTGGGAGGAAGGCGGCGCCCTCCGCATCCGGTGGGACCACCTGCCCGATCGTCTGTCCGCCGACAGTGCGTCAACGCTGATGGCCCAGTTCACCAACGGGATCAGGGCGCTCGCGGTGGCCGGTGCCGTCGCGCGCAGTCGGCCGGCCAACGCGCTGCAACTGTCGTACCTCGTTGATCGGGCCGCTCCGCACGACGCGTGGGACGGCTGCCAGATCTACAAGACCGTCGAACTGGACGACGTACCTGACCAGGATCGGCTGGAGTCGGCACTGCGCGCCCTCATCGGCGCCAGCGACGCAGCCCGTTCCTGGCTCGACCACGACGGGCAGCTTCACACCAGCTCCCGCGCGCCGGCGAGCTGGCGAATCCCGGTGATCGACCTCGATGGTGTCGACGACCCCGAAGCCCTGCTAGGAGGGATGCGCGCAGACCTGCTGGGCAGGGCGTTCACGCTGGGCCGCTGGCCGCACTTCGACGTCCGCCTCACCCACCGAACCGGTCGCTCGACCCTGCACTGCGCGTTCGACATCGCCGTCTTCGACGCGCCGACCGTGCACTTCCTGGTGCGTGATCTGGTGCGCAGATACGCGGGGACAGCAAACCCCGAGGAGCGGCCAACGGCCCCGAGCGGCGATCGGATGGACGAGGCTACGGCGCGCGAGCACTGGCGCAGCCGTGCGGAAGCCGTGGCCGGGGGAGTGGTACTGCCCGCCGGCTCGCCCGGGGTGACCCGTCCCGACCAGCCGCGCGTACGCCTCGCTGCCCACGTCGACGGCTGGCGTGCCTTCGCCGCGGAGGCGGCTCGCCGTCACCTCACCCCGGACGCGCTGCTGATGAGCGTGTTCACCCAGGTCCTGGCGACCGAGCTCGGTGTATCCGACTTCGCCGTTCCTGTCGTGCGGTGGGTGCCCGGCACCCGGGACCCCGGCGACGCGACAGCTCTGAGCTGGCTGCCGGCCTGCCCGCCGCAGCAGCCGCCTGCCGAGGCCGCGGCACTGGTCACCGCCGAGTTGGCCATCGACGCCCGAGCCGACGCCGCATCCGGGCTCGACGCGCTCAGACGGCGGGTACTACGGGGCCAGGTGGCCGGCTTCCCGGTGGTCTACAGCAGCGTCGTGGACCTCACGGCGTGGAGGACCCCGCCGGGGATGCGGGACGGGGCCTGGTTCAGCTGCACCCCCGGCGTGGCGCTGGACAGCGTGTCGACCGTCGACGACGACACGGTCCTCCTGGCGTGGGACGCACGCGCCGAGGCGTTCCCCGCTGGCTGGCTGGACGCGGTATTCGCCCGCTTCACCAAGGCGGTCCGCGCCATGATGACCGACCTGAACTGCCCGCCGGTCGCAGGTACGGACCCCGCACCACTGAGCCTGCGCGACTACCGCACCATCGTGTACGGGTGGAACGACACGACCCGCGACTTCCCGACGCGACGGCTCGTCCATGAGCCCTTCGAACGCGCCGCCGCCCGCCACCCGCAGGCCGTCGCGGTACGCACCGCCGTCGCCACCACCACCTACCGTGACCTGAACGCGCAGGCCAACCGGGTGGCGCGCCACCTCCAGGAACTGGCCATCACCCCCGGCACGGTGATCGGCGTGCGGATGCCACGCGGTGCATCCATGATCGCGGCGGTGCTCGGCATCGTCAAAGCCGGCGGCACCTACCTGCCGGTCGAGCCGTCGCTGCCGGCCGGCCGCGCCGCCGCGATGCTGGGCGGCGCCGGTGCGTGGCTCGTGATGTCCACCGCCGAGGCACCTGACTGGCAGACTCCCGACGGCATCACGGTCCTGGGTATCGACGACGTCATCGCCGCCAAGGGTGATCCCGGCAACCCTCGCGCCGCCGTCACCGCCGACGCCCTCGCCTACATCATCTTCACTTCCGGCAGCACCGGCACGCCCAAGGGCGTCGCCGTCGCCCACCGCGCCGTGTCCAATCTGCTCGCCTGGTGCGAACGGGTGTACCCCCTGCGGGTCGGTGACGTCGGCCTCGCGGTGACCTCGCTCGGCTTCGACCTGTCCGTCTACGACATGTTCGGCGTTCTGGGCACCGGTGCCGCTCTCTACGTCGCCGACGAGACCGAGCAACACGATCCCGCACTGCTGCTCGCCGTGCTACGCCACGAAAAGGTGACGTTCTGGAACTCCGCCCCGACGACGCTGGCCCAAGTGGCCGCGGAGATACCCGCGGAGATACCGCCCGAAGGTTTCGGCGCCTTGCGGCTGGTGTTCCTCAGCGGTGACTACACGCCCCTGCCTCTGCCGGACGCACTACGCGCCGCGTTCCCCGAGGTGCGGATCGTGAGTCTGGGAGGTGCCACCGAAGCCACAGTCTGGTCCAACCACTTCGAGGTCGGTGCGGTCGATGCGCAGTGGCGCAGCATCCCCTACGGACGCCCGATCGACAATAGTCGCTACTACGTGCTCGACGAGGAGCTGCGTCCCTGCCCTCCCGACACCGAAGGCGACCTCTACATCGCCGGAGAATGCCTGGCCCAGGGCTACCACAACGCTACCGACCTCACCGCCGCCCGCTTCATCCCTGACCCGTTCGCCACCGAGCCCGGGCAGCGCATGTACCGCACCGGCGATCGTGCCGCCTACTTCCCCGACGGCACTCTCACCTTCCTGGGCCGCCGCGACAACCAGGTCAAGATCCGGGGATTCCGCGTGGAGCTCGGCGAGATTGAGCACCGGTTACGTCAGCACCCCGCCGTGCGCGACGCGGTGGTCCTCGCGCAAGGCGACGGTGGCGACCGCAAGGTGGTCGCCTACGTCATCGCCGAGCCGGGCCCGCAACCAGCCATCCGTGAACTCAGGGAACACGCGGCGGCGACCCTTCCCGGTTACATGGTGCCGAACTTCGTCGCCTTCGTTCCCGCCTTCCCGGCCACCGCCAACGGCAAGCTCGACCGTGCCGCGTTGCCGTGGCCCCTGCCCCCCGAAGGCGTCGCACCCCGGGCGGCGACGGACGCCCTGGACGTGTCCAGCCTGTCTGCAGAGGTGGCCGATCTGTTCGCCGGGCTGCTCGGCGTCAACGCCGTCGACGCGCACGGCGACATCTGGGACCAGGGCGCCACCTCGTTCACCCTGGTCCAGGTGTCCGGCGCGCTGCAGCAGAAGTACCAGTACCGGGTTCCGATCTCCGTGGTGCTCGCCGAGCCGACGGTCGCCGGCATCGCCCGCCATCTCGCTGCCGTGCTGGGAGGAGCACCCCCACGGACACCATCGGACGACAAGCCTTCGGCATCCGCGCCGGCCGGGACCATCGCCGCAGCTCGGCCGCCGGGCATCCCCGGCCCGACGCCGGTGCCGCCAACCACTGCACCCGCCGCGACCGCCACGGCCACCGCCTCCGACGACACTCCGCCGCAAGTCACAGACGGCCTTCCAGAGGACGTCGACTTCTTCTCAGTCGAGGACCGTGCACGCTTCAAGTCCGGGCACTGGAATCTGCGTCCGCCGGTGCCGCCGGAACACCTCATCGCCCTGCCCTCCGCGGCCCCACCCGACGATCTGTACCGCCGACGCGCCTCGCGCAAGAGTTTCGTCGCCGCCCCGCTACCGCTGTCGACCCTCGGCCGGCTCCTGGGTCTGCTGCGGGAGTTCCTTGTCGACGGGACACCACGCAGGCTCTATCCGTCGGCCGGCGACACCTACGCCGTGCAGACCTACCTGTATGTCAAACCGAACGGCCTCGACGGCCTCGACGGCGGGGTGTACCACTACCGACCGGACCGCCATGCGCTCGAGCGTGTCAGTGACGGTGCTGGTCTCGACCGAAGGCTGCACTTCTACTACAACCGGCCGGTCTACGACGACGCCGGCTTCGAGCTGTACCTGATCGGCCAGACCCGAGGGATCGCACCGCTGTACCAGCAGGACGCCGATCGGTACCTCGCGGTGGAGGCCGGCCACATCACGCAACTGCTGATGATGGCGCAGGGTGAGCTGGGAGTGTCCCTGTGCCCGGTCGGTGCCCTGGCCTTTGATCGGCTACGCCCTGCGCTCGGCGCCGACGACGGCCACCGTTTCCTGCTCAGTCTGCTCGCGGGCCGCGGACCGGACCCGCTGGCGAGCGCGCTGATCGCCCCGGACCCGGCCACGGCGGACATCGCCATCGTCGGCATGTCCGGGCGCTATCCCGACGCCGAGGACGTCGACGAGCTGTGGCAGGCGCTGCTGGCCGGCCGCACGCCGCTCGGACCCCCGCCCGCCCAACGCCCGGCAGTCGGCCGGAACGCCGTCACCGGTGGCTACCTCGACGACGTCGACGCCTTCGACAGCCTGCTGTTCCACATCTCACCCAGCGAGGCCGCCACACTCGATCCGCAGCTGCGGCTGCTGCTGACGTCGGTGTGGGAATGCCTGGAAAACGCCGGGCACACCGCCTCGTCCCTGCGGCGCACCTCCGACCGGGTGGGGGTGTTCGTCGCCGCGATGTGGCACGACTACGAACTCGTGGGCGCGGAGGCCTCACGCGGCGGCGCGCCCGCCGTAGCCGCGTCCACCGCCTCGGACATCGCCAACCGCATCTCGCACTACTTCGGTTTCCGCGGGCCCAGCCTCGCCGTGGACACCTCGTGCTCGTCCACCCTCACCGCCGTGCACCTGGCGGTGGAGAGCATGCGCCGCGGCGACTGCGACGCTGCCGTGGTCTGCGCGGTGAACCTGATGCTGCATCCGCACCATGCCGACCTGCTGCGCTCCTGGGGGCTCATCTCAGCCGACGGCGTCGCATCGCGCGCCTTTGACCCGGACTCCACCGGCTGGTCGCCGGGCGAGGGCTACGGCGCCCTCCTGCTACGTCCCTGGCCGGCAGGCGCCGCCGACGGCGACAGCGCCCACGCGCTGATCGCCGCCACGTGGATCGCGCACGCTGGCGACACCGGTGGGCGTTTCGGATTGCCATCGGTCCCCGAGCTGACCGACTCCATCCGCGCCGTGCTGCGCCGCGCGGACGCCTCACCGCAAGAGATCGGATACGTCGAGTGCGCGGCCTCGGGGGCGTCAGTGGCCGACAGCGCCGAGCTGGAAGCGCTTGTCGGTGTGTTCCACGACAACCCCGCGCCCGTTCCGATCGGCACCGTCAAACACAACATCGGTCACCTCGAGGCAGCCGCCGGCATGTCCCAGCTGACCAAGGTCGTCCTTCAGCTGCGCCACGGTCGGATCGCCCCCACCCCCGTCCCCGAGGGCGGACCGGGCCTGCTGCACTGGCCCGGCGCCCCGATCCGGGTCGTCACCACGCCCGAACCGTGGACCGGGCCTGAGCTGGCTTTGGTCAACGCCGTCGGCGCTGGCGGGTCATCCGCCCACGTCCTGCTCAAGGCGGCACCATCGAGGACCCAGGAGGCGCACACCGGCCCCGCCGCGCTGCTCGTGCCGCTGTCCGCTGCCACCGCCGAGGCTCTCACCACCGCCGCCCGCCGGTTGCACCGGCACCTCGCCCGGGAGCGACCCGACCTGGTCGATGTGGCGTTCACGCTGCAGACCGGCCGGACGGCGATGACCCACCGGCTGCTGCTGTCCTGCCGCGACACCGCAGACCTCATCTGCGCCCTCGACGCGTTCCTCGCAGGCGGCGCCGACCGGCGGGTACGGACATCCACCGCCGCCCCCGGCCCACGGCCCATCGTCCAGCCCGGCGAAGCGGATGAGACGTCCGCGAGCTGGCTCGCTGGCGCCGACGTGGACTGGCGCACGTTGTGGCCCGCACTGGCGCGGCGGATCGCCCTGCCGACGTACCCGTTCCACGCGCAGCGGCACTGGATCGCCACCACTGACGGCATCGACAACACCACCGTCGCCGTCGCGACAACCGAGGGGCCGAGCGCCGCGGTTGGGTCCCGCGGCGTCCTGTCCCACCTCGTGGCCCGATTTTCCGAGGTCTCCGGCATCGGGGCCGACCAGGTGGACCCACACACCCCGCTGGAGCATCTCGGACTCAACTCCGCAATGGTCGTGCAACTGGCCGCGAGGCTTGCCGATGACATCGGCGACGTGCCACCGCACCTGTTCTTCGAACACCGCACCCTGGCTGAACTCGCCGACCGCATCGAGTCCGGTCGGTCGGCCGGACGGCCGTCAGCGTCCCCGTCCGTTCCCGGCGCCGGCACCGGCACCGGCACGGACATCGCGATCATCGGCATCGCCGGCCGCTACCCGGGTGCCGATGACCTGGACGCCCTGTGGCAGCTTCTGATCAATCGTCACGACGCCATCACCGACATGCCCGCGCACCGCGCCCGGCCCACCTGGCCGCGGGACCTGATGAAGGGCGCTTTCCTCGATCAGGTCGATCGCTTCGATCCGCTGCTGTTCGGCATCGCACCACGGGACGCCGACCTCATGGATCCTCAGGAGCGGCTGTTCCTCGAGGTGGTATGGGAAACCCTCGACGACGCCGGATACCCCAGACACCGCCTCCGCCAGGCCCATCACGGGCAGGTCGGCGTCTTCGCCGCCACCATGTACAGCGAGTACACCTTCTTCGGCGTCGAGCAGTCCCTCACCGGCCCGCCCGTGAGCACCGACTCGTCCGTCGCCGGGATCGCCAACCGCGTCTCCTACGCTCTGGACCTCCGCGGCCCCAGCTTGACCGTCGACACCATGTGCTCCTCGTCGCTGACCGCACTGCACCTCGCGGTGTCCGCACTGCGCGCCGGCGAGTGCGCCCTCGCCCTGGCCGGCGGCGTGAACCTCTCCCTGCACCCGAACAAGTTCATCGAACAGAAGCGGCTGAACATGCCGTCCCACGACAATCGCTGCCGCGCCTTCGGCGAGGGCGGCGATGGGTTCGCCCCGGGCGAAGGCGTCGGCGCGGTCCTGCTCAAACCCCTCGCCGAAGCGCTGGCCGACGGGGACCGCATCCACGCGGTCATCAAGGGCACCGCCATCAACCACGGGGGACGCACCAACGGGTACACCGTGCCCGACCCCGCCGCGCAGGCCCGTGTGATCGCCGCCGCGCTCGCCCGCGCCGAGGTCGACCCGAAAACCATCGATTACGTGGAGGCGCACGGCACCGGCACCAAGCTCGGCGATCCCGTAGAAATCAGCGGACTGGAACGGGTGTTCGCCGACACGGTCGCCCCGGGCGGCTGTGCCATCGGATCGATCAAGTCCAACATCGGGCACCTCGAGGGCGCCGCCGGTATCGCCGGGCTGACCAAGGTTGTGCTGCAACTGCGTCACCGCACCCTCGCACCGACCCTGCACGTCGAGCGACCCCATCCCGGCATCGACTGGGAGCACTCGCCGTTCCATCTGCAACGCGATCTCACGCCGTGGCCGGCCCCGGCCGGCCATCCCCGGCGCGCCTGCGTCAGTTCGTTCGGCGCCGGCGGCTCGAACGCGCATGTCGTTCTCGAAGAGCCGCCGCCGGCATCCCCGGCGAGTCCCAACCTCGGCCCCCAACTGATCGTCCTGTCGGCTCGGGACACGCGCCAGCTACGCCAGGCCGCCACCAGACTCGCCGACGTGCTCGCCGACGAGGCGACGGAACACACCTCGGCGTTACTGGCTGAATTGTCCCGGCTGGCCGAGGGCGACCTCCCCGACGTGCTGGCCGGCAACGGAACCGCGACAGCCGTGCGTCGGCTCTCCTCCTACCTGCTGGACCGGCACCGCGGAGGCCGCGACGGCCCCACCCTCGCCGACATCGCCTACACCCTGCAGATCGGCCGTGAACCGCTGCCCGAACGTTTCGCCGTGGTCGTGACCGACCGCAACGAGCTCGTCCACCTTCTGCGCGGCTTCGCTGCAGGGGACACTGCCCACAGCGTGCACGGGCGCGCCGAGCGCCCCTCCGGTCCCGCCGCGCCGATGCCCAAGCGTCGGGACAGGCAGTCGCTGGCGGAGCTTGCCGGCCGGTGGGTTCGGGGGGAGTCCGTCGATTGGACCGCTCTTCACCCGAGCGGGTCGGCCAGGACCACCTCGCTGCCCTCCTACCCGTTCGCCCACCACCGGCACTGGCTCACCCCGACCGGCCCGGATCCTCAAACGCCGGTCCTGCCCCTGTACCGCACCGAGTGGCATCCGGCGGATCAGCCGAGCGCTTCCCCCGCGTACGGCACGCTGCTCTGCCTGCACGCCGGTGGCCCGCTACCGCTGCTGCAGGCACTGCCGGGCGCCTTCGGCGCCCACGTCCAGGTGGTCATGGTCGATGTCGCCACTGACACCAGGTTCGCCGATCCGGCCCGCGCCGCCGAGTTCACCCGGCAGCTGCTTCGGTCGTACCCGGACCTGCGCGGCACCCTCGACCTCACCGACATCACCGATGTCGAGGCCGTCGGTCCACGAGCGGTTGCCACCCGCCTGGCCCACCTGCGGGAGCTGGCGGCAGCCCGCCGTCCGCTGCGGATGCTGCACGCGGTGTCCGGGCTGCACGCTCTGCCCGGTCCGGCCCCGCGGCTGTCCGGCGCGCTGCTGTCCGGATTCGTCTGGGCCGTGTCGGCGGAGTCCCGCACACTGTCGGCCACCGTGGTCGACGTCGAGACACGCTCGACAGCGGCGCTCGCCGCGCTCGTTGCCGAGTGGACGAGCACCGACGGACGTGCCGAGGTGTGCTACCGCTCCGGTCGTCGGTTCGCACCCGCCCTCGCGCTGACCGACCTGCCCGACGGCACACCCGAGCTGGACGGCGACCGCAGCTATCTCATCAGCGGGGGAACGGGCGGCATCGGTGCCGTCGTCGCCCGGCACCTCGTCACCCGAGGTGCCCGCGCGATCGCCCTCCTGGGACAGCGCCCCATGCCGCCGCGCGAGGACTGGGACGACGCGGACCTCGACGCGCACCAGGCAACCGTCGCCCACCAGGTGCGTGAGCTGGAGCAGCTCGGCGCCCGCGTCGCGCTGCACTGCGGACCCCTGGACGACAGGCAGCCGGTCGCGGAGTTTCTCGACCGTGTCCGCGCCGATCTCGGCCCGATCGGCGGCGTCATTCACTGCGCGGGCCGCATGGCCCGCACCGGCTCCTTCACGGGGAAGTCGGCTGACGAGATCGACGCCGTGCTCGCTCCGAAGGTCGAGGGTGTCGACGTGCTCACCGCTTTGTGCGCGCCGGACGAGCCTGCGTTCATGGTGTCGTTCTCCTCGCTGGCGGGCGTGTCACCGACCCTCGCCGCCGGCGTGACCGAGTACGCCGCCGCGAACAGGTATCTCGATCGCCACGCCTCGCACCTGACCCGCCAGGGCAGGGCCGGGGTCTGTGCGATCGCATGGCCCAGCTGGGGTGACGTCGGCATGAGCGGTGGAACGGACAACATCCCGCCGCCACTGTCCGTGCAGGACGGGCTGCGGATCCTCGATGCCGTTCTCGTGGGGCCTGCGCCTGCCAACGTCGTGGTCGTGCCCGGCGGGAACATCTCCGCGATCCTGGCCGCACCGCCTCTGTCCACCACCGCACCACAACCAGATGCCGGCCGCGCCGCCGCTGCACAGCTCAACGCGCCGGCCCCGCCGGTGCCCGACTGGCTCGTGGACGTCTTCACCACGACCGTGGGCATCAGCCGCGACGATCTGGACGTGCAGACGCCCTTCGGTGACCTGGGCGTCGACTCGCTGCTCATCGCTGACCTCGTCACCGCCGTGGAGGTCAAGCTCGGCGCCCCGGTGGCCCCGTCGGCGTTCCTGGACCACCCGAGCCTGGCCGCACTCGCCGCCCACCTTCGCGATGTCCATCCCGCGCCGCCGGTGAGCGCCCCACCGCCGACGACCTCCACCGCCGTTGGTGCCTCACCGCGGATTGACGCCCAGCACGCGCCGGGACTCAGCGGTGTGCACAGGCAGCTTGCCGCCGAGGAGACGATCGCGGTCATCGGCATGTCCTGCCGCTTTCCCGGTGCCGCCGACATCCGGGCCTTCTGGGATCTGCTCACCACGGGCACCTGCGCCGTGACCGAGGTGCCCGCCGCACGGTGGGACACCGATGCGCTGTACCGGTCCAGCACCGAACCCGGCCGGTCGGTCAGCAAGTGGGGTGGCTATCTCGACGGCATCGAGCTGTTCGACCCCGACTACTTCTCGATGACCGACGAGGAAGCCATCACCCTCGACCCCGGCATCCGGCTCATGCTCGAGGGCGTGGCGACCTGTCTCGCCGACGCCGGCTACCGCGACGAGCTCAACGGTGAGGACGTGGGTGTGTTCGTCGGCGCCCGGTTGTCGGACTACCGGCGGCGGGTGGGGCGACGAACCGGGACCGCGGCCTTCGGCGGCGACCAGAACTTCCTCGCCGCGCGCATCGCGCATCAGTGGAACCTGACCGGGCCGAACCTTGTCGTGGACAGTGCCTGCTCGTCGGCTCTGGTCGCGGTGCAGTTGGCCATGCGCAGCATCCTTGCGGGGGAGTCCTCCGCCGCGCTGGTCGGCGCCGTGGACGTGCTGCTCGACGCCCAGGTGCACCTGGACTTCAGCGCGGCCGGGGCGTTGTCACCGTCGGGCCGCTGTCGCACCTTCGACCGATCCGCCGACGGGTTCGTACCCGGCGAGGGGTGTGCTGTCCTGCTGCTCAAACGCCTGGACAAGGCGATCGCCGACGGCGACCGTATTCGCGCGACCATCGACGCCGCCGCGGTCGGCAACGACGGACGCACCGTCGGGTTGACCACACCCAACCCGGTGGCCCAGGCCGCCGTCATCCGGCGTGCGCTGCGCGACGCCCGGGTACGCCCCGACCAGGTCGGCATGATCGAGGCGCACGGCACCGCCACCATGATCGGCGACCCCATCGAACTGCAGGCGCTGACAAACGTGTTCCGGGAGTCGACGCAGCGGACCGGCTACTGCCAGATCGGCTCGGTCAAGTCCAACCTCGGACATCTGCTGAGCGCCGCCGGGATCGCAGGGCTGACCAAGGCCGTGCTCGCCGTCGAGCACGGCGCCATCCCTGCCTCCCTGTTCTGCGACGAACCCAACCCCCGGTTCCACTTCGCCGCCTCCCCGTTCGTCCCCGCAACCGGCCTCACCGCGTGGACATCCGAGCCGGAAGCCCGCATCGCCGGCGTCAGTGCGTTCGGCCTCGGCGGCACCAACGCCCACGTGATCGTCCGCGGTACGCCGGCAGCCGCACCCTCCCGCACACCCCTTGCGCCGCCGGTGTTCCGACGTCGGCGCCTGTGGCTGGACCCACCGGTCACCGACGGACCGACGGCATTCGACCCGAGCCCGGCAACCCTGCCCGCGGCAGGTCTCCCGCCCGCGGCGGATCCCGGCGCGGCACCGGCGACCGGCCTCGTCGCCTCGCTGCTGAGCCTGGGATACGACGACACCACCCCCACTGAGGAGCAGTCATGAGCCAGCCCGCCACCAGTTCCACCCCTGCTGCGTCGGACCCCCTGCTGGAGGTCATCGCAGAGGCTGTGCACGCCGTGGTTCCCGAGGTGGATCCGGCCGACGTCACCGCCGACAGGACACTGGCCGAACTGGGCTGCAACAGCGTGGACCGCGCCGAGGTGATGGTCGCGGTGATGGGCGAGCTCGGCATCACCATCCACCCGTCCGAGTTCTCCCGCGACCTGAGCATCCGGTCCCTGATCGCCCTGCTCCGGAAGTACGAGTGACCCCCGGCGCCGCCATTACCGCGATGGCGGCGATCAGCGCCTTCGGCCCCGACCAGACAGCCTTCGCCGACGGTCTTCGCCGGGGCCGCACCGCGATCGTCGACCAGGGCGGGCAGCCCGGGCCCCGCTACCGCGCCCGCCTCGCGTGGCAGGACCTGCCCACCACTCTCGACGCGATCACCGCTCTGCCCGACGACCTGCGCCGCGCTGCGTCCCGTATCGCCCGCCGGACGCCTCGAGCGGTTCAGGCCGGCCTGGCGGTGGCCGTACAAGCGTGGGTCTCCGCCGGACTGCACGAGCGCCCCACGGCGCCCGACCGTATCGGCGTCGTGGTCACCGCAGGCGACCTCGACGGTCATTACGCCCAGCAGGTGCACGCCCTGCACACGGCGAATCCGGCGCGGGTGCCACCAACCTTCGTGCTGCACACCGTCTCGACCAGTCAGATTGGGGTCATCAGCCACACCCTGGGCATCACCGGGCCAGGCTTCACCGTCGGCTTGGCCTCCGCCGCCGGCAACGCCGCCGTGATCGCCGCGGCCAGACTGATCGCCACCGATGAGGTCGATGTCTGTCTGGTCGTCGGCGCCCTGGCCGAGCCGTCGCTGCTGGAGTTGACGGCGCTGGCCAATCTCGGCGCTCTGGCCTGGGAGGGCCGCAGCGTTCCGTTCGACACCGCCCGGTGCGGCTTCGTTGTGGGCGAGGCGACCGGCTGCCTCGTGCTGGAGTCGACCCGCAGCGCCCAGCGCCGCGAGGCCCCGATCCTGGCGGTCCTCGCCGGGTACGGACACGTCCTCGACGCCAACAGTCTGCCCAATCCGGCGGTGGCAGGCGAGGTGGCGGCGATGCGGGCGGCGCTGCGCCGGGCCGGCCTGCGGCCTGCTCAGATCGACTACGTCAACACCCACGGGACGGGTTCGCTCGTCGGGGACCACACCGAGGTCGAGGCGCTGCGGCAGGTCTTCGGTGACGTGCCCGGACAGCGGCCTTGGCTCAACTCGACCAAGTCGCTCACCGGGCACTGCATCGGCGCAGCCGGTGTGATCGAAGCGATCGCGACGGTCGAGCAGATGGCCCAAGGGTACGTCCACGCCAACGCAGGTCTGACCGACCCGCTGCCGACCGCAGGGCGATTCACCGGCCCGGCACCGGAGCCCGCGTCGATACGCGCGGCGCTGTCCAACGGCTTTGCCTTCGGCGGTGTGAACACCTGCCTGGCGTTTGTCGCGCATCCGTAGACGTCACGCGCAATCGTGCGCATCGCTCGACCGCCACGCAGCCCTACCGTGGGCACTCCAGATCGCAAGCGAGGAGCCGCGTGACCGCACAGCTGACGGGCCCGCCGGATCCACCCGCCGGGGTGCGGCTGTTCTGCTTCGCCCACGCCGGTGGTGGCGGGGCTGCCTACCGGCCCTGGCGCGACAGGCTGTCCCCGGACGTGGAGGTGTGCCCCGTCGTGCTGCCCGGCCGGGAGTCGCGCTGGCAGCAACGTCCCCACCGGGAGATGACCAGCCTGGTCGAGCAGGTGCTGCAGGAGATCGTTCCCCGGCTTCACCAGCCGTTCGCCCTGTTCGGGCACAGCCTGGGCGCCGCCGTGGCCTACGAGGTGTGCGCACGGCTGTGTGACCGCGGGCTGCCACCGATGCGCCTGTTCGTCTCCGGTCGCCGTCCGCCGCACCTGCCGGCTCGCCAGGGCGCTACCCGGCACCTCACCGACGACGCGTTCGTCGCCTACCTGAATACCCTCAACGGCATCCCGACCGAGGTGCTGGCGCATCCCGGTCTGCTCCGTGCACTGCTGCCGACGATTCGCGCGGACTTCGAGGTCAACGAGACCTACGCGGCGTCGGCGAGGCGACTACCGGTTGCGGTGTCCGCTCTGACCGGCGACAGCGACCCACTGGTCACCCCGGCCGAGATGCTCGCCTGGCGGGACGTGACCGACCGGGGTTTCCGTCTGCGGGTGCTGACCGGGGACCACTTCTACCTGACGGCGGCCGCCGAGCACGTCTGTGCCGCCATCGGCAGGGAACTGTCCGTGCCCACAGTGCCCATCGGATCACGAGCGGAGTGAGCTGTGGTAGCCATAGGTATCGACGCGATCAACGTCTACCCGGGCCGGGCGTCGATGTCGGCGCGCACCCTTTTCGAGGTTCGTGGCCTGGACACCCGGCGCTTCGACAACCTGATGATGGACAGCAAGTCCGTCAACCTGCCCTGCGAGGATCCTGTCACCAACGCGGTCAACGCCGCGAAACCGCTGATCGACGCCCTCGGCGACGACGAACGCGACCGCATCGAAGCGGTCATCGTCGGCACCGAATCGGGCGTCGACTTCGGCAAGCCACTGAGCACCTACGTGCACGACTACCTGGGGCTGTCGCGCCGCTGCCGGTCCTTCGAGGTCAAGCACGCCTGCTACGGCGGAACGGCCGCTGTGCAGACCGCGGCCGGTCTCATCGCCAACACTCCGATCGCCGGGATGAAGGCACTGGTCATCGCCACCGACGCTGCCGCGAAGATCGACAAGAACACGTACTGGGAACCGTCCCAGGGCGCCGGTGCCGTCGCCATGATCCTCGGGGAGGATCCGCGGGTCCTGACGCTCGACAAGGGGGCGAGCGGGTACCACAGCTACGAGGTGATGGACACCGCCCGGCCACGCGCCGACCTGGAAGCCGGCGACTCCGACCTGTCGCTGATGTCGTACCTGCACTGCCTGAAGGAGAGCTACGCCATGTACGCCGAGCGCGTGCGTGGCAGCGACTTTCTGACCACCTTCGACCACCTCGCGTTCCACATGCCGTTCGGGGGGATGGTCAAGGGTGCCCACCGGACGCTTCTGCGCAGCTTGTACGGCATGAGGCCCGACGAGGTGGAAACCGACTTCCAGCGCCGCCTCGCGCACTCGCTCCGCTATGGCGCGCAGATCGGCAACGTCTACTCGGCCGCGCTCTACGTCGCGCTGTGCTCTTTGATCGACCACGCGCCGCTCAATGGACCGTCCCGGCTTGGCCTGTTTTCCTACGGGTCCGGATGCGCCTCGGAGTTCTACAGCGGGGTCACCGGTGTCGAGGCCAGCCGGATCGTCGGTGCCATGGGCGTCGCGGCGGCCATCGAATCCCGCCATCCGCTCAGCACCGGGGAGTACGAGCTGATCAGTGAGCTGAGCCTGCAGCGCATGCCCGGCCACCGCCACGTCCGGTTCGACCCGGATCCCTACGACGACGTGTACCGCAAATGCCTGGATGGTCGGGGACTGCTGGTGCTGGACCACGTCACCGACTTCCACCGGGTCTACCGCTGGTCCTGACCCTGGGCCAGCCGCTGCCCGACATGCTCGCGGAAGACCCTCGCAGGAGCCCGAGCGGCACCGGAGATTCGTCGCGCAGCCGACGCGGGGTGCCGGGGGCAATGGCGGTGACCGGATGAGCGGCGCCCACCCGGTCACCGCCGCCCACTCACCAGTCCCAGGTGCCGACCGGCGGCCACGGCGACAGCGGTGAGGCACCGTCCTGCGACAGCACGGTGGAGAACCTCGAACCCTGCTCGATGCGCGCCCGCAGTGCCGATCGGAAACGCTCGTCGGAGGGCAGCCCCGCCTGCACGGCGGCGGCCATCATCACCTCCACGAATCGCGCCCGCTGCTCCTCGGTGATGCGCAGGCCCGCGTGCGCCTGGAACAACCCGGCCACGCCATCGTGATGTGCGGTGTATCCCTGACGTCCACCCATGATCTCCTCGAAGAACGCCGCCAGATGTGCGGTGTGCGCCGGCTTGCCCCGGTAGAACATCTCGCCGAGAAGATCATCGTCGAGAGCCGCCTGATGGAAGCACTCGACGAACTCCTTGATCCGCTTTCTACCGCCGGCGTGTTCGAGCATCGTCCTGCCGTCGACGCGCGTGACGCCCTCGGCCCGCAGTCCCTCGACGCCATCAAAATCCACAAGGCCTCCTGAAACGCTCGGCGTGGTCTGCCTCTGATGGCATCACCGACCAACCCACCAGCCGTGCACACAATTGAGCGGGCGCGGGCCGTCGCAGTCCGCAGACTCGCGGCATGACCGAGATGATCGACGACCAGCAGCATCTCAGTGAATTCCCCGCCACCAGAACCAGTCCGTTCCACCCGCCCCAGGCGTACCTGAAGCTGCAGGCGCAACGTCGGCTGCACCGCGTCCGGCTGCCCAGTGGCCTGCCAGCGGTGTTCGTCACCGGTCATGACGAGGTGCGCCGACTGCTGGACGACGAACGCCTGAGCGCGGACGAGACCGCTCCCGGTTACCCGTTCCTCTACGCCGGAGCGTTCGAATCCCCCCTGAAGGGCACCTTCATGCGCGCCGACGGAGAGGCCCATTACCGGATCCGACGCATGCTCAGCAAGGACTTCACCCTTCGACGGGCCCGGGAACTGCGACCCGAGGTCGAGTCCGTGGTGGGGCAGTGCCTGGACGACATGGCCAGAGCCGGGTCCGCCGACATCGTGCGCGATCTCGCCTTCCCCGTTCCCTCACGCACGATCTGCGGACTGCTCGGTGTGCCGTACGAGGACCGGGAGGTCTTCGAGACCAACACCCGCGCCATGATCGACACCACCAGCACGCAGGAGCAGATGCTCGGCGCGATGGGCGCCATCATGGCCTACCTCACCGAGCTCGTCGCCAAGCGGGAACAGACGCCGAGCGACGACCTGATCAGCCGACTCGTCGTCGAAGAGCTGCAGGCCGGCAACCTGACCCGCGACGAACTGGTCACCATCTCCCTCATCCTGCTGGTCGGCGGGCACGAGACCACCGCCACCATGATCGGCCTGGGGACCTTCGCGCTCATGGAGCACCGCGACCAGCTCGACCTGCTGCTGGCCAATCCCGAGGGTTGGCCGATCGCCGTGGAGGAGATCCTGCGCCACCAGACGATCGTGCAGAACCCCATCCAACGGGCCGCGGTCGCCGACATCCCGGTCGGCGACGATGTCATCCGCGCCGGTGAGGGCGTCGTCTTCGTGCTCGAGGCCGCCAACCGCGACCCCGACGCGTTCCCCGACCCCGACCGCTTCGACGTACGCCGCGCCGCCCGCAACCACGTCGCGTTCAGCTTCGGCGCCCACCAGTGCCTCGGTCACGCGATCGCCCGGATGGAACTCGACGTCGTCTTCCGCATGCTGTTCGAACGTTTTCCGACGCTGCGCCTGTCCGTGCCGGTCTCCGACGTACCCCTGCGCCCCAACACCGTCGGCCTGTTCGGCGTCGACTCGTTGCCGGTGACCTGGTGAGTGCACCCTCGCGGGTGATCGTCGACCAGGACAGGTGCTGCGGGTCCGGCATGTGCGCCTCGGTCGCCCCCGACATCTTCGACCAGTCCCCGACAGACGGCGTCGTGCAACTGCTCGTCTCGCAGGTGGACCCAGGAGCGCTACCTCGCGTCGAGGAAGCGCTCCGTCTGTGTCCGGTTGCCGCGATCGAGCTGGCCCGCCCTGTCTCCGTACCGCCACGCTGAACCGAAGGGAAGCAGGCATGCCTGTTCCGGCGGTGTCGTCCCGGTTGACGGTGTCCCACACGGACTTCGTCATGCGTAACCACCGCGTCCACGACGTGAGCGTGCTTCCCGGAGTAGCGCTGCTCGACGTGCTCTACCGCACGCTCGCCGGACGCGGGGTGGCGCCCGAGTCGGTGGTGGTCCGCGACGTTCTGTTCACCGAACCGATCGCCACCGACGACGGGCATGACCGGGAGGTGCACGTCCACGTCGATCCGGGCGGCGCCGACGAGGGTCGGGTCACGATCACCAGCCGCAGGAGCCGGGACGGTCAACCGGTCGGGTCGTGGCGACCGAACATGACCGCACGAGTGCACCTCGATCACGCCGAGGACGACCGGGTCGACACCACCGCGCTGCTCGCCGGGCAGCAGCACGTCCGTGACGTCGACGACCTGTATGTCCAGGCCCGCAGCGAGGACATCGTGCACGGGGCACCCATGCAGGCCTTCGGGGCGATGTACCTCGACGGTGAACGGCTCGTCGCTGACCTGAGCGTGCACGCCTCCACCCGCGAACACGCGGATCTGTTCCACCTGCACCCTGCGCTACTCGACGCATCGACCCTGGTGGCGTTCGCGCGCACGCCGGTGCTTGATGCCCCCTTCATTCCGATCTCCATCGAGATGGTCCGCATTCCCAGGCCCGGTGGACGGCGCTGCCTGGTGCTCGTTCCGCAGCGGGAGAGCCACGCCCCGTCGGGCGACGTCATGCACAACAGCTACCGGATCCACGACCCGGACGGCGGCCTGGTAGCCGAGTTCACCAAGCTGACCTGCAAGAGGATCCGGCAGCCGGGGCTGATCACCACCCTCGTCGGTGGTACGCCCTCGCCACGGACGCCCACGCCCACGTCCGCACCGCGGTCCGACGTCGAAGCAACCCCTGCCCTCGACGCGATCGCTGATGCGTATGTGGAGCACCTGCGTGTCCTGGTGGGTCGCCGGCTGGACCGGCCGACCACCGAGGTGTCCGTCACCCACGGCTTCTACGACCAGGGCCTCGACTCGGTCAGCATGCTGGCGGTCAGCGAGGACCTGCAGGCCATCGTCAACGGCGGTACCTACCCCACCCTGCTGTT
Organism: Micromonospora yongxingensis; assembly: GCF_052601155.1. Taxonomy (NCBI): domain Bacteria; kingdom Bacillati; phylum Actinomycetota; class Actinomycetes; order Micromonosporales; family Micromonosporaceae; genus Micromonospora; species Micromonospora yongxingensis. The sequence continues at coordinate 76,360 of NZ_JBQXEO010000010.1, forward strand.
CGAGTTCGGCACCATCACCGAACTCGCCCAGCATCTCGCCGCAGCCTACGGCCCTCCGGTGCGGCCCGCCCCACCCGTGGCCTCGGCCGTACCGTCGACGCCCACGGTGGCGACGCCGGCGACCACCCTGGTCGCCCGGCGGGTGTGGCGCGCCGCTCCGATGTCGAGCCCGTCGGCCTCACCACCGCTGCTGATCCTCGCCACCGACAGCGCCCACGCCCACGAGCTGCTGGGCGCCCTGCCACCACGGGACCGGGGTGTGAAGGTCGTCCACGCCGGCCCGGACGGCAGGTACCTGTCGGCCGCGGCCCTGGACGAGCACCTCACCGCGATGCGCGGCGACGACACCGGGGCGGTCGCGGTATGCGTCCTGGATCATCACACCAGCCCGGAGACCGATGCGGCGCGCGCACACGACCTGCTGCGATCGGCGGCCGCCGCCCTGCTCGGCACCCGCCCGACCCGGCCGATTCCGCTGCACTACATCGCCTACGGCGGGGCGGGTGCGCAAGCGCGGCAGGCCGTGGCCGCGCTCGCCCGCACCATCGCCGCCGAGACACCCGTCCTGGTCTGCCGGACCGTCCTTGTCGACGCAGCAGAGGACATCGCGACCCTGGCGGGCATCGTGGACGCCGAGACCGGCCACACCGACGTCCACACCGAGGTCCGTCACGTCGGCGGCCGCCGTGAGGCGCCCGCCCTCGAGCACCTCACCGCCGATCGGCCGTCCCGGCTGCGGCGCGCCCCCGTCTGCCTCGTCACCGGCGGTGGGGGACGACTGGCCCGGCTGCTGACCGCTCACCTGATCGAGCGATACGACGCCCGCGTCGTGCTGGTCGGCCGCGGCGACCCCGACGAGGACCTCACCGCCGCCATCGCGGTCTGGCGGTCGTCCGGCGGCCAGGTGCAGTACACCCGGGCCGACGTCACGGACGCCGAGGAACTCGCCGCGGCGGTCGAGTACGCCCGCCTCGTCTACGGTCGACTCCACGCGGTCTTCCACCTCGCCGGGGTCATCGACGACGTGGTGCACTTCCGCAAGCAGCCGGCCCAGTGCGCGCCGGTGCTGGCCCCCAAGGTCGACGGCGTTGGCGCGATCGAGCAGGCACTCGCCGACGAGCCGGCCGAACTGCTCGTGTTCTTCTCCTCGCTGTCGTCGGTCATCGCCAACCCGGGTCAGAGCGACTACGCCTTCGCCAACGCCTACCTGGATCATCATGCCGCCGCGGAACCGCTGTCCCGGTTGTCGATCTCCTGGCCGCACTGGGTCGACGGCGGCATGGGAGCGGTGAGGGCCGCCGACCACCACGATGAGGACCTGGTGTCGCTGACCACCGACGCGGGTCTGGCAGCGTTGGACCTCGCGCTGCGCTCGTCCGCGGCGCACGTCGTGGTCGCCCACGGATCCCCGAGCGCCATCGAACGGGCGCTGTACGGCCCCGCGCGACCGCACGATGCGCACGGCGTCGACGCACCTGGCGTCGTCGCGGCCGCAGGCACGCCGCGCACACCACCGGAGCGGACGCAGACACCATCCGAGCCGTCCCGCGGCCACGGCGAACCCGTCGCCGTGATCGGCATGTCCGGGCGATACCCGGCCGCCGCCGACCTGCGCGAGTTCTGGCGCAACCTGGTCGAGGAGCGCGATTGCGTGACCGAGGTCCCCACCGCCCGCTGGGACCACATGCCGTTCTTCGACCCGGACCGGGGCGCACCCGGGCGTACCTACAGCCGCTGGGGCGGATTCCTCGACCACATCGACCAGTTCAGTCCTGCCTTCTTCGGCATCTCCCGTCGGGAGGCCGAGTACATGGACCCCCAGGAGCGGTTGTTCCTCACCGAGTCGTGGCGCGCCCTGGAAGACGCGGGCTACCCCCCGGAGACGTTGACCGCAAGCCGCGTGGGTGTGTTCGCCGGTGTCATGTGGAATCACTACCAGCTGCTGCGCGACGAGCACGGGGTCGCACCGACCGCCCTGCACTCCGCGATCGCCAACCGGGTGTCCTACTGCTTCGGACTCACCGGACCCAGCCTCGCCGTCGACACCGCGTGTTCGTCATCCCTCGTGGCGGTGCACCTGGCCGTGGAGAGCATCCGACGCGGTGAATCCGATCTCGCCCTCGCCGGGGGAGTGAACCTCACCCCACACCCGCAGAAGTACCTGCAACTCGCCGCGGACCGGTTCCTGTCCGACGACGGACGCTGCCGCGCCTTCGGCTCAGGCGGCACCGGCTACGTGCCGGGCGAGGGCGTGGGCGTCGTCGTCCTGAAACCACTGGCGCGCGCCGTGGCCGACGGCGACGCCATCGCCGGGGTCATCATCGGTTCCGCCGTCAACCACAACGGCCGCACCAGCGGTTTCACCGTCCCCGCGCCCGGCGCGCAGGCCGCCCTCATTCGCGCCGCGCTGGCCGATGCCGGCGTCCCGCCCGCCAGCGTCACCTATCTCGAGGCCCACGGCACCGGCACGTCCGTCGGCGACCCCATCGAGATCGCCGGCCTGCACAAGGCCTTCACGGGCGTCGGTGCCCCGCCGGTGACCCGCGCCGTCGGGTCGGTGAAGTCCAACATCGGGCACCTGGAGGCGGCTGCAGGCGTGGCGGGACTGAGCAAGGTTTTGCTGCAGATCCGCCATCGGCAGCTCGTCGCGTCCTTGCACGCCACGCCGGCCAACGAACACATCGGCTTCGCCTCGACAGGATTCACCGTGCAGACGCGCACGGCGCCCTGGGAATCACCGGACGGGGTACTCCGGGCAGGTGTCAGCGCCTTCGGCGCCGGAGGCACCAACGCTCACGTCATCGTTCAGAGCCCTCCGCACCGCCCCATCCGCCTCTCCCGCACCGGCCAGCCCGAACTGATCGTGTTGTCCGCCCCGGACGAGGCCACATTGACGCTCTTCGCCACCCGGCTGCGCATGGCACTGACCGACCAGCAGGCGGCCTGCGTCGCGGATCTCGACGTCGTCCGTGCCGAGATCGCCAGCCTGCTCGGACTCGCGCCCGAGGACGTCGACCCGAACGCCACCCTGGCCGACCTCGGCCTCGACCCCGCGGCACTCACCGCCCTCGGTCGCCTCACCGGCACCGACGCTCCCCTCGACGTCGACCTCACCACCGGCGAGCTCGCCGCAACAGTCCCGTCCGGGCCCACCCTGGCCGACATCGCACACACTCTGAGCGCTGGGCGGCGCGCCATGCGGGCCAGAGCCGCGGTGGTCGTGACGTCCGTGCCCGAACTGCTCGACCGTCTGCGCGAGCTGGCCGAGCGGTCCGGCACCGACCGGTGGGTGCGGGGCCTCGCACCGGAGGAGGCACGAAGCGACCCTGAGATCGCCGAGCTGCTCGCCGCCGGGGACCTGCGCGAGGTGGCCAGCCGATGGGTGCGCGGGGCACGCCTGGCCTGGCCCTCCCATCCCCGCGGTGGACGCCGCATCAGCCTGCCCGCCACACCACTGCCGGAGGAGCGCTGCTGGCTCGGTGCCTGGGCGGCTGGCCGCCGCGACAAGGACGCGCCACCGAGGACGACACACCCGGAGGGGCCCGTGGACCTGACCGTCACCGAGACGGGTATCGCGCTCGTGACGATGCGCGACGAGGCGAACCGCAACATGTTCAGCGACGCCCTCCTGGCCGGGCTGGAGGAGTCCTTCACCGAACTCGCCCGCCGCGACGACGTCCGCGTCGTCGTGCTCACCGGGGGACCGCCGGTGTTCTGCATGGGAGGTGAACCCGGCGCCTTGGCGGAACTGGCGGCGAAGAACGGCGCCTTCACCGACGCGTCCTTCGTCTACGAGGGGTTGATCACCTGCCCGCTGCCGGTCATCGCCGCCGTCGGCGGTCACGCCGCCGGTGGAGGTCTCGCCTTCCCTCTCTACGCCGACCTCGTCGTCCTGTCACGATCGGCCACCTACGCCGCCAACTTCCTTAAGTACGGCTTCACCCCCGGCATGGGAGCCACCCACATCCTCGCCCACCGATTCGGGCGAGCCCTCGCCACGGAGATGCTGCTCACCGGACGTGCCTACGCCGGTGACGAGCTCGAGCGCCGCGGGGCCCAGGTCCGGTTCGCCGACGCCGCGGACGTGCTGCCCAGCGCCCTCAACCTGGCCCATGCCATCGCCGCCATGCCCGGCAAGGCGCTGCGGGAACTCAAGGCCGAGCTGGCCCGACCCACCCTCGACCGCCTCCCCGGTGTCATCGAGGTGGAACTGGCCATGCACGACAGGGTGCTGGGCGAGGACGCGGTACAGCTGGTCCGCGACCGCCTCGGATCCGCGGCCAGGCCGGCGCGTCCCGACCGTCGGCCAGCGCAGGCGCCTCACGCGGAAATTCTCGGCGCAGACACGCACCGGCCCGCGGTCGCGCAGCCCCTGCCCGCGGCGCCGGTGGTGCCGGCGGCGCCCGCGATGGTCGACCTGGCGCCGCTACGGCCGCCCACCGCCACTTCGCCTGTGCTGACCCCAGCGCCACCCGCTGCCCACCCGTCGGTCGGGCGGGACGACGTCGTCGACGTCGTCGTGCAAACCCTGGCCGATCAGCTGTACCTGGACCGCTCCGAACTCGACGCGAGCCGCACCTTCAGCGACATGGGCCTCGACTCCATCGGCGCGGTCGACGTGGTGCTGCACATCAACCGCGCCTTCGGCACCGACATCGAGTCCGTCGCCGTCTATGACCACCCGACCATCGACAGGCTCACCGAGCACGTCCTCTCCACCGTCGCCGCCCGACAGTCACTGGTGCAGTCGGTGCGGGCCGAACCCCGACCGTCCGCCACCGGGGGCGGCGCTCCCGCGGCAACCGCCCCCACGTTGGCGGCACCGCACCCCGCGCAGGCGAGCACCATCGCGCTCGCGCCCGTGACGGTCGCCGACGCGTCCGTGAGGACCACGCCCGAGCACATGTCCGGCACGGAGACCCGGACCGAGGCCGGCAGGTCGGACACCGACACCAGCGACGCCCGGCCCGGTCCGACGCCATCGGCCCCTGAGCAGCCGCCCGCAGGCGGTCAGATGGACATCGCCGTAATCGGCATGTCAGGCCGGTGGCCCGGAGCCGGCAATCTCGACGAGTTCTGGGCCAACCTGACCAGCGGACACAGCGCCATCGCTGAGGTCGGTCCGGCTCGCTGGGACGTCGACGCCGTCTTCGACACCGACCCGACCGCGGAGGGCCGGACCTACAGCCGCTGGGCGGCAATGCTCGACGAGGTCGACTCCTTCGATCACCGCTTCTTCAACATGTCGCCGCTGGAGGCCGCGCAGACCGACCCTCAACAACGGTTGTTCCTCACCGAGGCGTGGCGGGCGCTGGAATCGGCGGGTTACGCCGGGGACGCCGTGCAACGATCGCGATGCGGGGTGTTCGTCGGATGCGCACCCGGCGACTACGCCGACCAGTTGCGCGCCAGCGGGAAGGCCGACACCGCTTCGGCGTTCCTCGGCGGGTCCAGCTCGATCCTCGCGGCACGCATCGCCTACCAACTCGACCTGCGTGGTCCCGCCGTCGCCGTCGACACCGCCTGCTCCTCGTCGCTCGTGGCGGTGCACCTCGCCGCGCAGGGCCTGCGTACCGGCGAAACGGACGTCGCCGTCGCCGGTGGTGTCGCGCTGATGCTCACCCCGTCGCTGCAGGTTCGTTCCAGCCAGGTCGGCATGTTGTCGCCCACCGGCACCAGCGCACCGTTCGACGCCTCCGCCGACGGCATCGTCCTGGGTGAAGGTGTCGGTGTGGTCGTGCTCAAACGGCTGACCGACGCGGTGCGCGACGGTGACGAGGTCCTGGGCGTCATCAAGGCCAGTGGCGTCAACGGGGACGGCCGCACCAACGGCATCACCGCCCCCAGCGCGGACTCGCAGGCCGCGCTGCTGCGCCGGGTGCACGCCGACGCGGGTGTCAACCCGGAGGACATCACGTACGTCGAAGCCCACGGCACCGGCACCCCGCTGGGCGATCCGATCGAGTTCGCCGCGCTCCGCCGGGTTCTGGGGGCCGGCGGGGCCGGCGACCAGGCCTGGTGCGCCCTGGGCTCGGTGAAGGGCAACATCGGCCACACCACGATGGCCGCCGGGGTAGCCGGACTGATCAAGGTCCTGCTGCAGCTGCGGCACGGCGAGATCGCCCCCACTGCCAACTACGCCGAGGCGAACCCGAAGATCGACTTTTCCGGCAGCCCGCTGTTCCCGGTGGGCACCGGCCGGCCGTGGCCGGTGGGAAGATCCGGCACCCGCATCGCCACCGTGTCCAGCTTCGGCTTCAGCGGCACCAACTGTCACCTGGTGGTGGGCCAGGCGCCCCCGCCGCGCCCGCGTTCGCCGCGGACCGCACGCACCGAGGCCGTAGTCCTGTCCGCGCGCACCGACACCGAAAGAACCGCCCTTGTCCGCGACGTCGCCGCCGCGCTCACACCCGAGCTGGCCCTCGAAGACGTCGCCTTCACCCTGGCCCGCGGTCGGCGCCACCTGCGGGCGCGCGCGGCGGTGGTGGCATACGACATCGCCGACCTGAGGGCGAAGCTCACGGCGCTGGCCCGAGGCGACTCGCCGCAGGGCTGCTTCGTCTCCACCAGCCCGGTGGCAGCCGCCGGGACAGGCACGCCGATCGCCGTGACCGACGCCGAGCAGGCCGCCCGCGCCTTTGTCGAGGGCAGGTCCATGGACTGGTCGGGTTGGTTCGCCGCCGCCACGGCACGGCGGATACCCCTGCCGACGTACCCGTTCTCGCCCGCGCGTCACCGCCCGCCGCCGCCCGCTGCGCCCACAACCGCCGCGCCGCAACCGGCCCCGGACGGGGCCGTGCAGCTCGACCCACGGCACCCCATGGTCGCCGATCACGTCATCGCGGGCCGTCCGCTGCTGCCCGGCGCCGCGACCGTCGCCCTGGTCGCCGACGCGCTCGCCCGACTGCGGGAGCGCCGCTACCCGGTACGCCTGACGGCCGTGCGGTGGCGGCGTCCCTTCCCCGTCGACTGTGAATGCCGGCTGCCGATCAGCCTGACCCCGTCGGCCGGCGGGTGGACCTTCACGCTGGGGGATCCGGACACACCGCACGCGACCGGAACCGTCGCCCGGCCCGCGCAGGCGGCGCCGGTGACGCTCGACATCGCAGCGCTTCGGCGCGACTGTCCTGACCGGGTCGATGTCGATGCCCTCTACCAGGACTTCGACCGCGCGGACATGCGCTACGGTGCCACGTTCCGTCTGCTGCGCGGGCTGTGCGTCGGCCGCGACACCGCCCTGGCCGACCTCCATCCGCCGACCGCTGAGGCCGTCACCACCGTTGTGGACGCAGCCTTCCAAGCCACCGCCGTGCTCGTCGGCGACACGGCCGGACCGGTGCTGCCCGTGGCGACCTCCGCCATCCACCTGCACCACGACCCGAGCCTGGCCCGTCACGCGGTGGTCCGACGCCGGGGCCACCTGCGCTTCGACATCGACCTCACCGACGCCAACGGCATGATCGTGGCCACCGTGGTCGGTCTGACCCTGTTCCCGATCGACCCGCTGGAGGGAAAGGTCTTCGTCCCGGCATGGCGGCCCGCTGGACCCGCGCCCGAGGCCAGCCCCGCCACCGGGGACGTCGTCGTGTTCTGCCGTCCCGCCGGACGCCCGTTGGCCGAGGACCTCCTGACCGTGCAGCCCGCCGCGAACGCCGTCCTTCTGCCCTTCGCCGCCGCGCCGCCGGCCGGCTGGGAGGCACTCGTGGCGACCGTCGAACGGATCCACCTGATCGCGGCCGACGACCCCGACCAGCAGCCGGGCCACGACCACGGCGCCGGCCTCCTGCTCGGGATCGTGCGCAGCCTGCTGCGCCACGGACGAGGCGAGGACCGCATCCACCTCACCGTCGTCACTGACGCGGCGGTGGACGCGTCGCCCGACGAACGGGTACGCCCACACGCGGCGGCCCTCATAGGCCTCGCGCGGACCATCGCCGCCGAGCAGCCCGCCTGGCGCGTGACCTGCCTTGACGTCGGCGCGGGCACCTCGGCCGTCGATGCCGCGGCGGTCGCGGCCGAGGACGGCAGCCATCGGCTCGTGGCCCTCCGCGACGGGCGCAGGTTGGTCCGGTCGTTCGTGCCCACCACACCGGCCAAGGCCCGCCCGCCCTACCGGCCCGGCGTGTACCTGGTGGTCGGTGGGGCCGCCGGGATCGGCCACGTGGTCAGCAGGCATCTTGCCCGCAGCGTCGGGGCGACGCTGGTGTGGCTCGGCCGCCGCGAAGCCGACGCCGCGATCCGGCGGGCGCAGGCGGACATCGGTGACCTCGGCGGACACGCGGTGTACGTGCGCGGCGACGTCGCCGATCCCGCGTCGGTGGCCGCCGCGTTGGCCGAGGCTGACCGCCACGGCGAGCTGGTTGGCGTGTTCCACAGCGCCGGGGTGCTGCGCGACCGGCGCCTGGGCAACCTCACCGGCGCGGACCTGCAAGCCGCACTGGCTCCCAAGGTCGCCGGCAGTGTGACCCTTGCGGCGGCCCTCGCGGGTCGCCGCTTGCAGCATCTGGTCTTCTTCTCCTCCGCGGCGTCGTTCATCGACGCGGACGGGCAGGCCAACCACGCCGCCGCCAGCACCTTCCAAGACGCCTACGCCACGTCGCTGCGCCGTTCCGGTCTGCCGGCAACCGTCATCAACTGGGGGTACTGGGGGAGTACCGGAGCCGTCAGTGACGACCGACACCGCTCCCTGCTCGCCGCCGACGGGATCCGCTCGCTCGATCCCTCCGTGGCGATGGAGGCGCTGGATCGGATCCTGGCCGCCGGGGTACCACAGGCCCTGGTCATCGACGCCACCCCCGCCGGTCTGGCCCATTTCGGCATCGGCGGGGCACCGGCCGCGGCGCCGGTCGCCCCTGCCCGCCCGATGCCAACCGCCGTGCCCACCACGGCGGCCGCCGATCCTGTCAACCGTCGCGCCCACGCGACACCCGCCGACGCCCTGAGCTACGTCCGCGGTGTCTTCGCCGAGGTGCTGGGTCATGACCTCGACGACCTCGACGAGCACAGCACCTTCGAAGAGTTCGGCGTCGACTCGATCATCGGGACCAGGCTGCTCGATCACCTGACCGGCCACCTCGGTCCACTGCCCTCCACCCTGCTGTTCGAGGAGACCACCCTCGCCCGCCTGGCGGCACGGCTGCTCGCCGACCATCCCGACACCATGGTCACGCGGCTCGCCCCCTCGATCCCGGACCAGCCCGTGTCGACCGGCCGATCCGCCGGCACGTCCAATGGCCCGTCGCCCGCCGCCATCCCGAGGGCTGCAGCGGCGGACGAGCCGATCGCGGTGATCGCAGTCGATGGCCGCTACCCGGGCGCGCCGGACCTGACCACGTTCTGGGCCAACCTGGCCGCCGGCCGCCGCGACATCAGCGAGGTTCCCGCCGAGCGGTGGGACTGGCGGCAGACCACCGACCCGCAGCGCGGCCTGCGCGAATACCAGCGTTGGGGCGGATTCCTCGACGACGTGGCCGGATTCGACGCCGCCCTGTTCGGGGTGCTTCCCAGGGACGCCGTCGACATCGACCCGCAGGAACGGCTCTTCCTGCAGACGTGCTGGACGGTCCTGGAGAACGCCGGCTACCTCGGCGAACGACACGAGCCGTCCACCGGCGTGTTCGCCGGTGCCATGTACGGCGGCTACGGCGAGCTCGGCGCGATGGCCTGGGTCAGAGGCTCCGCCAACGGCGCCCATTCGGCGTACTGGTCCATCGCCAACCGGGTCTCCTACACCCTGGACCTGAGCGGACCCAGCCTTGCCGTGGACACCGCGTGCTCCTCGTCGCTGACCGCCGTGCACCTGGCCTGCGAGAGCATCCGACGTGGCGAATGCCGGATGGCGCTCGCCGGCGGCGTCAACCTGATCGCCCACCCGCTGCACCACATCGCGCTCGGCTCGCGCAACATGCTCGCCGCAGACGGCCAGCTGAAGGTCTTCGACGACCGAGCCGACGGCTACGTCCCCGGCGAGGGCGTCGGCGCTGTCCTGCTCAAAGGCCTGGCCGACGCGATCGCCGACGGCGACACCATCTGGGCCGTGGTCCGGGGCTCTGCCGTCAACGCCGGAGGAAAGACCAGCGGCTACACCGTGCCCAATCCTCACGCCCAGGGCGCGGTGGTTGCCGCCGCGCTGCGCCGGGCAGGTGTCCGCCCGCGCGACATCGGCTACATCGAGGCCCACGGGTCCGGCACCGAACTCGGCGACCCGATCGAGATCGCCGGCTTGTCCCGTGCGTTCTCCCTGCTCGATGACGTACCCGAGGGCTGTGCCGTCGGGTCGGTCAAGGCCAACATCGGCCACCTGGAGGGAGCGGCGGGCATCGCCGGCCTCACCAAGGTCCTGCTGCAACTGCGTTATCGCACGCTGGTGCAGACCGCATCCCTGCACACCCCCAACCCGAAGATCGACTTCGGGGGGATCGCGCCGGTGCGCGCCACTGGGCCGTGGCCGGCTCGGCCGTCCGGTGCGCCACGTACGGCGTGCGTCAGCTCCTTCGGCGCCGGCGGCGCCAACACCCATCTGGTGGTCGAGGAGTACGTCGCTGCGCCCACCACGTGGAGCCCGAGCCACGACGAGCACCTCGTCGTGTTGTCGGCACCGGACGAGTCCCGCCTCGTGGAGCTCGCCGGACTGCTCGCCGAGCAGCAACAGTCCGACCCGGCGCCCCTGGCCGCGCTGGCCTGCACCAGCCAGACCCGCCGGCGAGCGTTCCGCGAACGACTCGCCGTCATCTGCGCCGACGTGCCCGCGCTCGTCACCGCACTGCGTGCCTACGTCGCCGGCGAAGCCGCACCCGGGCTCGTCCGAACCGGCGCCGCCGCCGGCGACCTCGCCGATGCCCTCACCGCACGGGACCTGCCGACGCTGGCCGGACTGTGGGTCGCCGGGACCACCGTGCCGTGGTCGGTGCTCTGGCCGACGCCCACACCCCCGACGCCGTTGCCCAACACTCCGCTGCGGCCCGTCGCCTACTGGATCGACGAGCACGACACGGCGCCACGGCCCACCACCCGCGTCGAGTACGAACGGCGTGAGCTGAGCCCTGGCCCGCTCGGTGACGCCACCTTGCCCATCGACTCCGTGCTGATCGTGGGCGCCGCCGACTGCGCGGTGCGCGCACAACTGCGCGACAGGATGCTCGGCTCGGCAGTCCCGGTCACCGTCGCCGAGCCCGAGCAGGCAGCGAGGATCGCAGCGGAGCTCATGGCCGCCGGTCGCGCCCCCGCAGCCGTGACGTACATCGGACGCGATCACGTCGACGGCCTCGCCGACCCGACCTCGACGTTCCATCACGTCCTGGAAACCGTGGTCGCCCTGCTCACCGCCGGCCACCGGCCCCGTGTGGTGTGCGCACGTGTGTCCGAGCACCCCGAGCAGCAACCCCACCTGACGGCGATGACAGGGATGCTTCGCACCCTCACCGCCGAGACCGGATGCGCCGGAATCTGTGTCGCCTCCGACGACCCGGCGGCGGCCGCCGGGCAGATCCTGGGCGAGCTGCGCCATGGAACGGACGACGACGTCGAACACCGCGCCGGTCGCCGCCTGGTCGCCGCCATGCGCACCTACCGGCCCGTCCCCGCCCGCCCGGGCTGGGTCCGGCCCGACGGCGCCTACCTCGTCACCGGAGGGGCCGGCGCACTCGGGTTGCACATCGCCGCGCTGCTGGCCGCCCGCGGCGCGACGGAGATCATCCTGCTCGGCCGCTCCGCCCTCACCACCGATCAGGCCGACCGGATCACCGCCCTACGCCGGCCGGGAGTGACCGTGCGTCACCTGCGCTGCGACGTCGCCGATCCGGCAGCGCTGGCGCAGGCGCTCGCCGACGCGCGCCGCCACCAGCCGCTGCGGGGAATCGTGCACTGCGCCGGCGTCATCCGCGACGCCCGCCTCGTCGACAAGACGCCCACGCAGGTCGCCGAGGTCCTCGCCCCGAAACTCACCGGCACGCTCGCCCTCGACCAGGCCACGGCGGGGGACCCGCTGGACTTCTTCGTTCTGTTCTCCTCCGTCGCGGCGACCGTGGGCAACCCCGGACAGGTCGACTACAGCTATGCCAACGCCTTCCTCGACGCGTTCGCGTCCACCAGAGCGACGTGGGTCGCCGCAGGACGCCGCCGAGGCCACACACTGTCCATCGGCTGGCCGCTGTGGGCCGACGGCGGCATGGGAGTGCCCGCGGCGGTCCTCGATCGGCTCCGCAGCCGTTTCGGAATGGTCCCGATGACCTCCGACACCGCAACCGCCGTGCTGGAAACCCTGCTCGCCGGCCGGGACCCCGCAGTCGTCGTGGTCGAGAAACTCGTCGATGCCGAACCGTCCACGCCGTCGCACGGGCCGCCAGCCGCTGCGGCGCCACCCCGGGCCGTGCCGTCTGACGCGTTCCGCGACACGCACCAACCAGACGCGCTGGAGCAACTGCGCGATCTGGCGGCGTCGTTCCTGCTGGTCGACGCCAAGGACGTCGACATCGACACCGAGCTCATGGACCTCGGGTTCGACTCGATCTCCATGTCCCAGCTCACCGAGCAGATCAACCGGATCTACGACCTCGAGATACTGCCGACGGTCCTCTTCGAGCACCCGACCCTGGCGGCACTCGCCGGTTACCTCCGCACCGAACGTCGCGCCACGCCGGCTGCGGACGCGGCGCCCACGACCTCAACCGGCAGCGAGAGCGCCCGCGACATCGCCGTCGTCGGCATTGCGGGCATCATGCCCAAATCACCCGACCTGGACACCTTCTGGCGCCACCTCGCCGCCGGCCACGACCTGGTCCGACACGTTCCCGAGGACCGTGAAGCGCTGCTCGCCGACCCCCGCACCCGCCACCTGGTAGGTGGCTTCCTCGACCAGGTCGGCGAGTTCGACGCCACCCTGTTCGGCATCTCGCCCAAGGAAGCCGCGCTGATGGACCCGCAGCAGCGTCTCTTCCTGCACTGCGTCTGGTCGGCGATCGCCAACGCCGGACACGCCGCCGCATCCCTGGCGGGCACCCGGACAGGCCTCTTCGTGGGCGTATCGACCCACGACTACGAGGACCTGATGACCCTCGACGGCATCCCGGTCCGGGCGCACATGGCCACCGGCCTGTCGCACGCCGTGCTGGCCAACCGGGTGTCGCACCTGCTGGACCTGCGTGGCCCCAGTGAGGCCGTCGACACCGCGTGCTCCAGTTCGCTGGTGGCCCTGCACCGCGCCGTCCGAGCGTTGCGCAGCGGCGAGTGCGACACCGCCATCGTCGGCGGCGTTTCCGTTCTGCTCACCCCCGGCCTGTTCACCGCTTTCACCGAGGCGGGCATGCTCAGCCCACACGGTCGATGCGCCACGTTCGACAAGGCCGCGGATGGCTACGTCCGCGGCGAAGGCGCCGGCGCCGTGGTGCTCAAGTCCCTGGCGCGGGCCCTTGCCGACGGCGACCACGTGCACGCGGTCATCCGGGGCAGCGCGGTCAACCATGGTGGAAAGGCCGCGTCGCTGACCGCTCCCAACCCTCGAGCGCAGGCCGAGGTCCTGACCGCCGCCCACCGCGACGCGGGCCTCGACCCCGACGACATCTCCTACCTGGAGGCCCACGGCACGGGCACCAGGCTGGGTGACCCCGTCGAGATCGAGGGCATCAAGAAGGCCTTTCCCGTGCGACGCGCCGGGCAGCAGCTCGCCGTCGGCTCGGTCAAGACCAACATCGGCCACCTCGAGGCAGCCGCGGGGATCGCCGGCCTGCTCAAGGTCCTCCTCGCGCTGCGGCACCGGCACCTGCCGCCTCACCTGCACCTGACCGAACTCAATCCCCACATCCGACTGGCCGGCACCAGCCTCACCATCACCGATCAGCTCACCGCCTGGCAGGCGCCCGTCCTGAGGGCCGGCATCAGCTCGTTCGGCTTCGGTGGCACCAACGCCCACGTCGTGGTGGAACAGCCCCCGACGCTTCCCGCGCCGGCGGCCGACGGCCCGCTGGTCTTTCCGCTGTCCGCACCTGATCCCGCCCGGCTCGCGGACTATGCGAGCCGGTTGGCAGAACACATCAGCACGGAGCCCGTCGATCTCGCCAGTGTCGCCTACACCCTGCAGACCGGCCGCGACGGACACCCCAGCCGTCTGGTCGTGCACACCGCCGACCGCGGCGACCTCGTCGCCGCCTTGCGGGCCGCCGCCCGGCGCGTCGACCACCCCGCCGTGACAACCCTCGACTCACCGCAGAGGCAGGGGCCACTGGCGCAGCTCGTCCACTCCTTCCTCACCGGGCACGACGTCGCCTGGGACCGGCAGTGGGCGGTACGACCCCGCCGGGTGCCCCTGCCGACGTTCGCTCTCGCCCGGACGACGTACTGGTACACCGACGCAGCGGCCGGCGCTACCGCGCCGAGCACGGTGCCGCAGGGCCCCGCCGCCCCACCCGCGAGCCCTCGACCCTCGCTCGACAACGGGCACCGTTCGGCCGCCATCGCACTCGAGCCGGCACCGGCGTCCACCTCGCCGCACGGTCGCAACGGCACCGGATCCACCGGCCCGCACCCCAACGGCATCCTGCCCGTCGACGAGCACGGGACCCGCGGCGGTGGCGGGCAGGACGCCTCGGAGCGCATCCGCCGTACGATCCGATCCGAGCTGGTCGACCTGCTGGGCCTCGACCCGGCCACCCTCACCGACGACGGGTCACTGCGAGCCCTCGGTTTGGACTCGATCTTCACACTCGACCTGACTCATCGCCTCACCGACGCGTTGGGTCCCGTCCTCGACGCCGCTCAGGTGTACGACTACGACAGCGTGGACCTGCTCACCGGGATGCTCACCGAATCGCTGGGCAATGCCCCGGTCGCGCCGGTGACCGAAACCGCCGTTGGCGACGACCACGTCGCCGGGCAGGACGGTGACACGGTGATTGACAAGCGGGACCTGACGGCGGACCACGCTCTCGCTGCGACCGTCGCCTCGCTCGATGCCAGCTACGGGGTGGAAAGTGGCCTGGCCGGACGCGACATCGCCCCGGTCCTGTTCGTTCCCGCCGATCACCGCGGGTACATCGAGTTCGCCTGGTCCGAACGAGCGGCCCTGGTGTGGGGCTACACCGGGCCCGAGGAGGCCCGCAGCCCGGTGGTCGACCGCTTCACGCGGTACATGACGTCGCGGGCCCGGCGGGTCAACGTCCTGTCTCCGGTCCGGCTCACCGAGCTGGCCGGTCAGCCCTGCACCGCCACACCCTTCGGTGTCGTGCAGCACCTGACCGATCTGACCTCGTTCACCATCGAGGGCGGCCGGATGCGACGACTCCGAGGCAACATCAGCAAGTTCACCCGCCAGGGCGCCGTCGACGTCACCGAATACCGGCCGGGAACCCACCCCGCGACCGACGCGGCCATCGTGGACCTCGTCGACGAATGGACGGCCGGCAAGAAGCACGTCAACCGCTACGTCTCGCGCGTCCGATCGGACCTGACCCAGGGGGCGCTGCCCGATGCGCACCGGCTGTTCCTCACCCGGCTCAACGGTGACCTGATGGCGGCGGTCGTCGTGACCAGGATGGCCAGTGAGCCCGGCTACCTGCTCGACGTCGAGTTCTACCGTCGGAAGATGCCGCTGGGCGGCCTCGAGTACACGATCGTGCACATCATCGACACGGTGCGGGCCGAAGGCGCCAGCGTCTTCAGCTTCGGCGCCACGTTCGGCGTCCAGGTAGGTGAGTCCGACAACGCCTCACCTGCCGCGGTCAGGGCGCTGAGCAGACTGAGCGAGGCCGGGGTCAGCGGCGCCGGCAACTACCAGTTCAAGAGCAAGTTCCGTCCGATCGAGATGCCGATCTACCTGTGCCAGCCGGTGTCCGGGCCTAGCTCGGTCGAGGAGGTGCTCTTGATGATCGCCTCCCCTGAGCAGCGACCCTCCGGCCGCCCCGCGAGCACCGACGGCGCCACCGGTGACGAGGACAAGAACCCCGATCGCCGGCACGACACCGCTGTGAAGGGCCGGCCGTCATCAGCGGCGCAAGCCGACTCGCCCCTGGCCGCCGCCGACTGGAACGTCCTGCGGTTGAGCCCGGACGTGATCGGCGTCGACCTGATCACGGACTCCTGGGCCGAGCGGCAGGACCCCTGGATCGCGACGCGGCAGCGACAGCTGCTTGACAGCCTGGACATTCTGCCGGACCGGATGGAGGTGCCCTGGCTGCCGTTCCCCACCGTCCTTCCCACCGCCAGCGGGCGCGCCGCCGAGCGGCTGCTCTGCCGTGCCTGGGCGGGCCGACGGGGCGTCGTGCTGCACAACGGGGTTTTCCCCACCTGGCTGGTCGCGCTCGCCGAGAGCCGGTTCACGCCGGTCGCGCTGGTGCATCCACCGGCCCCGGACGTGGACTTCGCCGACGACCTTCCCTTGGCCGTGCTGGACGCTGCTCTCGTCGAGCACGCCGAGCAGATCGCGTTCGTCGTGGTCGAACCCGGGGCCAACGCCTGCGGTGGCGAGCCGATGTCGCTGGCGAACCTGCGATCTGTCGGCCAACGGCTGCGTTTGCGAGGTGTGCCGCTGGTGCTGGATGCCACTCGTCTGCTCGACAACGTCGCGGCCATCGTCGAGCGGGAGGCGGGCCAGGTCGGCCGTGACCCCTGGGCTGTCCTCCGCGAGATGGTGTCCCTGGCCGATGCGCTCACCCTCAGCCTGTCCAAGGACTTCGGGCTCGCCTCCGGGGGCCTCATCGCCACCCGCGACCCGGCACTGGGGGAGCGGATCCGCGCCGACCAGGCGTTGCACGGTGCTGACATCGGCAGACTCGACCGGGCGCTGGCCCGAACCGCACTTCGTGGTGGCGACGTGGTCTGGGATGGGGTCCTTCGCCGCCGCGAGGCCGTGCGTGCGCTGCGGCGGCCGCTGACCGAGGCGGGGCTCCCGGTCGTCGGCACCGACGGCGCGCACTGCGTCCTGCTCGACGCGGCCGCCATGCCGCGGTTCGCCGAGTTGACCGAGCCGGTCGCCTCGTTCCTGGCATGGCTCTACGACACCACGGGGGTGCGGGGCGGACCACACCTGTCCGGCGGTGGCGCCCATCCGAGCAGGGACCGGTGCGTTCGGCTCGCCGTGCCGGTGGGCATGGATGCCGTGACGGCGCGCCGGGTGGGACAGCAGATCGCTACGGCGGCATCGGGCACGTTCTCGGTGCCGAATCTGACCCGCGAGTCACCACCCGGCGTCGCAGCCCAGGACGCGCGCTACCGCCCGGTTGACGCCTCGCTGCCAACGTGGTTCCGGCGGCAGCTGACCGAGCTGGGTCAATCGCTGCGCCGTCCCGGTTACACGCCCGGCGACGACAACCTCGGGGTGCTGCGCGAGATCTGCCCGGCGGTCGCCTGCCACCTGCTGGAGGTCGCCGAGGGAACTGTCGAGGTGTTCGAGGTCGGCTCCGGGCCGACGCTGGTGCTGATGCACCCGTTCAACGTCGGCGCCGGCATGTTCGCCCCGCAACTGGCGGGGTTGGCCGACCGGTTCCGCGTCATCGTCATCCACCAACCAGGCGTCGGACGCACCCGGGTGCCCTCGGCGTTGACCCTCGACGGTGTCGCCGAGCTGCAGCGTGCCGTGCTGGCCGAGCGGGGCATCACCGAGCCCGTTCACCTGGGTGGCGCCTCGGTGGGCTCCATCTTCGCCGAGTACTACACGTTGCGCTATCCCGAGCAGGTGCTGTCCCTGAGCCTGCTCGGCGGCTCCTACAAGTTCGCCAACCGCAAGGGCCGCATCGACAAGCTCGCCGAGGTCCTGGCCGAGGATTTTGGGGCCATCAACGACGGCGGCGGCCGGATCGACCGGGCCACCGCTGCGGAGCTGACGGCACTGCTGCTGCGCTGCGAGAGCATGGACCCGAAGACCGGGCTGAAGTACCTGAGCCTGTTCACGGAGCAGGACCTGAGCGGGCGACTGCCGGACATCAGCGTGCCAACTTTGGTGGTGCAGGGCCGGCACGACTCGGTGGTCGGGGTCAAGACCGGGCACTTCATGCACGGGGCGATCCCCGATGCCCGATACGTGGAGCTGCCGAACTCTGGGCATTTCGTCTGCTTCACCGATGCGGAGCGGGTCAACGAGGAGCTCACCCGGTTCCTCATCGGTGCGACCACGCCCGTCGGGTCGGTGCAGGGGAGGCCATAGGTCAGGCGGGGCGTTGCTCGCGCGGGCCGCCTTCGGGTCGACGCCGACGGTCACCCTGCCGCCGCGCGGCGTGCCTGTTTGAGCGACCTCAACGCCCGTGCTCGGACCACCTCGTGACCACCCGACACCCGCCGGGCAGCTCGCAAAGCAGGCCGGGGCACCCGGGCGCGGGTGCCTGCTGTCAGCGCAGGTCCGCAGCGGTGAAGTAGCGGACCGTCGCGTCGTCCGCGCCGCCGGAGGACAGGTAGCGGCTGAAGTCGGCGTCGTGCACCTCGTGGACGAAGTTCCAGGTCAGCGAGACGCTGTCGGTGAGGGCGATGGCGGCGTGCGGCCACCCGGCCGGGATGTAGATGCAGTCACCCGGCTCGAGCACCACGTCCAGTTCCACGGCGGCGTTCCGCCAGTGCGGGAACGCGGACTCGTCAGGCTGGTCGAGATCGACCAGGTCGGCCGGTTTACCGTCGCGGCTGAGCAGCGGCAGCGAGTCGGGCCTGAACAGCATGACCCGTTTGCGGCCGGTCGTCTGGCACAGGCAGGCGTCACTCGCCCACGGGTCGACGTGCAGCCGAGTACGTCCCTGCGCGCCGCAGACGAAGATCCCCTTGGCAGGGAACGGATCCCGGGCGGCGTCGGCCGGACCACGCAGCCGGGGGAAGACATAGCCCGAATCGGGCAGCCAGGACGGCATGCTCCAGTCGTCGGCCAGAGCCGTGAAGGCCGTGTCGGCCCAGGGGAGCCGGCTGGCGTTCTGTCGGGCGTACCAGCGCAGGTAAGGCGGGGCGGCCGGGGAGGTGACGCCGATATGCCGTTCGACGTACGCACCGAAGGTCGACACGCCGTAGAGGCTGAACAGAGAGTCGTACAGCGGAACCCTGTGTTCGCCGAAGCGTCTGGTCAACGTGGCGAAATCCCATTCGGGTGCCCAGTTCCACGCTGCGGCGGCGCCGCGGACCACCACCGGTTGGCGCCAGGTCAAATACCGGTCGACGAACTGCGACGACGTCAGGGCCTCGACCTGGGTGCTCTCGCTCATGGTCACCTCATCTGAGGGGTACACCGGCCGCCCCGGTCCCAGGGCCTGGCCGACTGTATGCCGAGGCCCGCGACCTGGGGCGCGCAATAGTGTGCACACCCGTGCCGGCCTGCTGGCAGCTCGGCTTGGGCAAGGCTAGGGGAGGGTGCCGTCGACCGGGATGCTCGTCGCACCGGTGTGCCGACCAAGCAGGTCCGCGGCGCCGGACATCAGTGCCTCGGCGATGGCGTCGGCGTGACGATGCCGCCACGGACCTAGTCCGGTCTCGTCGGCGAACCTGTTGAAGGCGCCCATCGCCGGGCCGCAGTGCACCTGGAAGTTCACTTTGTCCTCTACCTTGCCGTCCATCGCCGCGATGGTGCTGTCCACGAAGTACTGGCGGAACACCATCCCCATCCGCAGCTTGGGAGCTGCCTCGGCGCGTGCGATGTCGGTGGTGTCACCTCTGGCCTGGTGACGTTGCCGGATCCGTTCCCAAACCTCCTCCAGAGGCTGACCGAAACAACTGCTCTCCACGGTTGCCCGGGTACGCGCGTCGAGGTCCTCGATGCCCCCATGGTTGCGGTACAGCTGGTAGAGCTTGTTGGCCCGAGCCGCGAACAGGGTGCCCTTGCGCATCACCTGCACCCGTGCACCCAGCTCGAACATGTCGCCGGCGGGAGCGTAGGTGGTGTCCTGCACATCAAGATCGGCCAGCATGTCCTTTACCAGTGCCGACGTGCCCGCCTCGACGGTGCACTGGTTCACCGAGCCGGTGACGACGAAGTCCGCGCCGAGCACGAACGCCGCAGCGACGGCCTCCGGCGCGCCGAGGCCACCGGAGGCGCCGAGACGGATGTCGACCGGCCGGCTGTACCGGCGCACCAGGGCGTCACGCAGCCGCGTGAAGCTCGGTACCAGCGTCAGGGCGACGCCGCCGTCGGTGTGGCCCGCAGAGTCGGCCTCGACACAGACGTCCTCGCTCACCGGTAGCTCTTGACCGACCGCGGCTTCCTGCTCTGTGAGCAGTCCCTGCGTCACCAGCCGATCCACCACTTCTTTCGGTGGCGGGCTCATGAACGCGGTGGCAACCTCCGGCCGCGACACCTTCGCCAGCACCCGGCGCACCGCCACCGGCCGGCCTCCGGGTCCCCGGTGGGCGCCGTGGAGCCTGAAGCGGACCAGCGCCGGGGTGATCGAGGTGTAGGCGGCTGCCTCGACGAAGCGGATGTCGTGACGGAGATAGAGGTCCACCATCGCGCTTTCCGCCGCCGGGCGACGGATGTCGTACAGCAGGTTCATGCCGAACAGCCCGGTGTCGCCCAGCGCCGTCCGAAGCTGGCCGATGGCGGTTTCCACCTCGGTCAGGGGCAGTCCGCCGGTGCCGAAGAATCCCAGCATCCCGGCGTTGGCCATCCGGACGACCAGGTCGACGGAGGAGATGCCCCGGTACATCGATCCTGCGAGATAGGCATGCCGCACGCCGAAGTCGCGCCGGAACGTGGCCGACCCCAAGGACGCGGCGCTCGGCCGCGCCGACCGATGTGGTGTGGTGGCGGGCGGGCGGGTCGCCGGTGTCGGCGCCGGTGGGTGGGGCTGCCCGCTGGGCGGGCCTGGCGGCGAGGACGCGGTGGGGGAGGGCGTACCGCTTTCTGAGGCGTTCTCTCGATCCGGAGAGCAGGCCGCCCACAGCCGGGTCAGGACGTCTCCAGGGCCGAGCTCGACAATGTCGCGCACCCCGAGTGCGGCCAGGGTGCGCATGCTGTCCCGCCATCGCACCGGCGCGGTTATCTGGCGTGTCAGCAGGTCGGCGATGTTTCGGTCAGGGTAGGGCTGCGCGGTCGCATTGGCGATGACCGGGATCCGCGGCGGCGCGTACGGCACCTCGGCGAGGTCGGCGGCGAACTGCCGAGCAGCCAATTCCATGTATCGGGAGTGAAACGCCGCGCTGACGTTGAGCGGCACATACCGGCCCCCGGCGGCGCGTATCCGCGTGGCGAGCGCGTCGAGTGTCTCGCGCGGGCCGGACAACACGGTCTGCTCCGGCGAATTGTAGTTGGCCACATCCACGTCATCTGCCTGCGCGTGGGACAGTACTGCGGCGAGAGTGTCTGCCGCCAGTCCTACCACCGCAGCCATCGCCCCACCCGCGGCCTGGCCCATCAGTTCCCCGCGTCGTTTCACCAGCCGAAGGCCGCATTCGAACTCGAAGCACCCGGCAGCGCACAACGCCGTCAACTCTCCGACGCTGTGCCCTGCCAGGAACGCCGGAGCCGGTTCGGAGTCCATCCGGGCCAGAAAGGCCAGGTATTCGACGACGAACAGGGCGGGCTGGACGTATTCGGTCCTGCGAAGGCCGCCGCTGATGGTGCCGTCGCACACATCTCGGATCGAGTAGCCCAACACCCGGTCGGCCGCTTTGCGATGGTCAGCGAACCGAGACAGCAGGTCCAATCCCATCCCGGGTCGCTGGGCTCCCTGGCCCGGAAAGAGCCACGCTTGCGCGGGCCGCCCCGCCCCGGTCATCGGCAGGACGTCAGGTAGTCGGTGAGCTCGTTGGCGTTCACCACGATGTTGTGGCCGTGCTTTCTCGTCATGCCTGCCTGTTGAAAACGCTTGAGGAAATAGCCGACACGCGACCGGGTGGTGCCCACCATCTGCGCCAACTCCTCATGGGTCACGCGGCAGTCGATGATCAGGCCGTCGCCATCGCCATCGCCGTTGCCGCTACCGAGCTTCTGGGCCAGCCGCAGCAGGGTCATCGCCAAACGGTGCTCGCTGTCGAGCGTCACGAAGTTCGTCAGAGTCTCCTGCTGCTCGGTGATGTGTGAGGCTAGATGGTGGTCCCAGGCATCGCGCAGCATCCGGTCGTCGGTGATCTGGTGCAGCTGGTCGCGCGCGATCACCGTCAGCTCCGTGGGGCTCTTGGTCATCGCCGTCTCCGCTCGCCGTCCCCTCAGGATGCTCGACACTCCGACGATGGCGGTTGGCCCACTGATCTCCAACAGGCACGGCTTCCCGTTCAGCGACCAGGTCATCGACTTGACCCAGCCACTGTTAATCAGATAAAGCCAATCTCCTGAGTCGCCCCAACTGTAGAGATGAACCTCGGGCGGCAGCCTTCTGACCGGCGCATGAAACGTACCTTCATCGATCTTTGCGAGAATGATCCTCCCCAGGACCGTTCGTCGATGCAAGGTGGTGACTTGACGGTCCGCGTCCCGTAGCGAGACGCGCTCCTTGATCTGCATCTGTTCTCCCCCGAAAACAGTTCCCCAGTCGACTCGTTCCCTTGCCGCCAACGGTGCTCGTCCGGTCTTTGCCGGCTTATCCCCTCCCACCAACACGCAGGATCTGCTTGCCGGTTTGCACGTTGGCATTTGCACTCGGTCAACGTCGCCGAAGCGGTGCGCACCTTGAGCCGCAGCGGCGATCACACTGTGTTATCGCTCAGTCATTTAACAGCGGCTACGGTGCTGTTACAAGGTCGGGGTCGTAAGCCCGACCGATCGGACTGATGTCCAAAAACAGACATCTCCCGCAACCGCAGGCTGTCTGATTTCGTCGTTCTTCGATGGGTCTGCTCCGGTAAGTGGAGGGCCTCGCGGTGGTCCGAGAGCCGCGTTCTCGTGTCCGGATCGACCCCATCTTGGTAGAGTCGGCAACTGTGGCTATTGATGCGCGCTTCCAGCCACAACACAGTGGCGAACCTGCTTATTGGCCGAGGGGCGGGAATATGATAAGCGGCGCGAGGCTGCGCGTGTCCGAAAGTCAACGGCGAGCCCGTCTTTCCGTCCGGCATGCGTTGATTCCAGAAGGTATCGCCAAGGATGCCGGCGCTGTTGCCGGCTCGCTCGTCGCGATCCACGCCACTGACCCGCCGACCGTCTACCTGTCCGTCGCCGCCCGTACGCGACTCGCCGGTCCCGTTGACGTCGCCGCCGGCCTGCACGCGCCGTCGATGACGCGCATGACCGGCATGCGTCGCACCGTCTTCGTCCTTCAGGCGGACCTGGCCCCGACGGTGCTCGAGGCGACCGCCCGGCCGCTGGCGCTGCGGGACCGCGCCACTATTCTGCGTCTGCTCGACGCTCACCTCGGCTGGACCGAGGACCACCTCACCGAGATTGAGGACTCGATCGTCGCGCTCGTCATCGCCAAGGGCACGATCACCGGCCGCGAGCTTGCCGAGGCGCTTCCCGTCCTGCGCACCAAGATCCGTCCCAGCAGCTCCCCGTCGTCCACCGCCCCGGGACAGCCGGTCAGCATGCGCATCCTCTACAACCTGGCGATGACCGGACGCATCTGCCGGGGCCGTCCGCTCGGCGGGTGGACCAGCGGACAGTACACGTGGTCGCCTCCCGCACCGATGGCCACCATCGAGCCGCGGGCCGCACGAGCCGACCTGCTCAGCCACTATCTCGCCCGCTACGGACCGGTCACCGAGGCAGATGTCCGCTGGTGGACCGGATGGACCGTCACGCAGACGTGTCAGAGCCTGGCGGACGTCCACGCCGTGGCGGTGGAGCTGAGCGAGGGCCAGACCGGATACGTCGGCCCCGACGACCTTGACCCGGTCGAGCCACCGGAGCTCTCGGTGGCGCTGCTTCCCGCGCTGGACTCCACCGTGATGGGCTGGCGTGACCGCGCCTGGTACCTGCCCTCCGAGAGCACGCCGGCGTTGTTCGACCGTACCGGCAACGCCGGCCCGACCGTGTGGGTCAACGGCCAGGTGGTCGGCGGATGGGCCCAGGACCGCATAGGCCGTATCAACTGGCGTCTCCTTAGCGACGTCGGCGCACGGGAGCAGAGGGCGATCGCCGCCGAGGCCGAACGACTGTCCACCTGGCTCGGCGGGTCGCGTGTCAGCCCAAGGTTCCACACACCGCTGGAGCGAGAACTGTCCGACAGCCCAGGGCACAAGCGGTGATCGGGCCGCACCGCCTGGACCGGCAGCTCACCCCGCCGTAGCCGGTCGGCGCTTCACTGCCGATCTCGGGGCAGTTCCTCAAGGACGCCCAGAGCTGGCTGTCCCTCCGGTACGGCACTCTGCGCCAGCGATGCGACGGACCGACTCGAAGCGCTCGGTGTCTCCGCAGCAAGAGCATGCCGTCGCGTGGGGCGGCCTGCCGGGGCCGCCCCACTCACCGCGTCAGCCTTGCGCGACCAGGTAGACCTCCTGAGTGCGGTCCCGCTGGGTGCGCAGCGCACGCCGGTCGCTGGTGAAGACCACCGCTCCCTTGTCGACGGCCGGCCAGGTGCCGTTGCCGAGGGTGCTCACCTGGACCGGAGGTGTCCAGCCCGAGGCCGTCCGGCGGGAGGTGAAGACCTTCCAGCGCCAGTCAGAGGAGCGCGAGTCGTACCAGACGGCCCGGACGGTTCCGTCACGGTCGGCGGCGAGCCGGGGCCGTTGGCTCATCGCGTTCGGGTCGAGCGCGACCGCCTCCGACGGCGACCACGTCACGCCGTCGGCCGACCGGCTCGCGCGCAGCATGAGGTTCACCCCGGCGGCCGAGAGGGCCTTGGACTCCCAGATGACGACGTAGCCGCCGTCCCGGTCCACCGCCACGCTCGGATGCCGGTCGGCCGCGTCCTCGTTGGCACTGACCCGTACGGGGGCACCCCACACACTGCTCGCGCCCGGCCGCACCGTGGCCAGGATCTCCCAGTTGTCGGGGTTGGTGCCGCCGCTGGCCGGTTGGCCGGCTGGCGGGGTGTGGCCGGTCCACCCCGCGTCCGGGTCGAACCGGTTGTCCTGCCAGGTCACGACGATCCGCCGGTCCTCGGTCACCGCGACCGCGGGGAAGAGTGAGGCCGGATGGATCGGCGAACGGGCGTCGGCGGGCGTACCGGGGACGATGACCTTGCCGGCGGCGGAGACGTTCATCGGCGCCCGGTCGACGCCGACGACCTGGACGTGAACGTCGAACGCCCCGCCGCTGTTCTCCGCCCAGGCGACGACCGGGTGTTCGCCGTCGAGGAGAGCGAGCGCCGGGTGCTCGGCCCGCCCCTGCCCGGTGCTCAGCTTCACCGCAGACGCGAAGCTGCGTCCGCCGTTGCGGCTGTGGCGCAGCCAGATGCCCGGCTGGTGCGGCTGCTCCTGGCCCTGCGCGTCCTGCCAGACCACCCAGACGTCGTCGTCGGCGGCCACCACTCGGGGCGCGCGGGCGGTGCCGGAGTGGCCGGACAGGACGATCTCCTTGTCGGGGTGCTTGTTCCCGTGCCCGTCGAGCCGGCGGTAGACCACCGACGTCCGGTGCTCCTCGTGCACCTCGGCGACGACGTGGGTGACGCGACCCTGCACGGCGACGTCGGCGAACCCGGCGAAGCCGTCGCGCTGGCCAACCACCAGGTCCGCCCGGTCGTCGTTGCCGGCCGGCGCCGGAAGCGCGATCTCGGGGGCCGGCACAGCGGGCCGCCGGACCGACAGGAAGACCGGCGACGTGGCGGCGCGCAACTGGTCGGGCAGGTTCGGGTCCGCCTCGCGGCCGGACAACTCGCCCGGGGCACGCACCTCCACCCGGTACCAGGTGTGGTCGCCGGTCACCGTGAGCGGAAGCAGGTAGGTCTGGTCCTCCCTGTCCGGGACGTACGTGGCGACCGGTCCCGCCGCGCGGCCCGGGGCGGCGTAGACGAGCACCTTCATGCCGGTGGCCCGCTTGACCCGTACCCGCAGCGCCGCGCGTTTCGGCAGGCCCCGCTTGTCCACGATCACCTCGTCGCCACCCATCGCCTCGAACCGGCCGTCACCGTCGACGTCGGCCTCGATCGTGGCAAACGGCCCGGCCGTACCGGACGACAACGTCGTACGGCCGGCCTTCAGCGCGTCGAGGACGGCACGGACCGAGCGCTCGGCGGCGAAAACCCAGGTGGTCGGCTGGCCGGGGGCGCTGACCGGACGCAACTCCTTGAAATGGCTGTCGCTCGCGGCGACCCCGCCGAAACGGAAACCGTGGTTCCAGCGGTTCTCGGCGTACTCGATCTCGACGTCGGGGTTGCTGCTGGCATTCCACAACTCCACGGCGTCAACGCCCTGCGCGCTCGCGTTGGCGTTCGGCCCACCGGCGGGGGTGTACTCGCCGTCGTCCGGGTGCGCGACCGACCAGAACGCGTGCTGGGCGTGCGCGTCCCAGATCGACTGCTGGACGTGCCGGAACGCGGCTGAACCGGGCGGGTTGGCGCCGTCCACCACGGTGTCGACCGCGCCGAGCACCACGGCGTGCGGCGAGCCGTTCACCTCCTCGCCGGTGAGCAGCAGCAACTTGTCGGACCGCCACAGCGGGTCCCAGTGCTGGTCGAACGTGCGGTGGTCGGTCAGTGGCAGGAACGCCAGGCCGACCGACTCGGCGTAGCTGATCTGGTCGCTGACCGGCAGGTTCCCCGGGTCCCGCTGGTTCGACAGCTGGCGCGGTGCGCTGCCGTCAGACGAGTGGTCGTCGTGGACGTGGGTGTCACCCGGCAGCCACATGCCCTCCGGCTCGTCTCGCCCACCGGGCTTACGCGCGGTGTCCGCGTCCGCCTGGGCGGCGGTGGCGGGCAGCAGCCCCGCGGCGGCGACGACGCCACCCATGGCGATGAACTGTCGGCGATCTAGCTCCATGCGGCCCTCATCTCGCGCAGATCCCTCCGGCGCACATGTCCTGGTGAGGCAGCCGTCGGTGGGCTCGAATTGATCAAGCGAGGGCAACGCTAGCCAGCCGTATGCGTAGGTCCCGTGAATCGCCGGTGAAGATCAAATGGCGACAACGGAGCGACGGCGGCGGCCCTTGTCCAGCAGAGGCGGACGGGTGGCGACGTGCGCGGCGATGCCGGGTGCCGGAGGGCGCCTCGCGCACCGGACAGGATGCCGCGCGTCCGCTCGCCCCGCGCGGCGGGGGCACGGCGAGGTCGGTGATCGAGTCGAGCGGTGGGGTGCGGTCTGGAAAGCCAGATCTGCCGAGGGACGGGTGCGGTGGGTCGCACGGTGCGACGCGCCACGGCGGGGCGATCTTCTCGCCCCGCCGTGGTCCTGTCGTGGTCGAGGTCAGTTGTCGGCAGGCGGTGCCGTCAGTTCGGCGTGCCGCACCGTGTAGTTCCCGCGAGTCACCGTGGCGAACGCGGCCGGCGCGAGGCAGGTACCGATTCGGGACGGACCCCATTGGCCCGCCTCGTTCTGGTCGGCACTGGCCGACCAGGTGAAGCCGACCCGGTCGCGGCCGCGGCCGCCGTCCTGCACGCTGAAACCGACCCGCTTGCCGAGGAAGTCGCGGGCCTCCTTGTCGGCGCGGGTGACGATGCCGGTCAGGGTCGCGTGACCGGGGCTGGTGATCATGCAGTCGACTGCCGCTTCGAACCGTACGGTGATGTTGTCGCTGGCCAGCCAGTGCGCGACCCGCACCGTGCCCGTCGCGTCGGCGGGCGAGCCCTTCTCCCCGCCCGGAAGCGGAATCGGGCGGCTGTACGGCTCCGACCGGGCGTCGAAGGCGAACGAGCGCACGTCGCCGTCCTGCCCGTACGGCAGAGCGAACTCGGCCGACCCGGTCACCCGCGCCGGCCTGTCGTCCGCGGCCCCGGCCGGCGCCGCCACCGCCGCCACCGCCACCGCCACCGCCACCATCGTGGCCGCCGCGGCCGTTCCCCATCCGAATGTCTTGCGCATGGTCTTCCTCCCGATCCGGCCGCGGTGCCGCGGCCCTGCGTGACCTTCACGATCCGCGACGCGTGGACAGCATCCATCCCTTGCGAGGGGGGAATCGCTCCCTCGCCTACGGGAGACCGGACCCCTGCCGGGAAGGCGACCGGACACCGGCAAGGGGGCAGTGAGCAGTCACGGAGGCGGCGGAGCGCGGTGGCCAGGCGTCGGCGTATGTTGCGGCCGTACGGGGATCCCACGCTGCTTTCGGCAACACACCGGTGCCGCCACAACGGCCGAGAACAACCAAGAGCTCCTGCCGTCAATTCGCCCTCGCCGCCCGCGCCGACGTCTGACCAGCGGCCCCCGGTGTCGACCTGCTCCCGAAGGCGCGTGCTAACGGTCCGGGCTGTGGGCGGGAGCCATGATGCGTAGCGCGTTGGCGTCCAGGCCGATACGCACCGGGGTTTCGCCGTACAGCTCGCCGTCGACCTCCACCGGGGCGGGTCGGTCGGTCTCCAGCCAGAGTTGGCGGACGGCGAGGAACGGCTCGTCGCCGAGGGTGCGGCGGTGCCCGGTCGCAGCGTTACGGGCCGTGTCCCGCAGCAGCTCGTGGCGGGGCCGGCCGCCCACCGGATAGGCGACCAGGAGCCGGTCGTCTGCATCCGCGTCCGCGGTGATCGGCCGGCCGGCGTGGAAGCCGCCGTTCGCCACGTACAGCTGGTGGGTGACGAACTCGTGCTCCCGTCCCTCCGCGCGCACCACGGCGCGCAGCGGACGGTGCCGGGTCAGCAGCGTCAGCGCGGTGACCGGGTACGCGAGCCGGCCGGTGGCCCGCTTGAGACGCTGCGGCGTCCGGAGCATCACGTCGGCGGACAGGCCGACGCCGACGTGGTTGGTGAACCGCATGCTGCCCACGAGCCCGAGGTCGACGTCAATCACCTTTCCGTCGGCCAGGACCGCCACGGCCGCGTCGAGGTGGAGTGGGACGCCCACCGTGCGCGCGAAGTTGTTGGTGGTGCCCAGCGGCAGCAGACCCAGCGCGATGTCACGGTGCGCGAGCAGGCGCGCGGCGGTGCTGATCGTGCCGTCGCCGCCGCCCGCTATCAGCAGGTCCGGCCCGAGATCGGCGGCAGCGGCGAGGCTCTGCTCCAGTTCGGCGGGCCGCTCGACCGGGTACGCGGCCAGCAGCTTGAAGCCGGCGGACGTGAGCCGATCCCGAGCGCGCTCGTAGAGCCGGCGGCCATTGCGGGAGTGGGCGTTGACGACGAGCGCCGCGCGCCGCTCCCGTCGGACGGCCTCGCTCAGCTCCGGCTTTGTTCGCATAAGGCCGGAGCCTATCGCCGGATGGGCGGGCGGCATCCCGTTCGCCGCGGCTGGCCGGCTCGCTCGAGCCCACGCATGGGCACGTCGGACGGCGAGGGGCACGGGTAGCGCGGCCCACCCAGGAGACCGCCGAGCAGGACCCCGGGCTCACCGCGTGCGAGGTGTACGCCCGGCACGTGGGACGGCCGGTGGCCTGCGGGACCCTCCGCGATGACGCCGTCCCGCTCGGGTCAGTCGGGCTGCTGGACTCCGATGCGATGCGCACGCCGGTCGAGCGGATGTCGCAGGGGCAGCAGCGGCGCCTCGACCTGCCGTTGACGGCGCGACCCGGGGCTGATCCTGCTTGACGAGCCGACCAATCACCTGTCGTCGGCGCTGGTCGACGAGCTGACCGACGCGATCCGCGACACGAGCGCGGCGTGGTCGTTGCCACGCACGCCCGTCAGCTGCTGCGGGACCTCGCGGAGTGGCCGCGCCTGGAACGGACATAGCGGAGCCGGCGGCAGGGTGCGAGTTCACCGGTGACGCCACGATCGGCGCCACCCGTCCCAAATGTCAACATCAGCGGTCCTGCCGGCCGGAGCCCCACTGGTCGAGTTCGTCCCGAACTGCGGCGGCACCGGCCGGCACCACCCGACTCGCGGTGGTGGCCACGGCTGCCTGCACCTCGTCCGCCAGCCAGGCCGAGCCACCTCCCGCCGTGCGCAGCTGGTGCAGTCCCGCCCGTCCCAGCACGACGGCGCCAACGAGGTAGCCACCGGTGAGTCCCGCGGTGGCCAGCCGGCGGGGCAGAAAGGTCTCCAGCACACGCAACGCGGTCGCCGAGGCGGCCCCGGCTCCCAGGACGAGACATCCCCCGGCCGTGGCGAGCAGCGCCAAGCCGACTCCGGTCGGCCGAGCCAGCCTCATCAGCTGGCTGCGCATCTCCCGGACCTCCGCACGCACCACCTCGGCCACGTCCGCAGCCAACCGCTCGGTCGGACTGACCGCCGGTCCGGATGCTCCGGACCGTTGCGCCGCTGGATCACTCATCGGTCGCCCCCTCCGCCTCGCTGCGGTCGGCCGCTTACCCGCAAACATCACCGCTATACCTGGACGACTGTGCTGCCGGGGCCACGACAGTCACCGGACGAGGACGTGGCCGACACACTGGGCGACGGCTATGGTGTGCGGCATGCACGATCGGCGCACCCTTCGGCGCGTCGGCGAGCGCATGCCGCTGCCGACGATGCTGGTGCTTGCCGTGGTCGTGATGGTGCTCTCCGCCACCCGGTCGATCGGGCTGTGCATCGTGTTCCGCTCCGCACGGCGGGCGATCCCTGGTTGCGTGCCCGCCTGGTCGGCGGATCGTGCTCCGCCGCAGCACACGCCCGCCATCGCCTGACCCACTCGCCCCGGCTCACGCCGGTTCCGACCGGGACGCTGCTCACCGGCGGCGGTGCCACTCATCCGACTGTCGCCGCCCGGCTGACCTCCATGACCAGCCGAACTGTCGCCGCGCCGGCCGAACCACGCCTGACCACGCTCGCCGGCCCGCGTCCGCCGCCGAAGCGGCTTCCCCGATCCCTCTTGGAGTTGTCATGAATGTCGAACTGACCCCGCTGCCCGGTATCGGGGTACGCCGCATGTTCACCACCGCTGAAGGCCGTCGCGTCGGTGTGGTCACGCACCATCCCGGCGGCCGGCGAGACCTCGTCTACGACTCCCACGACGATCCCGACGCCACCTGCTGTCTGACCCTGACCCGCGCCGAGGCCGTGGCCCTCGCCGGGCTCCTCGGCATCCTTGACGTCCTGGACGTCGTCACCGTCGCGGAACCGTCTCGCGGGTAACGGCGTGTGGCTGCCGTGCCGCGCATCGCGGCACGGCAGCCACACCGGGCGTCACCTGTTGTGCTTCTCCTGGCACGGCACGCAGAAGCGGGCGTGCGGAAGAACCTCGAGCCGCTCGGCCGGGATGGACTGGCGGCACTTCTCGCAGGCACCGTAGGTGCCGTCGCTGATCCGGCTCAGCGCGCCGGTGATCTGCTCGATGTTGCGGCGGGTGGCCACCAGTAGCGCGGCCTGGTGATGGGCCTCGCTCGGGTCGCCGGTGTCCGCGTTGAGCTCGGTCAGTTCTCGCAGCCGAGCCGTCTGTGTGGCGAAGTCGTCCGCCAGGGACGCTCGCAGATCAGCCAGCCAACGCTGGTCGACAGTACGATGATCGACGCTCATGATTCACCTTTCGGAATGGGACGTGAAAAAGAAGAAGGGCCGAAGCTCGAATAGCTTCGCCCTGGCGGTCGTTCTGGGATGCAACGATTCCGCGGGAGGGCCTCGGCCGGTTCGCGCCGGGCTCGACAGCCTGTGCGTGGGCGCGATGTGCAGCGGGCGGACAACCGGCACCCGCATCCCGGCCATGAGGTGCGCCGCCGTCGTCACGTGGGCAGCGCCGGGTGCCGCCGCCTCAGTGACGGCAGGCGAGCGGAACGTCACCGGCGACATGCCCCCACCATAGGTTGATGGTTGCCCTAAAGCCAACGCCCGCGGTGGCACCCCGCTCCGACCACGACTATCTCAATACCTGCTCGCGGGGCCGAGCCGTCGACGACGGCTCGGCCCCGCTCTCGGTTCGTCAGGGGGTCACCCTGGTAGCCGGCTCTCGCCCGGCAGGCCCGACATGTCGGCCTCCACCGGCGGCAATGGAGTGGTTCCGAGGACGCTGCCGTTGCCTGGAGTAGGCGGTGAGGGTGGCCGGCTTGTTCCGCGGTGTCCGGGTGGTGCCGGCGTTCGACGCGGTCGAGGCTGACCGTGGCCGGGGGTGCGCCGCCGGCTGTGACCGTGACGCGTCCGGCGGAGCGATCACCCGCACCTGGTCCGTCGGCGTGCGTGTGCTGTTGTCGGTCCGGATCCGCCAGCCGATTGGTCGCTGGTCGGCGCCCTCGGCCGGTAACCGCAGCCGCAGGTCCGTCGAGCAGCCGGTCCGGTCGTCGCCGTGTATGGCGTACGCGACCACTCCGCCGTTGGCGGGCTGCACGCGATCCACTCCGGGCGGGCTGCCGTGATCACCTGCACCCTGGCATCCTGCCCGACGCCCCAACCGACAGACGACGGGTTACGAGACGTCCCTTTAGGTTGGGCTGGGCCCGGTCGATTTCAATCGACTGCGATACTGCAGGGGTGACAGCTGCAGACCACGAGGGCACCCGTCCTTCGGTGCCGCCGAGCCAACCTCCCCGGGCCGAGGGCTCGTCGCAGCCGGTGCCCGCGCAGCCCGCCCCGCCGCCCTACTTCACGACACCTCCCGCGCCGGGCGGGGCCGCGATGGCGGCATCGCCCAACGGGCTGTCCTCGCCGCTGCCGTACATCATGGCCGGTGCCGGATTCCTCGCGATGATGGTGGCGATGTTCGCGCCGTTGGCCTCGAACGGTGATCCGGTCTCTGCGCTGCGGACCACGGACCTTCCTTTCCTGACCCCGATGCTGGGCCTGGTGGCGCTGGTAGTGGCGACTGCGGTGCTGTGCGGTAATCCGCGGCTTCTCCGCCTCGGCCGAGCGGCCGCCCCGCTGCTGGGATTGCTGCTGTCGGCCGCCGTCGGGGGCGAGATCGTTCAATGGGGAGCCAAGGCGGCCAATCCCGAGTTGGGTTTGGCCTACATGGTGGCCTCCGGTACCTACTTCCTGATCGGCGGCATCCTGCTGCTGTCGTTGTCCGTGCTGTCCATGCGGCCCGCCGGTCACGCCAGTCCTTTAGCCGGGTGAGGCGCATTCCGCGGCGATTAAGGCTCATTCCAGATGGTTGTTTTCGGTGAGCCGGCGGTAGCACAGGTCCGAAGCGACGTTCAACGATTGACTACGGCGGCCCGGCACCTGTGCGATCGATCCGGCCATCGGCGTTTGCGACGAACCCTGTCCGAGCCAGGCCGAAATCGTGATTACGGAGTGCAAATTATCTTGCGCCCAAGTGGTCGCGCGGATCGCGGCTAGATGAGGACAGTGCAGAGCGAGCGCTCCACCAGCTAGAGGGCGGAGATGGAGGTGGGAGCTCGTTCTTGCCGAGCTAGCGCGCGTATCACGTTCAGGGAACCGTGTCGCCAGGCCGCGAGGCTGCTCAGCAGCTGGATTGTCGCTTCAGTCGCTGTCCGCGGCATCGGTGGCGTCGGCAAGCCGAGGCTGACTGCCAGGTCGTCGGTGTGCACGACCAGCTCCATGACCCGGGTCAGCAGGAAGTCGTCGACCCTTAGGCCCCAGTCGCCCAGGTCCACGATGCGGTCGGGCGGTTGCGCTGGCACCGTGGCACCCAGGTCGGCCAATGCCTCATCGACGGCGTCCGCCAGCTCCCTGGCGGTCGTCGCTGCAGCTGTCTGCTCGCTGCGGCGCCGGATGTCGATGTTGTCGGCACTACCCACGCCTGAAGTCACCCAGGCGTTGCCGGTGTAGTGCTCCAGCACCGAGATCGCC
Organism: Micromonospora yongxingensis; assembly: GCF_052601155.1. Classification (NCBI taxonomy): domain Bacteria; kingdom Bacillati; phylum Actinomycetota; class Actinomycetes; order Micromonosporales; family Micromonosporaceae; genus Micromonospora; species Micromonospora yongxingensis. The sequence continues at coordinate 109,878 of NZ_JBQXEO010000010.1, forward strand.
GATTCTCCTGGCGGCGCGGCGAGGAACGTCACGGTCTGAGTGACCTGGTTGGCCAGATGGCGGGCGAGGCCGCCGGTGGAGAAGTCCGGCAGTGCGCTGGGCGAGGACCATTGCTCGGCCAGTATCGGATTGCGCAACAGGGCCATGGCGGTCTCGGCGGCTTGCAGGAACGCGGGTCGGATCATCGAATGCACGTTATGCGCGCACGGGAACCCTTGTCATCCCCGCACGCGCCGGCGAGGAGCGACCCCCTTGCGAGTGCGCGACCATCGACATGAGCGGACGCTCGGTGGGGACCGTCGTAGTCGGTGTCACGGCGGGGTCCGAGCGCCCGGCGTGAGCGCTCCGTGGTCCTCCAACAGCGCGTAGCCGAGCGCCTGCTCGTCGGCGTCGCCCGAGCGCAACGCGACATCCAGCGCTTCGACCAGCCAGGTAACACGGTGATCACCAGCGGGCAGCCCAGCGCGAGCGACCGTGCACCAGTCGTCGCGATCGAGCAGGGCAAGGTAGCCGCCCAGAACCGCTCTCGTCTGCCCTCGGGCCAAAGCTATTCGTTCCGCCGCTGAAGATGCAGATGCTCAGCCAGTCGCGGCGATGACGAAACGCTCTACCGACGGCTCTGGACGGCCGGCGTGTTCGCAGTGGGCTCAGACACTGTGGGAGGTGGTTGGTCAGTCCCAGCGGCTCTAGCCGTGAGGGAGCGTGGTTGCCGCCATCAGGTGGTCGGGGCGTTCTAGCTCGCTTCGCACGGTGAGGAAGTCGTCGGTGGGGTCCCCTTGTGGAAGGTCGGAGACGAAGGCAACGATTCCGACCGTTCCTTGTCCGCCCAGCCGCAGATCGTCATGTAGCCGCCGAGCTCAGCGAGTCCCTGCCCGCAGCCGGCTTTCCCCCCAAACTCGCCCGCATCAACTGCCTTGGTCTCGACGCGCCCGTACAGGGTGAGTACGCGTCTCAGGGTTGCTGCCGGGTCGGCGACGGTTCCCGAGGCGCCGGTGACGAGCACCGCGTCGGCGGTTGGTTCGGGTGCCAAGTCGGTCAGGGTTTGCGGCCGACGCCTCGGTAGACGGAAGCTAGGCTGACGCGCCTCGGCGGGCAGCGTTGGCCACCCTCGCCTGCCACAACAGCACAGTCGGAACGACCACGAGCTCAACGCCGAGGGCGCCGAGGAAGATGGGGTGCGGCCAGCCGGAGACCGCGGCGGCGAGTAACCGGGCCAGACCGCCGAGAAACGCGGCGCCGAGTGCGACGCGCAGCACGGCGGTAGCCTGCTGCACCCTTGGGATCGCCCACCATACGACCATCCCCGCAACGAGCCAGAACGCGTTGGTGAACCGGTACTCGCTGTCCACGGTGGCATCGACTGGACCGCTACCCGGCAACGCGGTCGGCCCTGCCAACACTCCGTACAGGCCCGAAGCCACCGCGACCGAAGCCAGGATCGCCAGTACGACTTGCAAGCCTCGCTTACTCACCAAATTCTCCCTCGCCCGCCGCGCTCGCCACCGATGATCTTCCGATTAGTACGAGGCCACGATGTGGTGCGGAGCCTACCGATCGGGCGTATCGACACCCGCTCGGTGTCCGCTCCGCCGGCATCGACGAATCACCGGTGGCCGGCCGCTCCGGTCATCATGGTGAGTTGGCTGCATCTGGTGCAGCGTTGGGGCGCTGACGGTGGCGCATTCAGAGGGGGAGCCTTGAACAGCAGTGTGAGGGCCAAGAGATCTACGATGAGCGACACGCCGCCGCCGTGGAGAAAGGTCGATCGAACGCCGAACTGTTCGGCGACCCAGCCCGGCTCTGACGGGCCGATGCGGTCATCTGGGCGAGAGTTGTAGTTTGCCAGGAACGACGGTCATGGCTTCGTGGTCGATGTCGCCTCTCGGACACGTACAGTTATCCCGCAGTAATCAGCGTCGGGCTTAGCCTCGACGCTGATCTTTTTCACCGGGGTTGTAGGTGAGGGCTAGCCGTAGCTTGCGGAAGACGTTGCTTTTGTCCTCACTGCGGGCGTCGCGCAGGGTGTTGCGTATGTCAGCAACGGTTTGAACCTTTGAAGACACGGCCTAGCCGGCAGGCCTCGGCGAACCTGCGAAACGACATCGTCATGCCGATTGAACATGCCGGGACCGGATAGGCGGTTGCGCGGGCGGCTCCACCGGGTCGTCGTCGGTTATGAACGCGCGGCGGGGATCCTGCACCGAGGCCAGCGAGACGATGTCGCGGCCGAACACCGCGGCGGTCAGCCAGACCGCCAGCACACGGGTCTTCCGTTCCCAACTGGGTACGGCGAGGACGTGGTACCCCCGGTGCATCAGCCAGGCCGGCAGCCCCTTGATAACGATGCCCCGGTACTGGAAGATGCCCCGACCGAGGCCCAGCGTGGCGACGGTGCCGAGGCTGTGGTGCACGTATTGTTTCGCCTTTCGCCCGCGGAGGGTGGCCACGATGTTCCTTGCCAGAAGCTTTCCCTGCCGCACGGCGTGCTGGGCGTTCGGCACCGTCACGGCGCCGGGCCGGCTCACTGCAAGGTCCGGAATCGCCGCGTCGTCGCCGGCACCCCAGGCGTCCGGCACCGGTTCGCTCTCGGTGCCGACCTGCAGGTCGGCTCGTACGATCAGCATCCCGCGCCCGTCGATGGGCAGATCGGTGTGGCTGCGCACCATCGGATTGGCGGCGTTGCCGACGGTCCACACGATCAGATCGGAGTCGAACTCCTCCCCGGTCGACAGCACCACGTGACCGTCGCGCGCGGAGATCAATTGGGCATTGAGGTGTATGCGTGCCCCACGCTTCTCCAGCGACCGTACTACCCATTGCCCGGGTCCGTCGGAGACCTCGGGAAGGATCCGGTCCCGGGCCTCCACCAGGTGGAACTGCAGCTCGGCAGGGTTCAGCTCGGGGTACGCCCGCATCAGCGACGTCGCCAGGGACAGCAGCTCACCGAAGCCCTCGACGCCGGAGAATCCACCGCCCACGAACGTCACGGTAAGCAGCCGCTGGCGCAGCGGCCCCGGCTCGAGCGTCGAGGCCCGGTCAAAGGCGGTCAGCAGCCGATCCCGGATCGCCACCGCCTCCTCGACGTGCTTCAGACCGATCGCCTGCTCCGCCACGCCGGGAATGGCCAGCTTGCGGGTCACCGCGCCGGCGGTGACGACGATGATGTCGTAGCCGAGCGCGAACTCTGGACCCTCGGCCGGCTGCACAGTAGCCGTCCGGTGTGCATGATCGACCGCGACGACCGTACCCGAAATGACAGTGGCCCGGCGTAGGTGCCGGCGCAGCGACACTGCGGCGTGTCGCGCCTCGACCGACCCGGCCAGCACCTCGGGGAGAAACGGCTGATACGTCATGTACGGGCGCGGATCAACCACGACGACCCGTGCCTCGTCGCGTCGAAGCTTCTTCTCCAGCTTCCATGCTGTGTAGAAGCCGGCGTAGCCGCCGCCGGCCACCAGGATCGTTCGCACGGTATCCTCTGTTTCTCTCGAGTCGACACCTATATGAGCAGGTAGCGCGCTGGTTCGTGACGTTGATGGATCAGGCCAGTCCGGACACCGCTGCGGTCTTCTCGGGGTTCATTCTCCACAGCACGTGATCGATGCCCTCGGTCGAGGCGCTGACTGTGAGCACGGCGGCCAAGGTGCCGTCGCGCCGCAGCACCGCGAAGGTCTGGCCGTTCGTGTTCGCGCACCCCACGTCGAGGCCGTCCCAGAACCAGGTGATCGCGCTCAGGAACTTCGCCACGCGTACCACTCCAGCAGCGGCCGGCGGGCGACGCCCAACGCGCCGTTGCCGTCGGACAGGCTGGTTCCGTTCGCCGCGAAGAGCCGCTCCAGTGCGGTCATGTCGCTGGAGCAGGAGGCCGCGATGAACTGAGACGGTCAAGAGGAACGTCTGTCTGATCCGCCGGTGATACACGTTCAGTCGCGGCTATCGCCCGGTGCGGTTGATCTCCCGGAATGCTGCGGAGGACTAGGCCACCGCGCGAAACGTCGTGAGGCCGCGATGGGGCTCGTCCGAGGATCTCCGGCGCGCGGCCGGTAGTCTCAGCCACGGCCTTCGCCCGCGCCGACTCGGCAGCAGCACGATCGGAGTAGCCGGGGTGTCGGGCGTCGATCAGATCGACGTAGGTGGTCGTTCGCGAGAGAAAGTCGACCACAAAGGGGCAGATCGCCGTGACCGTGCCCTCGCGGGCGCGGATCTCGTCGAGTACTCGCCGCACCATCGCGCCCGCCACGCCCTGGTGTTGATGACGCGACTCGACTTCGGTGTGCCGGAGGGCGTACCGGTTGGGCTTCAAGTGGGTGTAGTAGAGCCAGCCGACCAGCTCGCTGTTGCGGTAGAGCTCAAAGCGGCCATGATCGAGGCCGTCGATCAGCTCCTCGGCGACCAGTGCCTGTCCTTCACTGCTCATCAACTCAGCCTTCCAACTGTATTTACACCGCGGGATCAGGCCGGCACACCTTGGACCTTGAAGTCCAATTATGGCATTTGACTGCTCGCCATGCGCCGCCCGGGTGCCGAGGCGATCGATCCAGGTCGAGGGCCACTCCAGCTCATTCCCGGTGAATCCCGACGCATGACTTCAACGACCACATCGCCGTAGATCGCGCCCTCAAGACTGGCGAGCCTCGCCGCGTCCGGCTCTGGCCGCTCCACCAGCGTTATCCCCGCCGTTCCCGCGGCCCGGTCCGTCACCACGATCGCTCTCATCTGACTACCTTTCTCAGTAACGGTCCTCGTCTACCCCGTCATGACGTAACGGGGTCTCCGTTGTCTCCGCGTCCTTACGGACGAACCCGGATGATCTTCTTGCCCTCAGCCCTTCCGGTCGGGTTAAAGGCGGCCACGACATGGTCGTGGGTCGCGATGTTGCCGATGTCCGTCCCCAATCGCCCATCCCAGACCCCGCTGGATGGCTCGAACCATGTCTGTACGCCGGACGGCTACGTCATGTCGTGCTCGAACGCGGTGAGCTGCTCGTTGTCCTAGGCCCCCGGGGGTTCGTGCTGGGGTAGGCGCCGGCGCCGGGATGGATCTTGTCGATGAGATCGAGGTATTCCGGGTTGCGGGCAATGAACGTACCCACGACCGGGCAGATGACGGTGATCTTCTTCCCGCTCTCGCGGATCTCGTCCAGCGCGCGAGCGACGAGCTCCGTGGCCACCCGATTGCGTCGGTAGGCGGGGTCGACCCAGGTCGTCAGCAGCACGACACGGCCGCCCACGAACCGGTACGAGAGCTCGGCGATCGCTTCGGCGCCGAGGGCGGCGATCCAGCGACCGCGCTCCGTGTCGTTGATGACATCGAACTCCCAGCTGGATTCCACCTCGCTGAGACTTGTCTCGTTCAGAGCAGCGATGAGCGCCGCGTTGTTCTCTGCCCGGGTGGCCGCCTCGGCCTCGAGATTGATCGTCATTGTCACGCTTTCTGCCGGGGAGCTGATAGTTGTGTTCAGGACAAGTGGGTGTGATCGTGGGTTGCTCCCGAGTGTTCGGGGTGTGCGGTCCCGCCCCGAGTCGATCGGAGGTCCCGGGCCATTCGAATGGCAGCGGTCAAGGTCGTGATGTCGTAGGCGCCGTAGTGGCGGCGGCCGTTGATGAAGAACGTCGGGGTGCCGGACACTCCGCTGTTGTCGGCCGAGTCGATGTCGTTGTCGATGCGGCCGGCGTGTGCCTGGCTTATCAGATCGTCGTAGAAGCGTTTCTGATCCAGACCGAGGTCGCCGGCGTATTTGATTAGATCAGTGATGTCCAGCTTGTCCTGGTGGTCGAGCAGCAGGTCGTGCATCTGCCAGAACTTGCCCTGGGAGGCCGCTGCTTCGGCGGCCTCGGCTGCTAGCCGGGCTTGCGGGTGCACGTCTGACAGGGGCAGGTGACGCCACACGAAACGCAGGTCGGCGTGGCCCAGCAACTGCCGGACGGCTGGCTCGGCCTTCCCGCAGTACGGGCACTGGAAGTCGCCGTACTGCACCAGCGTTACCGACGCACCGGCTGGGCCGCGGACGTGGTCGTGCTTCTCGTCGACTGCTGGGGTGAGGTCGATCAGCTCCGTCATGTCGCCGAAGAGCGCTCGCGTGCGCTTGTCCTTGGGCAACATGTTGGTGACGCGGAACGCGGTCCAGGTCAGCGCTGAGGATACGATCGCGGCGCTGAGCACCCCGACTTTGGCCTCGGCCAGTTGGTCGCCGGTGAAGGCCAGGCTGGCGATCAGTAACGACACCGTGAAGCTGACACCGGCGATCGTGCCGCTGCCGAGCACGCCCGCCCAGCCCACGGCCGGACGGATGCGGCCGTGTGAGATCCAGGTGAGCGCGGCCGAGGTGCCGATCACGGCGAGCGGTTTGCCGACGACATACCCGAGCAGCACGCCCCAGGTGACAGGCGACGCGAACGCCTGGGCCAGGAATGGACCGTCGATGCTGATGCCGGCGTTGGCCAGGCCGAACAGCGGCACGATGAGGTAGCTGGACCATGGGTGGTAGATGCGCTGAAGGCGGTCGTTGGGCGATAGCGTGTTCGCGAGGCCGATCGAAGCCGTACGTGCGAGCTTGGGCGTCGGCTGCTCACGGAACGACCGGAACAGCCCGCTGACCTTCTCGAGTTCAGTTCGGCCGGGGGAGTAGGCGAACGCGGTCAACCCGATGGCCAGTCCGGTCACCACAGGGTCGACTCCGCTGACCAGCAGCGCGCCCCACATCACGATGGCGACCGGCACGTACGCCGAGCCCCGTCGGACGCCGGCTGCATGGATGGCCAGCATGGCGGCGAACGCCGCTACGGCTACCACGATGGGCGTCATCTTGATGTCGTCGCTGTAGACCAGGGCGATGACGATGAGTGCGATCAAGTCGTCGACCACGAACACGGTGAGCAGGAAGATCCGGACCTGGTCGGGCACGCCCCGGCCGAGCAGTGCCAGCAGGCCCAACGCGAGGGCGGTGTCGGTTGACATGGCCACGCCCCAGCCATGCGCGCCCGATCCGCCGTGGTTGATGGCCAGGAAGATCAGCACCGGGATCAGCATGCCGATCGCGCCGGCCACGCTGGGCAGCACGAAACGTCGCCGGTCGCGGAGGTCACCGAGGTCGAACTCGCGCCGCGCCTCAAGGCCGACGACCAGGAAGAACAGAGTCATCAAGCCGCTGTTGATCCAGGTGTGCAGGTCGCGGGACAGCTCGAGGTGCCCGAGGCGCAGGGACAGTTGGGTGCGCCAGACGGTTTCGTAGGAGCCGAGGTCGATGTTGGCCCAGAGCAGTGCAGCGACGATGGCGGCCACGAGCACGCCGGCGCTGCCGGACTCAGTTCGCACAAAGGCTCGCAGCGGTGCCGCTAGATTCCGCTTCGAGATCGTTCGGTCGCTCGTCTTGGTTTCGGTCACACGTCACCTTCTGACGCGCTGGCCGGGCCAGCAATGGATAGCTAGATCGCGTGCCGCAATGCGGGCCCGCGACCCCTCGGTTCAGTACTGATCGCGCTGCGCCCAGCTGTGGCCGGCTGCGGAGAGAGCGACGAGGCCCGCCGATCCCCTGCAGGATGCGGCGACTATCAGTGAGCTCTGGCCGGGACGACCGCGCACATGATCGAGGCGATGGTGAACCCGGCGATACCCAGAAGGAGGAACTCGCCCGCGGCCGTAGCGGTCGCCGAGCGCACCGGCCAACAGGATCAGCGCGGCCAGGCCCCGACCTGGATCAACTCGCTGTCGCCGCTTGGCGCGTCAACGTCGAGCTCGGCATGTCCACCGCCTTCCTCGACGAGGCACTGCAACGCTCGCTCGAACCCGGCGTACCGTCCACCGTGGCCCGGCTGATCACACTTGAGCGCCATGACGACACGACCTCCGACAAGTTTCCCTGCTGGGCAGACGCTCCACCGTCACCAAGCCGACCGCACCGACTCTGTTTCGAGTTGCCTGCACGAGTGAGCGGCCATCCGTCAGGACGAGGACCTGCGCCCACATGCAAAGGCGCCGCGTCGCGTTCAAGCTGTCGCGGTCGACGGAAACACTGTCGCCGCCTGCGGAACGACAACCGCTTGCTGCTCGACCGTGATCGCCGGGCAGCAACCGGCCTGATTTCAGCGCGGCCCGACGAACTCGGTCCTCACGCTCCATGCGAACTGAATCAGCAGGGTCACCGGGGACTTCTCGGCAATGTCATGCATCACCTTCAAGTCGTCGGGGTCAGGTTCTTCGCTCAGCGTGATCCTGCGCTGCAGGTAACGCTCTGCGCCTTCCTGCTGGGGTTCGTGGTAGTCGATCTCGACGGTGATGTCACCCGCGGTGTCGTACTTATAGTCGACGTACTGCCGCAGCGTCTGCGCCGTGCACGACGCGAGCGCCATCAACAGGTACTCCGTCGGCGTCGGGCCTTCGCCGAGTGCGCCGTTGTGCGGTTCATCGGCGACGAACGTGAAGCCGCGGGTGGTCATGTCCGTGCGCCGGCGCTCAGTGGCCGGAAGGACAGCTCGGGCGGATGCGACGACACGATCCCGATCGGTTTCCATCAGCCGCGCCTTCCTGTAGATCCTGGTAGTGACGGTCCAGATACGCGGATCCAGCAGCAGCCGAGCCGCAGTCTGAGCGGAGGCTGCGGCTGGGCGTGACACCCCATGACCGAGTACCTCCGCAGGCTAGCCTTCGCGGACTGGATAGTCCAGTTGATCACTCGTCGTCAGAGCCGCTCGACCCTCGTGAAACACCACCTCGGGGTGCTCTAAGCTGTACTGATAGGCGATTAGGACCGAGACGCACCCAGCCGACCTCCCTCAATGCCAAACCCAGACATGGACTTATCAGTCCGTTGAGGCTAGGCTTGCTGTCGCTCACGCATCAGGGCAGCGATCGCCGTCGCCTACCGCGACTCGGGCGGACTCAAGTCTGGACAACATGAGGAACATCGATGCTCAGTGAACCGCAGTCGCAGTGCGAGGCGATCCAACGACGGGAGGAGCGACTCGATGACAGCTTTCTCACCGCAGCGAAGACGACCGGCACCTACTGTCGGCCATCGTGCCGCGCCAAGACCCGTCGCACGGGAAACGTCGACTTCCAGGACAGCGGCCAGCGCGCAGCTCACTGGATACCGAGCCGGCAAGCGTTGCTCGCCCGACGCGGCGCCCTCGGCCCGGGCGCAATTAACGGGTCGGCTCGCCGGACGGCTGCGAGAGGAACGATTTGATGTGTTCCAGCGCCATGTCCAGAGCAATTTCCATGGGTGCGACGTTGTGCGCGGCGTTCGCCAGCAAGTAGCCGCCTTGCAAAGCTGCCATCAACCCCGTGGCCAACTTCTCCGGGTCGGCGTCCTGGCGCAGCGCACCGCTGTCCCGCATCCGGTGCAGACCATCACTGATCAGCTTTTCCCATGCCGCAAACGTCTCCGACAGCATCGATCGAGCCTGCTCATCTTGATCGGACAGCTCGACAGTCATCGACCCGAGGCCGCACCCGTATTTGCCGTTGTTCAGCGAGTTGGCCTGGACCAGCGCGTTACGCCACCGGACCAGCCCTGAGAACGATCTCAGTCGTTCGAGCCGTCCGTGCTCGCGCTGAAGCACAAGCGCGCCTCGATATTTGACCAACGCGCGCACGAGCTCCTGCTTGTCGGCGAAGTGGTGGTAAAGCTGAGACTTGCTCGTCTGGCTGGCCTCGCGGACGTCGTCAAGGGTCGTCGCGTTCACGCCGCGCACGAACATCAACTGGTTCGCCGCCTCGAGGATCCGCTCTCGCGTGGCGATGCCCCGTTGACTGATCCTCCGCTGCTTCGTCGGCGCAGCCACCTGCTCGTCGCCCATCGGTCAAGTGTATCCAGCGCACGCCAGATAAAGTCCATGGCGGATGGGACCTTGGAGTCCCTCCGACGATATGTCGCATTCGCGTTGTGGAGAACGAACGCATGCGCCGCCAGCTTGATCGAATGCGTGCTATGTCCGCGAGATCGATAGAGCGGATCTTTCCTGGACTATTTAGTCCTCGCCGTGGCCCCGGTGCGTTTCTCGGTCAGCACGGCCGGGACCGTCACCATGTTGACTGACCAGACGTCGCACTTCGCGGCGGCCGGGCATGATCAGGATTAGCTCGTCGACCTTGGCCAAGCGTCGGGCCGGTGCCACAGAGGGCGAACCTGTCATCCAGGTCCTGATATTGATATGTCAAGCAGGTCTTGAGACCGGGCAGCTGAATGCCGGCTAGCTGCCGGCCAGGTAGTGGAACTTGCTGTACGTCTTCAAGCTGCGCTGAACGGGCCGCAGGCCCCGCCTGGGCGCGCCGGCCGCTGCCGCTCGGCAACCGTCACGACGGATGCCCGGCGGATGCGCAAGGTTGCCGTTGGCGAGGTCGACCGCACTGGCCACCCGTCGCATCAAGGGCGAGTCGTCCCCATCGGGCAGCGCGTCGCGCGCCGGCGCACCTCCCGCAACGCCACGCGCACCAGCATCTCGTGTAGCCGATCGAATACCACGTCTCGCTCGGCACCGGTTTCCGAGAGAGCCTGCACCCATCCGGCCGAGTTCTCGTCCAGGCTGACCACCTCGGCCCCAGGCCGGCGCGCGGACCCGGGGTCCGCGCGCCGGAGGTGTCAGGCCGTCGCCCGCTTCGGGAGCTTCCACCCCGGGCGGGGGAAGTGGCAGGTGTATCCGTTGGGGTAGGTCTGCAGGTAGTTCTGGTGCTCAGGCTCGGCCTCCCAGAAGTCGCCTGCCGCGGTGACCTCGGTGACGACCTTGCCGGGCCACAGGCCCGAGGCGTCGACGTCGGCGATCGTGTCCTCGGCGACCCGCTTCTGCTCGTCGGTGGTGTAGAAGACCGCCGAGCGGTAGCTGGTGCCGATGTCGTTGCCCTGCCGGTTCTTCGTCGAAGGGTCGTGCACCTGGAAGAAGAACTCGAGCAGCGCGCGGAAATCGGTCTTCTCGGGGTCGTAGACGACCTCGATGGACTCCGCGTGCGTGCCGTGGTTGCGGTAGGTGGCGTTCGGGACGTCGCCACCGCTGTAGCCGACACGCGTGGACACGACGCCGGGCTGGTGGCGGAACAACTCCTCCATACCCCAGAAGCAGCCGCCGGCGAGGATCGCCTTTTCGGTGGTCACGTCGTCTCCTTACTTGTCGTCGGTGTCAGTGTTGGTGTCACTCGTGAACAGGGTGCGGTATTCGTCGTAGCCTGCGTTCTCCAGGTCGTCGAGGTGGATGAACCGCAACGACGCGGAGTTGATGCAGTAGCGCAGTCCGCCCTTGTCGGGGGACCGTCGTCGAAGACGTGGCCGAGCTGGCTGTCCCCGTGCAGCGAGCGGGCCTCGTTCGGATCATCCCGTGGCTGGAGTCTTCGCGCTCGACGACGTTCGTCTTGGCGATCGGCTTGGTGAAGCTCGGCCAGCCGGAGTTGCTGTCGTACTTGTCGACCGACGCGAACAGCGGCTCGCCGGACACGACATCGACGTAGATGCCGGGCTCATGGTTATCCCAGTAGGCGTTGGCGAACGGGCGTTCGGTGCCATCCTGCTGGGTCACGCGGTACTGCTCCGGGTCGAGCCGCGAAACGGCCCCCGGTTTCTTGCGGTACGGGGTCCGCTGGGGCACAGCTCTCCCTTCACGGCCTTGCGTACATAGCTGCGGAGTCAGTTGGAGCGCGCCTGGACACGCAAGCACACACACTCTCCGGGTCGGCTACATTCCCACAACCTCCGCTATACGTGGACCTCCGAGTCCAGAAAGCACGTCTAGCCAATGTCAGGCAGCCGCCTTGCTGATCAGGCTGAACTGGTACTTTCCGTGCGGCACAGCTGCAACTACGTGACCAGAAAGTGGACTTGACAGACCAGTTTTACCATAGCTAGGTTCGGGATGTCCGACGGGGTGCTTCCGGTAGCGCTGAGGTGCCCGACTTGCCCGTCGGCGTCGAGTTCGACAGACGTCCCCGCCACTCTCGGCGACATCCTCGCGCCCCAACCGCTACCCATCAGCGGGGCGTGGTACAGCGCCGAGGCTTGGCGCCGTCAATGCTGGGAAACGGAAATGTGCTCCTCGTGTCGGTGCAGACGAGGGCTGGACACAGGGAGGTATCTGATGAAGGCGATTGTGGTGACGGACGAGGCTGCGGGAACGGCCGGGATGACGCTGGTAAACCGGCCCGAGCCGGAACCGGCCCTCAACGACGTCGTCGTTCAGGTTCATGCCTCGGGATTCGTCCCGACCGAGATGGCGTGGCCCTCGACCTGGACCGATCGCCTCGGCCGTGACCGGACACCGTCGATACCCGGGCACGAGCTCGCCGGAGTAGTCAGCGCTCTCGGGTATGGCACGACGGGACTGTCGGTGGGACAGCGGGTGTTCGGCCTTACGGACTGGACCCGCGACGGCACCCTGGCGGAGTATGTGGCCGTCGAGGCGCGCAACCTCGCGCCGCTGCCCGGCGACGTGGACTTCACGGTGGGCGCGAGCCTGCCGATCTCTGGCCTGACCGCCTGGCAGGGACTATTCGAGCACGGCCGCCTTCAGTCGGGGCAGAGCGTCCTCGTGCACGGCGCGGCCGGCGCAGTCGGTTCGATGGCGACGCAGCTCGCCCGTGAGTTCGGCGCCTACGTCATCGGCACCGGGCGCGCTGCCGACCGTCAGACCGCGCTCGACTTCGGCGCACAGGAGTTCGTCGACCTCGGCAAGGACGCCCTGGAAGACGTCGGCGGCGTCGACCTGGTTTTCGATGTCATCGGCGGCGACATCCAGAAGCGGTCCGCAGGCCTGATTCGAGCCGGAGGAACGCTGGTGTCTGTCGTCGGGCCGCCCGAGGCGCGGCCCGCGGACGGCCTGGCGGTCGATTTCGTCGTCGTGTCCGATCGCGCCCAACTGGGTGAGATCGTCCGGCGGGTGAACGACGGACGACTGCGGACGAACATCGGCAACATCGCGACCCTCGACGACGCCGTCGCCGCCCTCAACCCGACCGAGCGGATCACCGGGAAGACGATCATCCACGTTCGTCCGTAAGGACTCGGGACCCGGCAGCCCGGAGGGCATCACGAACGCGGTGTCGTTCCTACTGTCGGACAAGTCGAGCTGGATGACCGGCGCCATCGCCGACGTCGACATCATGGCCGGCCGCAACTGACCCTCCAAACGTAGCGCCGGGATCATGCCGGCGGGTCTGCGGACGTGCCCGTACGCGTCCGCGGCCCGCGCCCGCAGGGAAACCACCAGTAGATTCGGCGAGACTGCGGCTCGGCCGATCCGCGCGTGGTGGCGCTCGATGGTGAGATCAGCAATGCGTGGCCGCGTCCCGACTGGCGGCTTTGCGGCCGTGGGAGACGATCGAGAGCGACCACATCAGGCCCGGGTCGCGCAGCGGCACCTCGGCCGTGCCGGCCACATCGAGGAGTATGCGCCGCGCCCGCCGCCTCGACGGCCCGATCCATCGACTACTTTCACCGCCCGAGCGACCAGCGCGGCCCGTTCGGCGTGTCCTCGACGACGATCCCGGCCGCCGCCAGCCCGTCCCGCAGCGCCTCGGCCGTCACGTAGTCCTTTGCGCGTCTTGGCCAACTGGCGCTGGGCCAGCGTGACGTCGATGAGCTTGCCGAGCGCATCGCGGTACTCGTCGCCGGCGCCCACCTAGCCTTCACGCGATGTATCCCGCCGTCGGGGAAGCCTGAACCCTCTCAGCTCCGCGCGCGTCCAGCGCGACGACGCGTGTTCAATGCCCATGCCCGGCCGTGTGCGATCGAGGGAATGCCGGGTCTAGAACGTCGGCATATTCGGGATGAGCATTGACGAATGCTGCCGCGAACGGACACGTGACGGTGGCGGTCTTTCCTTGCATGCGCAGCTCGTCGAGGACGCCGCCGATGAGCCTGGCGGCGACCCGCTTCCCCCGGAACTCGGGGAGCACGGATGTCGCCAACAGTACGACGCGGCTCCCGACCTTGCTGTAGACGAGCCCAGCGGCTGTCCGGCCCCCTATCGTGGCCTCGTAGATGCCGAGCGCGCTGTTGTTGGTGATGACGAGGTCTTCCGCGCCGGGCGCGGTGGCTCCCGACAGGTTCGAGCCACCCACATCGTGCTCGGCGCTGGTCAACGTGATCATCTTCTCGGCGTTCCCCGCCATGTTGTCTCCTGAATCTCGTGTCTGGTCAGCGACCTGGGAGTGCCCAGCCAGGTCGAATGAAGTGGCAGGAGTATCCCGCCTCGGACTATTGGGTAACCGACGACTAAGACGGCGGCATTATCTGGATCGCCACGATTGACGGGGTTCTCAGCGCTCAGGCAGTCGGCACCGGGAGGCTGAGGACAAGCGAACCACGCAGGTCGACCAGGACCCGGCCGGCCGTGCGCACCACGCGCATGACGACGTCCTCGCAGCCGGGACATCGGGCGACGAGGCCGGGCGCTCGGTCGAACACGCGCATCGCGGCTAGCGGCCGGGTCGTCCGGCAACCGGCGCAGGTGAGCTCGGCAACGGTGAGGTCGGCCCCCATGATCTCGCCGAGCGGTCCGGCGAGGGCGTTACCGTCGACCCAGGGTGCGTCGTCTGCTCTGACATGGGTGGTCGACATGGTCATCCTCCTGTGGGTCCGAAGCGTTCGGTGCGGATGTTCGTGGGGTCGTGGCCGATGTCGACGAGGAGGTCGGCCACGGTCTCGACGAATCCGGTAGGGCCGCAGACGAACGCCACAGCGTCGACCTCGCGGGGCCAGGCGACGCGGGCAAGGGCATCCGCGTCCAGTCGTCGGGGTGGGGCCGGCCAGCCAGGGGGCGCGGCCCTGGTATAGGCGTATGCGACTGCGACGCGACCATCGCCTGCGGCTTCTGCAGTTGCAAGATCCGCAGAGAACAGCGCATCGGACGGGGATCGGGTCGAGTAGAGCAGCCTGGTGGGATTCGTCGCCGCACGCACCATCGACATCAGGGGCGCCACGCCGGACCCGCCGCCGATCAGCAATGCTGGGCGCGGATCGGCGGATCGACGTACGAACCAGCCGCCGAGCGGCCCACGGATCTCAAGTTGGTCACCTGGCTCTGCAACGTCGACGAGGTACGGCGAGACCTCACCGTCAGTCACCGCCTGGACGGTCACCTCGAGCCGGTCAGGCCACGGCGCGGACGAGATCGAGTAGCTGCGGTGCGCCGTGTAGCCGTCGGGAGCCGTCAACCGGACGTCGACGTGCTGGCCCGGCACGTGACCTGTCCAGCCGTCAACGTCGAGGACCAGGGTCCGCGCCGTCGCAGACTCCGCCCGGGTGGCGGCGACGGTCGCCGGCTGCCAGCTCAGTCTTCCCGGTACCGCTGCTCGCGCCATGGGTCACCGTCGTTGTGGTAGCCGGCTGTCTCCCAGAACCCGGGCTCGTCGTCGAGACGCAGTTCCAGAGCGCGCAGCCACTTCGCGCTCTTCCAGAAGTACAGGTGCGGAACGAGGAGACGAGCTGGCCCGCCGTGCACCGGAACCAGCGGCTCGCCGTCAAACTCGTACGCCACCCAGGCCCGGCCGTCGAGAAGCTCCTCGAGAGGGAGGTTCGTGGTGTAGCCGCCGTAGGAGTGGGCGACGACGTACTCGGCCGTAGTCTCGACGTCGGCCAGCAAGGTGTCCACGGAGACGCCTCGCCAGCTCGTGCCGAACTTCGACCAGCGCGTGACGCAATGGATGTCCACGGTCGGCTCGTCGGCAGGAAGGGCGGTGAACTCCGCCCATGACCACGTGCTCCGCTCGCCGGTCTCGGTGACGACGGCGAGTTCCCACTCGTCGAGGCCGATGCGCGGTGTCGGTCCCGCCGACAGTACCGGGAAGTCGTCCGTGCGGTACTGGCCAGGCGGGAGGTCGGTGTCGTCGCGTCTGCGGCCGCCGAAGCCGCGTGTGATCACTGCCATGCGCCCCTCCCCAAGTGGCCGTGCAGCAGCGAACCCGCTGCCACCCGTGCCTCCACTCGGCCGGTGAATGTCGATGTGGTGCCCGCCCATGACGTCAACGTCAGCGAGTGCCCCGGTGATGAGATTCTCCGCGGTGCGGACGTGGTCGTCCGCAATCCGGGACATATTAACTGGACCATCACGTCCAGAGTAGGCTAGCGTGACACTGGCCTGCAAGCCCGCTGGCCATCGGCGGTCCGGAGCATCAGCAGCTCTTGACGGTCGCGACGATGCATCACCGTCTGGTGAGTGCCTCCACAGCGGGGGACTAGCGGACCAAAGCGTCCATGTGCGGCTGGAGAGTGTTCCGAGTTGGTCGTTCGACATGTCGCCCCCGCGGCGAGCTGGCGGCGGCCATGGTCTTGCCCGATGTCAGGAGAGCTCGATGGACCCTGTTCCTTCCGGTAGGGACGTTGTCGATGGCCAGCCGGTCGATGCGGTGGACATGATCGCCGCCCTGACCGCTGCGCAGCTTGTGTTCCAAGACGGTGCAACCCAATCATTCACGGCGGATGGTCGAACGACCTACGTCGACGGAGGCCTGCCGTCAGTTGGCGAGTGGTCTGTCACGGGTGACGGGACCTTCGCTTCATTCTGGCCGCCGACTTATCGGGCGGCGTACACGGTTCGGTGGATCGTCGAGGACGGAGTGCGGGTGGGCGTCAGCTTCACGGATGCCCGGAGTCGAGTCCGCTACGACGGCCGGTACCGATGACTGGACGAGATCGGAGCCATGCGTCGAGTTACGGTTCGTTCGGTTACCTCCTGTGAGGTTTGCTCGGCTCCTGACTTCCTCAGCCCCGACGAGTACGAGACCGCCTGGCGCACCCGCCAGAAGAAACCAGCCGAACCAACTATCGCTGCCCCTGCCCGTCCGGCGGCAGGTAGCCACCGCTCCATCAAAGCGGGTGGGAACTCACTGCCACAGTCTAGCCGAAAACTGGACGCTAGAGTCCAGATATGGGTTCCCGGAAGCGCCGCTGGGGAATGCCGGATGATCGTGTGCACCAGCAACCCGCGCCATCAATCATCCGCCCTGACCTGTTCACGACCTGACCTCTTCACGACCGAAGCAAGCCGCGGGCCTGGCGGGGTTAGGGCCAGGCGCATACGTTTGTGAGCGGTGCCGCGACGTCCTAGACTGGACCAAGTGGTCCATGTAGTCTCATAGTCGAACGGAGCGACCGAACTCATCGGGCCCACCACCTGCCGCTACTCGAGGACCGAGCATGTGGGAGCCATCAGCCGCGGAGCCGACTGCGGCGGGCGGGCATCGAGGCCCGACCGAGATTGCGACGTAGTCGAAACGACAACCCGGCTTCGGCGAAAGCCGCACTTCACGGAGAAGGAGCAAGAAATGAACGATAGCGAGCAGTCCGGCGAAGATCTGGCGATCCTCGAACAGCTCAACCTTGACTACATCCACTCGGACGAGGCCAGCGATGCCAAGCGCTTCAGTGAATTCCTCGCCGAGGATTTCATCGTGCAGACACCGGGTGTCACCCGCAACCGCGAGGAGTACCTCGAATACATCGCCAAGCCCCGACCCATCAAAGACCTCACTCTGCGCGACTTCAAGATCCGCATCCTCGGCGACGTTGCCCTGATCCACGGCCGCGTCACGTACACCATGATCGCCGATGGAGTGGTGCAAGAAGCGCTCTACACGGACGTGTACCAGAAGCGGGAGGGCGCCTGGGTCTGCGTCTCCGCCTGCGCGATCGCCCCGGGCGCCTGATCCGCCACGATGTCTGTTATTCCAGCCCAGGCGCGCTACGAACAGTTCGTCGAACTCCATCGTGGCCCCGATACGTTCATCATGCCCAACGCATGGGACGGCCCGTCGGCCCTGCTCTTCAAAGAGGCCGGATTCAAGTCCATCGCGACCTCTTCAGCGGCTTTCGCCGCGACACTCGGCCGACTCGACGGTATTCACGCCATCAGCCGCGACACGCACCTTGACCATGCCGCCCTGCTCGCGTCCGTGAGTGGCCTGCCGATCAACGGCGACTTTGAGGATGGCTACGGCGAGACTCCCGAAGATGTCGCGGCCACTGTCGATACTGCCATTGCCCGCGGTCTCGCTGGCATCGGAGTTGAGGACACCACCGGTGACCCCTTGAACCCGATTCGTCGCTTCGATGACGCGGTTCGCCGCATCGAGGCCGCCGGCGCAGCTGCGCGCGGACGGATCGTTTTGACCGGTCGCACGGACAACTTCCTGTGGGGGATTTCCGACATCGATGACACCATCCGCCGCCTCACGGCCTTCGCGGAGGCAGGAGCTGAGGTCCTGTACGCGCCGAACCTGCCGGACCTGGCCTCGATCAGCGCAGTCATCAAGGCCGTCGCGCCCAAGCCGGTCAACGTCCTCGTCAGCCCCAAGGACACGGCTACCCTCGCGGAACTCCAGACGATCGGTGTCCGCCGGATCAGCCTCGGGGTCGACCCATACACGCACGCTCTCGGAGCTACACAGGCGGCTGCGGCGAAGCTAGCGGAGGGAGACCTGATGGCGCTCGCATCAGAGCTCGACTTCGGCCACATCATCGACCTCATCAAGGCTTAACACGGCCACGCAAACCGGGCAGCCGCGTACTCGTCTCATGCGGCTAGATCGCAACGTGAGTTGTATTGAATGCCCGCGTGACTCGCGCGGAACATCCTCGGGTGCTTAAAGAGCGGAGCCCTGCCAGGAGCATGCGATGAGTGAGGAGAACATATGATCGAATCCGAACAGGCGACGGCGGCACACCACGCATCGCAGGTGCGCGTGGTCACGGCATCGTCGTGCAGCGCGGCCGTCCCGATCGAGCCTGCAGCTGTCCGCGCTGCTGCGGAGCCCGGTAGCAGGCGGGGCTGGCTGTCCGTCGGTGCGGTCGCGCTCGGCGCGTTCGTCATCGTCATGACGGAGACGCTTCCGGTGGGGCTGCTGCCGCAGATTGCCGACGGACTGGATGTCTCGCTCGGCCTCGCAGGGTTGATGGTGCTCGTGCCGGGTTTCAGCGCCGCGCTGTCAGCGCCGTTGTTCTTCCTCGGTTCCGCCCGCTTCGACCGGCGCTCGGTCATCCTTGTCCTGGGCCTGACGGTGCTTGTGTCGAACGCGGTCGTCGCGGTGGCGCCGAACTTCGTCCTGGTGCTGATCGCCCGTATGCTCTTCGGCGCCACTCTCGGTGCCTTCTGGACCGTGGTCTCACCGGTCGGCCCCAAGCTGGTGGGCCGGGCCGGCGGCACTCGCGCCATCACCATCATCGCGGCGGGTATTTCGGGTGGGACGGTGCTGGGGCTGCCTGCGGGACAGTTCCTTGGCAACCTCGTCGGCTGGCGTCTCGCTTTCGCCATTGCGGCGGCGGCGACGCTGCTTGTCGTGGTTGCGCAGACGGTCGTGCTGCCGGGTATTCCTCCGGACGGGCGTACGCACCTGCGTGATCTCCTGGGAGTCGTGACGCGACGGACCGCCCGGTTTGGGATGGCCGCGGGCGCGGTGGTGTTCATCGGACAGTTCACCGCCTGGACGTACATCACCCCGTTCCTGATGGACCACACACAACTGTCCAGCGGTGTGATCTCCCTGCTCTACGTCATCTACGGCTGCGGTGGCATCGTCGGCTCAATCGTCGCCGGATCGCTGTTCAAGCGCGGAGTGATCGGCAGCTTCGCCGGGGCGGCGACGGTGGTGGCCGCATTACTCATCGGGCTGGCGTGCGCGGGCTCCTTACCCTGGCTGGCTGGCCTGTTGCTCGTGCTGTGGGGCCTGTTCTGGGGAATCGTGAACCCGGGAACGCTGGTCTGGATACTCGACGCGGCCCCGGACGCCCCCGAGGCCGCGTCGGCGGTGAATGTGACGAACCTGCAGATAGCCCTGGCGGCAGGGTCTGGCCTCGGCGCGATCCTTGTTTCGTCGACAACCTTGCAGGTGGTGTTCCTCGCGGCGGGCTTCATTGTCCTTACCTCCGCCGTGCTCGCCGCGGTGGCGGCACGGTTCGTGACACTCGCCCGGAGGGAATGAGGAGACTGAAACGAGGCGAGGGGTGGCCTGGCACGTAGACGTGCGCACCCCGAAACCTCCAGAAGCGCCGGCATGGTCCAGAACGATAGAAAGACGGCTCGATGTAACACGTGACCCCGGCGACTAACCTGGGCCACCGGCAGAGAGCGCTCCGGCTCGCATTCTTATCTGCGGTGGTCTCACTGGTGGCCGTATTTGCCGCAGTGGGCTCGACGATCCCTCTTTTCAACATCTACCGGGCCGAGGACGGGTTCACCAACGCCGGCATCTCCCTGACCATCGTCGCCTGCTCCGCCGCTCTCGCAGCACACTGCTAGTGCTGGGACGACTGTCCAACCATGTGGGCCGACGGCCTGCAGCGATCGCTAGCCTCGGCCTGCTCGTACTGCTGATCGCGGTCGGCTCCTGATGAGCCTCGGCGCCGGGCTGGCCAGCAGTAGGCTCGCCGCGTATATCGTCGACGGCCGCCAGTAGGCCGTCCAGTTGCCGTTGGGCAGGCGATGTCAAGGCCCTCCGATGCTCAACCGTTGTCGGATTTTTGGCCAACTGTCGGGAATTGAACGACCTTGCCGGCCTTGCGGCGTCACCGTAACGTCACTGACGGGCATCGATTTTCTAGCGTCCCGGTGGTCGATCCGCGATACGGATTCCCGGCGCCGCCCGGTCAGTGCCAATGCCTACGTCGGAAGGACAACCATGGCAACGAAGCGTCCGCGTACCCATCGCACGGCAACCGGGGTGGCGCTGGCGGCGGCGCTGTCCGCCCTACTGACCGCCCTCACGGCGAGTCCGGCGGCGGCGGCCCCCGTCTTCGCCGACGGTTTCGAGAGCCCCGCCATCACCAGCGACTTCACGGAGTTTGCCGCCGGCCAGCAGATCGGCCCGTGGACCGTCACCACCGGCACCGTCGGCCTGACCCGCGACTGGCAGACCGCGGAAGGCAACCAGTCACTCGACCTCAACGGGTTCAGCCCGGGTGCGGTCGCCCGTACGCTGCCCACGAAGCTGCTCACCACCTATCGAGTGAGCTACGCCCTCGCTGGCAACCCCGACAACGGTCCCCTCATCGCGACGGGCAAGGTCACGGCCAACGGCCAGACCGTCGACAGTTTCTCCTTCGACACTGCCGGCCACACGCCAGCCGCCATGGGGTACGTGTACAGGACGTTCTACTTCACGAATATCTTGTCCGCCGCCACGGTTCTGCAGTTCGCCAGCACCACGGTGGGTGCCTTCGGCCCGGTCATCGACGACGTACGGGTCGAGAGCTGCCTGCTCGTCATCTGCCCCGCCGACACGGCCACGGCCGTCCGAGTCGCCTAGCACCGACGCCGTTCAGCTGGCGGCTTGCCGGGCTGTTGGTAGGCTCACGCCCTCCGGCAGCCCGGCTGACCGCCAGCCGTACAGGAAGGCAGCGTCGGCGAAGGCCGCGTACTGGTCGCTGGGGTGCATCCACCCGCGATAGACCGCGACGCCGCCGGTGCCGAGGACGGTCGAGGGATCCTCCGCTCCGTGATGATCCTTGTACCGTCGTCCGCTCCGCACGTGCGTAACAAGGCTACCCACGTCGCCGAGGTCGCCCGTCGCTGGCAGGCGGCCGGGAACCTGCCGGCCGACGCCGTGCCAGATCAGGTCGGCGCGGCCATGCTAAGCCTCGCGCAGGCTTCCCTCTGCAGCGTCCGCTGATCAGCGGTACCAACCCGGATACCTACTTTGCCGGAGTTCGGGCGTTGCTGTCGCCTGACGCGGGCCGCAAGGCCCGACGGCGCTACTGAAGGCTGAGCCCGGCAGCGCCGTCGCAAAGGGTCAGTTGCTGATAGCCGGTGCGGCATGGTGGAAGCGGTCGTCGGATAGTTGCGCGGCGGTGAAGGCGGCGATGTCGGCCCGGGTCACTGCCATGCCGATCTTGTCGGTGCCGAAGAAGCCGTACCGGTTGACGCCCTTCTTTGAGCCGTCCTTGGGCGCGCTGAGGCGATAACCCGCAGGTAGGCCCATCCGGGACAGCGGGGCTCTGGGCGGGCCAGCCCTTCACTCATTCATGAGTGCGGTCTCCCTCGGCGTCGCTAGCGCGATCGCCGCGCTTGGCGCACCCGAGAACACAGCAAGGCATCGCCGCCAAGGCTGTTATCGGATGCGGCGGGGACCGGGGATGGCCGTACCGGAGGCCAGTAGCAGGCGTTTCGGAGGACGGGGTCGGGGTGGGGGTTCTGCCTGGAACGCTGCGGCCTTCACGCCGCCCAGGTGGGCCGGTGTGCTTCTGAGACATGATCAAGGTGGCGGCGTGCCGCCGAGATCGACATCCGGGCGTGTTCCTTAGCACCCACCTGAGCCACCAGGGTCGCCCGAGGGATCTCCAGGGCGTATGGAATTCCGGGCGGTAGGGCGGCGAGGATGCCCCGCACGTCGATGCCGCCCTCGCCCGGAAAGAGACGCTCGAAGCGTGCCGTGTAGATGAGTCCGTCGACAGTGGCAGGCACGTTGGCTGCGGCGTCGCAGACGTGCGCGAAGTGGAGCCAGTCGGCTGGCAGTTCACGAAGGTCGGCCAGACTGGATCCGGATCGGGCGAAATGCAGGAGGTCGATCAGTATGCCCGCGTTGGGCTGGCCGGCGGCCCGCAGTACCCGGGTGGCCTCGCTCAGGTCGGGCGTCTCGGTCCACGACGGAAACTCGAGATCGATCGTCAGCCCCAGCGGTCGAGCCAGCTCACACAGTTGGGCGAAGCGGTCGATCTTGCGGGCACCGTCGGGGTCGGGCAGCTGGGTGATGACGTGTCGGGCGCCCAGTTCGGCTCCGGCTTCGAGGAAGCGCTCGAAGTCGCGAGGGTCCTCGTGCGGGCCGATCCGTGCGAGCTCGATGTCCAGGACGTCGATTCCGGTAGCGGCGAGGCGTACCTTCGTCGTCCTCATGAGTGCCGGGTCGGTCGCAAGGGGGTAGTGCGGCTCCTGCGGCGTGACCCGGGTGAGGCGCAGACCGACGTAGCGGTATCCGGCCTCCGAGGCGGCTTCCACCAGCTCCGGCGGAGACAGGCTCAATGCGGTCAGGTGCGCGAGCGAGTAGTCGTGCGTCGCGACGTTCGGCGGCTGGGGCGTCTCCCGCAGGGCAATCAGGCGGCGTTGTCGGTGCGCGGCCATACGTACCGGGGCGGCGTCGGTGGCGCCGTATCCGGCATATCCGCCGATCCGCTGCACGACTTCGAAGAAGACACGGGAGCCGAGCATTTCGGTGTGAAAGTGCAGGTACTCGCCGTGTGCGTCATGGTCGTAGAGGATGGAGTGCTCGCGCATTGCCGCGAGTAGCTCCGGTCCCAGGGCGAGGCGACCCTCGAGGTCGTCGTAGTAGTTCTGCGGAATCGTCAGTACGGGGGCGCCGAGCTCGCGCATGGCCTTCGCGCTGGCGATCACGTCGTCGCTGCTGAAGGCGAGATGTTGTGGGCTCGGAACGGCGGGCGCCCAGTTGCCGCGTCGCAGTGGCGCCGTGTTGAGTGTGATCCGGATGCGTTGGTCCGGGCTTGCGGCGGCCCGGCTGCGGATCAGCCCGAACGGCGCGGCGACCTCCGTCGTGGAATCGAAGCGCAGGCCGAGCACCGAACGGTAGAAGAGAGCGACGTGGTCGAAGTCGTCGACAGACGCGGTGAGCGACACATGATCGGTGGTGCTGACCAGGCCGTCGTCGCGGGCCGTGGTGCCGGTGGAGACGAAGTCATCGAGCCAGCTGTCGTCCGCACCGGTGCGGCAGAAGAAGACGGCGGTGCCGTCGGGTGCGGCCACGGAGCTGAGTTCGGCCTCCCCGGGCTGGCGAAGGCGAGGCAGTACGGGTGCGAGCATCTGCTCCGCGCGTTCGGCCGACGCGGCGGGGTCGCTGCTCTCCACGGCCACCGCGCAGATCGCGGCCGTGCCGGCGGTGACGGTTCGCTGTGGTGCGAAGTTCAGCAGAACCCGGGCGTTGCCCTGTTGCCACAGCTGCACCGGCTTGGACCGGTGTTGCCCGCAGTGGGCGAAGCCGAGTGCGGTCAGGGCCCGCGCAACGAGAGGGCCGGAGATCGGGTCGACGGCCAGTTCGGTGAACACGTGCGCACCCAGGCGTGGGGTCGGTCGTAGGCCGAGTGCCCGCAGCCGTTCCCGGGCGAGCGCGGGACCCTTGGCCGTGACGGATTCCTGCAGGGCGAGCATCGCGCGCATTCCGTCGATGGCGGCCTGGCGTGGGTCCGCCTGCCGGTAGACATCGTTGAACGCCTCAAGGGACATCGGTCCCGCGTAGCCGGTCGCCAGGGCGTGGCCGACGAAGTCGGTCAGGTCGAACGAGCCGAGCCCAGGCAGCAGGCGGTGGTGACGGCTCCACTCGACCACGTCGCTCTTCCGCCGAGGCGCGTCGGCGAGTTGCAGGTGGAACACCTTCCCGCCCGGGATCACTCGGATCGCAGACGGGTCGTCACCACGGGAGAGGACGTGGAAGCTGTCGAGGCAGAGACCGAGGGCCGGATGGTCGGCGTGCCGGACGATTCGCCATGCTCGGGCGTAGCTGTTCACGAACCTGCCCCAGGCCTGGGCCTCGTACGCGATTCGTAAACCTCGCCGATCGGCCCGGTCGGCCAGCTCGCGCAACTGCTCGGCGGCCAGGTCGTCGTCGTCGACCGCGTCTGCCGACTCGGACGAGCAGACCAGCAGGGTGTCGACGCCGAGCTGCTCGAGCACGTCGAATTTGCGCTCCGCGCGACGCAGGTTGGCGCGGAACAGGTCGGGTGGCACCGCCTCGAAGTCAGGGAATGGTTGGTAGACGGCGATGCGGAGACCGCGCCGGGCGCACTCCTGCTGGATGCGCGACGGCGACCACGCCGAGGCGATGAGGTCGCTCTCGAAGATCTCGACCCCGTGGAAGCCCGCCGCGGCGGCGGCGGCCAGCTTGTCCTCGAGCGTCCCGGAGAGGCAGATGGTCGCGATGGTCAGCTGCGGGGCCGTGCCTGCCCCGTCGGTCAAGCCGGTCGTGGAGTCACCGTTGGTGACGAACATGTGTGATCCGCCTTCCAGGTGGGGGGTGGACGAGTTCGTAGAACTGACGCAGCATCCGTTCGGCGTCGGGCTCGACGGCGGTGAATAGGCGGAAGGATTCGGCAGCCTGGAAGGCTGTCATGCGGCCCCCGTCGAGCACCTGGCAACCGAGGGCGCGGGCGGCCACGATCAGCTCGGTGTCGAGCGGTCGGTAGACGACGTCGGCGACCCAGAGCCCGGGTCGCAGCAGCTCGACAGGGAGCGGCAGGCCGGGGTGGCCCTCCATCCCGGTCGGTGTGGTGTGGGTGAGGCCGTCGGCGTCGCGGATCGCGTCCACCAGGTTGCTGATCGGTCCCGTCTCGGCCCGGCGCTCGCCGAACCGTCTGGTGAGGCGCCGCGCCAGCGCGTCGCTACGCCGCGCGTCGGTGTCGAACACGCTCACGGTCCCCGCTCCGAGCGACAGCAGGCCGTGGGCGACGGCCGCGCCCGCGCCGCCGGCACCGAGCACGACCACCCGATCGAGTGCCACGTCTGGCATGCCCGTGCTGAGGGCTTGGACGAAGCCGGGCAGGTCCGTGTTGTGGCCGACCGCACCGCCGTCGGTGAAGAGCACCGTGTTGACCGCACCGATGGCAGCGGCGTCGGGGGAGACGGCATCGAGGTGCTCGATGATGAGCTGCTTGACCGGATGGGTGACATTGACGCCGTCGAAGCCCGCGAGCCGGACCGCCGCCAGCACGCCGCCGACGTCCGTCGCTGGCACTCCCATGATGTCGAGGTCCAGGATGCGGTAGCTGTACCTCAACCCGAGCGCGTCGGCCTGCTGTTCGTGGAGGGCGGGGCTCAGCGACGTGCCGATCCCGGCACCGATGAGACCGACCAGGAAGCCGCGGCCGTTGTGGGGTGTCATCAAGATCTCCCGAGTCGATAATGTACGAACCGGTTAGTTACTTATACGTGGGGACCCGCGTGTGCGGAAGGGGCGGCGGCGATCTCGGTGGCTAGAGTGAATTCACCCCGAAGGGAGGAGCCGTTGATGCGACGGACACCGGCGGTCGTCGTGGCGCCTGCCGCCCGGGACGCGGACCGGACACGGTCGGAGATCCTCGCGGTCGCCACGTCCGAGTTCGCCGACAAGGGGTTCGCGGGCGCACGTGTGGACGAGATCGCCGCGAGGACCCGCACGACGAAACGGATGATCTACTACTACTTCGGGGGCAAGGAGCAGCTCTACATCACGGTTCTCGAGCGGGCGTACGTGGGCATCCGGGCGTTGGAGCAACAGCTCGACGTGGAGCATCTCGATCCGAGCGACGCGATCCGGAAACTGGCGGCGTTGACGTTCGACCACCACGAGGCCAACCCCGACTTCATCCGGCTGGTCAGCATCGAGAACATTCATCGCGGTCGGCACATCGCCTGCTCGAAGATCCTGGCCGGGCTGGCCAACCCCGCGCTGGACGTGCTGGCCCGCATCCTGGAACAGGGCCGCGTCGCCGGTCGGTTCCGCGCCGACGTCGACCCCGTCGACGTCCACATGTTGATCAGTTCGTTTTGTGTGTTCCGGATCGCCAATCGGCACACCTTCGATGCGATCTTCAAGCGGGACATGCTCGACCCCGTCCGCCGCGAGCACTACCGGACGATGCTCGGTGACGTCGTGCTGGCGTACCTGACCGCGCGGTGACGGACCGCCGTGTGGCGCCGGGACGCACCATCGCGTCCCGGCGCCGGCCGACTATCGGCAGAACGGTCCGCGCCCCATGGCGGACTCGATGCCGCCGAGGACGTGGTCGAGAAAGTACCGGTCGCCCGTCATGGGGGCTTCCGTCCAGGCCTCCACCGCGTGGCCGAGCGTGGTGACCCAGGACCGGCCCCCGTCGTAGTACTGGCACCAGGAGACGGGGTGGTTGGCGCCGTGGCCGGGATGCCCGCTGCCGCCCTGCGCCCCCTCGGGCAGCGTCGACTCGTCGACCTTGGCGAGCACGCGGACCTGACTGGGGAAGGGGACCAGGTTGTACCACTCGTCGGCGAAGTCCCAGCGCGCCGGCAGGCCGGCGGTGGAGACGTCACGCCGGTTGGTCGTCACCACGGTGCCAGGCTGGTTGCGGCCATGATCGTAGTAGTTGGCGCCGCCGAGCAGCCCCTCGTACCACTCCCAGTTGTACTCGGTGCCGAAGGCGTTGTGGACGCCGACGAATCCGCCGCCACCGCGGACGTACTGCCGCAGCGCGGTCTGGGCGGCGTCGTCGAGGGTGTCGCGGGTGGTGCTCATGAAGATGACCGCGTTGTACCGGAAGAGGCGCGACGGCGAGGAGAGCTGGGTGACGTCCTCGGTCCAGTCGACGGCGAAGTCGTGCTCGGCACCGAGCTTGACGAGGGCGCTCTGTGCGGCGTGCTGCGGAGTCAGTGGTGGGTTGAGCCCTGGGGCCAGGGCAGGGCCGAGGTGGGCGTGGCGGGGGCCGGCGGTGCGGCTGTAGACGAGGACGCGGTATCCGTCGGTCGTGGGGTCGAAGTTGCCCCAGTCGTGGTAGCAGTCGGGATCGGTGCCACGGCAGACGCCGTAGTCGGGCCGCCCGAGGTTCTCCGCGCCCCCGTCCTTCTGTGGGGGCCTCGCCCGCTCGGCGACGCTGGGCACGGAGGTGCCGAGGAGCATGACGGCGGCGGTGAGGGCAGCGCCGAGAGTCGCGCTGAGGACGGTGGTACGCCGTAAGGGCATGAGTGCTCCTTGTGCAGGGACGGCGTGCGGTGGTGGTGGTGGGCGTCGCGTTCGACGCCGGGCACGAGGTCCGTCAGGTGGACCATTCGTACCGTGTAGAGGTACGCCGAATATATCGGCCGTGGAGCGGGCCAGCAAGACGAAAACCGTTGTGGCACAAGGGTTTTCACAGCATCGGGAGGTGCTGCCGCGCAGCCGTGCGCACCCTGCGCAGGGGGCGCGGGGTGGCGGGCGTCGGGATCGGCGTTCCTCAGGGGTTTCCCAGGTAAGTCGGCGTGATGGTCGGCGGCATCGGGCCCTTGTTGCGCCGGCCCTGCCCGGTCTCCTCCCAGGCGTGCGCGAGGATCCCGACGCTGCGGCTCAGCACGAACAGTCCACGGGCTAGCGGGGGAGCGAAGCCCAGCTCGCCGTAGACGACGGCCGTGCAACCATCCACGTTGATCGGAACGGGCTGCGAGCGTCCGCGCGCGAGGATCGCCTCGACCGCGATCGCCGCGCTGAGGTACGCCCCCTCGGCCACTCCGTCGGCGACCGCTTCCTCGACCCGGCGCAGCAGAGGCTCGCGGCGCGGATCCACGTGGTGGAACCGGTGTCCGAATCCGGGTAGGTACCTCGACCGGGTGCGCCACTCGTCGACGACCGACTGCGCGGCGTGCTCCATCGAAGCGCCGTCCGCGTGGCGAGCGGCCACCTCGCCGAGCATGGTCAGACACTGTTCCCCGGCACCGCCGTGCACGTCGCCGAGAAGGTTCACCCCGCTGGCGACGGCGTTGTTCAGGCCGATGCCGCAGGTGGCGGCCATCCGGGCGACCGCGATCGACGGCGCGTGCGGACCATGGTCGACGGAGGCCACGAGGGCGGCCTCCAACAGTCGCTCCTGGCCGCGCGTCGGTGGCTGCCCCCGCAGCAGCAGCCAGATCACCCCGATGAAGCTCGTGTCACCGATGACCTCCTGGATCGGGCGGCCGCGCAGCTCGATGACGTCAGGCTCGACGCGGGAGACGGCGGTGGCCCACCAGTCCGCGACGTCCCGTACGGTCGGCGACCCGCTCACGACGCCGCCGCCCCGTCGGTGGCGCCCAGGCCGGCGTTCTCGACCAGGCCGAGTTCCCCGTTGTGCTCGCCGAGCAGCGGCGGAGCCGATTCCGGCCGCAGCGGCGCCCCGTTGATGAGCACGCCGTTGCCGCTCACCCGCAGGGTCCGGTGTGACTGCCCGGGGAAGGGCAGATCGGTGAAGAAGCCACGCGACTGGAGCTGCTCGAGCTGGACCGCCTGCGGGACGGTCAGGATCCGCGCGGCAGGTACGCCCGCGCCGGAGAGTATTTCTTCCCACTCCAGCGCTGGACGCCACCGGAGCGCGTCGTTGATCTCACGGTTGAGCGCCGCCCGATTGGACTTGCGCGCCTCCCGGTCGGCGAACCGCTCGTCGGTGACGAGGTCCTCGCGCTGAACGAGCCGGCACAGTGCCTCGAACTGCTCCTGCCGGTTCGCCGCGATGTTGAGTGGACCGTCCGCGGCATCGAACGTCCCCGACGGCGCGGCGGTGGCGTTCTGGTCACCCATCGGCTCGGGTGGTACGCCGCTGACGAGGTAGTTGGACGCCGCCCAGCCCATGGCCGACAGTGACGCCTCCAACATGGACACGTCGAGGAAGACCCCGTCGCCGGTCCGGGATCGGCCGGTCAGCGCTGCGCAGATCGCCATGGCGGCCACGAGACCGCCGACCGAGTCGGAGACGGGGAAACCGACCCGCAGCGGTGCCGTCTCGGGTGTGCCGGTGATGCTCATCATCCCCGAGAGGCCCTGGATGATCTGGTCGTAGGCCGGTGCCTGACTCATCGGGCCGGTCTGCCCGAAGCCCGAGATGGCGCAGTAGACCAGGCGCGGGTTGATCCGGTGCAACACGTCCCAGCCGTAGCCGATCCGGGTGAGCACGCCGGCCCGGAAGTTCTCGAGGAGCACGTCGGCATCCAGGATCATCTTCTCGAAGGCCGCCCTGTCGGCCGGGTCCTTCAGGTCGAGCTCGATCGACTTCTTACCCGCGTTCTGGGCCAGGAACGAAGCGCCCATCGCGGTGTGGTTCAGCGCGGCCTCGGGCCCGAGTCGGCGGGCCAGGTCGCCGTGCCCCGGTTTCTCGATCTTGACGACGTCGGCGCCGAGCAGCATCAGGTGGTAGCTGCAGTAGGGCCCGGCCAGGACGTTCGTCAGGTCCAGGACTCGGATGCCGTGAAGCGGTCGATCGTCCATGTTGTGTGCCCCTCGGTCGGTGTCGGCGGCCGAAGCCGGGTGTCGCCCTCCGGCGACTAGCCTGCGAGTGGGTGGTCGAAGCCTTTCTCCGCCAGGCGGGCCGCGGCGTCACGCAGGGCCTCGACGAAGGTCTCGATCCGCTCGGGTGTGAAGCGCAGGGTCGGTCCACTGAGACACAGGGCCGCGACCACGGGGACGGATCGCCCGCCGATCGGCACCGCCACCGCCGACAGGCCCGGTTCCCGTTCGCCGGCGCTGGTCGCGTAGCCCTTCAGCGCGGCGTCGTCGATCCATTCGCGCAGCGTCGCCACGTGTGACGCGCCGTCGGGTGCGGTCGCCGCGATGCGGCCCAGCAGGGCCTCGGGCGCGTCCCGGAGGAGAATCTTGGACGACGCGCCGGCCCACATGGGTAGTTCGTCGCCGACGCGTACGACGTGCCGCAGTGCCTGAGGGCTCTCCTCCTGGGCGACGCAGACCCGGTAGATGTCGCGCGTCATGTACAGGTTGACGGTCTCGCGGTGCGTGGCCGCGAGTTCGCGCATGAGCTGGCGTGTGTCGGCCGGTACCTCCCAACTGCGGTGGGCGAGATGGGCCCAGCGCCACAGCCCGGGCCCTGCCGTGTAACCGTGACTGGTCGCCCAGAGCAGACCGTTCTGCTCCAACGTCTGGACCAGTCGGATCGCGGTCGTCTTCGCCAGCCCGGTCTGCTCCACGATCTCCCGGATCGTGACCGACGGGCGATGCTCGGTCAGCAGGGACATGATCTCCATCGCGCGCTGGACGCTGCGGACGCCGCCGGCATCCGCAGCGTCGGGAGCGGGGCGTCGCAGGGGCGGGCCTTGGTTGGCCACGGATGCCATGGTCTCGGGTCCTCCGTTTGGGTTCACACCCCTGTAACAGATTTGGCATCGCCTATTGCCAGGGGCCCTCGCCGCCCGTACGTTACACCTAGTCCACAGAGCGGTCCAGCGGTGCCACCAGGCGGTCCACCTTCCAGGAGGGGCGATGCTCGACGATCGGATCAAGACTGCGACACCTCCCGGTGTGACCGAGGTCGGTTGCCTGATCGCCGGCGAGTGGATCACGGACGGGGCGCGTGCCGCCCGGGTCGGTCCGTGGGTCAGGAGCACCGTCAGCGCTGCCCGGCAGGCGACCGACGAGGACGCCCACACCGCGCTCGCCTACGCACGCAGCGGCGCCAGGGCTGTCGCCCGGATGTCTCCGTCAGCTCGCGCCCAGGTGCTGGAGCGGGCGGCGGCCGCCGCCTCCGCGCAGCGTGACCGTCTCGCTCGACTGCTCGCGCTGGAACTGGGCAAGCCGATCAGGGACGGGCGTAACGAGATCGACCGGGTTGCCGACACCTTCGCGGTGTCCGCCGCCGAGGCACGGCGGATCGGTGGCGAGGTGCTGCCGGTCGCCGGTTGGGCCCGGGGTGTCGGCACGACCGCCCTGACCCATCGCGCACCCGTCGGCGTCGCGTTGGCGATCACGCCGTTCAACGCGCCGGCCAACCTGCTGGCTCACAAGCTGGCCCCCGCCTTCGCGGCAGGCAACACCACGATCGTGAAGCCACCGCCTCAGGCACCGGCGGCGTCCGCCGCCGTGGTGGCGCTCCTGCTGGAATCCGGGATGCCGCAGGAGGCCGTCCAGGTGCTGCATGGCGACGGCCGCCTCGGCGGCGTGCTCTGCGCCGCGCCGGAAGTCGGGGTCATCAGCTTCACCGGGAGCGTCACCACGGGCGCGGCGGTCGCCCGAGCGGCCGGCGCCAAGCGGCTGGTCCTGGAACTCGGCGGCAACGCCGCCACGATCGTGTGCGAGGACGCCGATGTCGCCGCCGCCGCCCGCATCTGCGCTGCCACCGGCTACAGCAACTCGGGCCAGAGCTGCATCTCCGTACAACGCGTCTACGTCCACCGGGAACGGTTCGACGAGTTCCTGGAAACCTTCACCCGCGAGGTGCGGAGGCTCGTCGTCGGCGACCCGCTCGATCCGGCCACCGACGTCGGCTCGATGGTCGACGACGACGCCGCCGAGCGCGTGGTCGCCTGGGCCGCCGAAGCGGCCGACGCCGGGGCGACCATCACCACCGGTGGACGTCGCGACGGCGCGACCGTGGCCCCGACGATCGTCGCGTCCCCACCGGCCGACGTGCGGCTGATCCGCGACGAGGTGTTCGGGGCGGCCGTCAGCGTGCTGCCCTACGACGACTTCGCCGACGTGGTGGCCGCGTGCAACGACAGCCGGTACGGCCTTCAGGCCGGCCTGTTCACCAACGATGTCCGCCGGATCGTGACGGCCTGGCGCGAACTCGAGGTCGGTGGCCTCGTCGTCAACGGCTCGTCCAACTTCCGGCTCGACCATGTGCCGTTCGGCGGGGTCAAGGACTCCGGGTTCGGGCGCGAGTCGCCGCGCTGGATGGTCGACGACTACACGGTGGTCAAGACACTCCTGCTGCGCGGCATGTCCCTGTTTGGCGACCAGGAGGGCACCCGATGAGCCTCGATCAACGTGTGGACACCACGACCGACGACCGCCGGGTGTCCGCAGCGGAAGCCATGGTGGCGCAGCTCGAAGCCTACGGTGTGGAATACGTCTTCGGGACCTGCGGGCACACCAACATCGCCCTGCTGGACGCCATCGGGCGCAGCAGCATCCGGTTCGTCATCGGCCGGCACGAGCAGGCGGCAGCGCACGCCGCTGACGGGTACGCGCGGGCCGCCGGCAAACCCGGCGTGCTGCTCCTGCACGTCGGCCCCGGGATGACCAACGCAGTTACCGGCGTGCTCACCGCCGCCATGGACTCCGTTCCATTGGTGGCCATCACCGGCGACATCCCGTCGTATTACCACGGTCGGCACCCGCACCAGGAGGTCAACCTGCACGCCGACGCCGACCAGACCGCGATCTACCGGCCGTTCGTCAAGCGGGCCTGGCAGGTGCACCGGGCGGCCGACCTGCCGCGATTCACCGAACGCGCCTTTTGGACCGCGACCTCCGGGCGCCCCGGCGCCGTACTCCTGAGTGTGCCCATGGACCACTTTTCCCGCCCGGTCGACCCGGAGACCGCCACCGCCCACCCGCTCGCGGCCCAGGAGCGCCCCGGGTTGCCGGCGGATGTCGCCGGGCGTATCGCCGACCTGCTGGTCTCCGCCGAACGGCCGCTGGTCTACCTCGGCGGCGGCCTCCGTCGCGGGCCCGGACTCGCCGCCCTGCGCTCACTCGTCGAGCACCTCGACATCCCGGTCGCACACTCGCTGATGGCCAAGGGCACACTGCCCGACAGTCATCCGCTGCTGCTTGGCATGCCCGGCTTCTGGGGCCTGGAGATCACCAACCGCCACACCCGGGAAGCCGACGTCGTGTTGGCGCTGGCGACGCGCTTCGCCGAGACCGACGCCAGCTCCTGGGACCGCAGGCACACCTGGCAGTTTCCACCCGGCAAGCTCATCCAGATCGACATCGACCCGGCCGAGATCGGCCGGAACTTCCCGGTGACCGTCGGTGCCGTCGCCGACGTCACCCACGCGGTCACGGCCATCGAGGCCGCCGTCCGTGACCGGCAGCCGGTCGCGCGGCAGCGGACCGGGCTGCGGGAGACCATCACCGCGACCCGCCGGGCGCTGTTCACCGAGAGCCGGGAACGTGGCACCAGCGGGCAGTTCCCGCTGCGGCCCGAACGGATCCTGGCCGACCTGCGCGCGATCCTCCCACCCGACGCGGTCCTCGTCACCGACGTGGGCTGGAACAAGAACGGTGTGGCCCAGTGCTACGAACTGCCCGACGAGGGACGGTTCATCACACCGGGCGGCGCCTCGACGATGGGGTTCGGCCCCGCGGCCGCGGTGGGGGTGCAGATCGCCCAGCCCGAGCGGACCGTGGTCGCCCTGATCGGCGACGGCGGGATGAGCGCACAACTGCCCGCGGTGCCAATGGCCGTCGAACAGGGCGCCCCGGTGATCTTCGTCGTCATGAACAACCGGTCGCACGGCACGATCTCGGATCTGCAGGCGACGAACTTCGGGCAGAGCTACGGCTGCGACTTCCTCGGGCCTGACGGCCTGCCCTACAGCCCGGACTTCGCGGCCTACGGCCGGGCGTGCGGCGCGGACGGCCACACCGTCGCCAGCGCCGAGGAGTTCGGCGCCGCGCTGCGCGCCGCCCTGGCCAATCGCCGGCCGGCAGTGCTCGACGTACCCATGATCAACGAACCCGTGCCGACACCCGGGCACTGGAACATCAAGGACATCTACCAGGGCGTCTTCGACTGACGGCGCACCCACCACGTCCTCGCCGGCCGCCGACCCCTTCGGCCCGGCATCGTCTCCGCACCGCACCTGAGTTGCCCGCCCCGTGACAACGACCCGAGGTGACCCATGAACCGCAGCGCACGGCGGCACGTCGCCGCCTCCCTTCTCGCCCTCTCCCTCGCCTTCGCTGCCGGCTGCTCCGCCCCCGGAGAGGAGCGGTCCGGCGACAACGGCGACACCGGCCCCATCAAGATCGCAATCGCCAACGCGCAGAGCGGCCAGCTCAGCTCTCTCGGCGCCTGGGAACTCAAGGGCGCCAAACTGGCCATCGACGAATGGAACAAGAACGGCGGCGTCAACGGGCGCCAGATCGAGGTCGGCGTCTTCGACAGCCAGGGCGACCCGACCGTCGGCACCAACCTCGCTCGCAAGATCGCCAGCGAAGGGTACGTCGCGATGCTCGGCACCGCCGAGAGCGCCGTCACGATCGCCATGGCCCCGATCCTGCGCCAGGCGGAGATCCCCAACATCACCTCGGGCCAGTCGCCGGGTCTGGTCGGAGTGAAGAGTCCGTTCCTGTTCCTCAACGGACCGACGAGCGTGACCTACGACGAATCCCTCGCGAAGCACATCGTGGACAGCAAGGGAATCAAGAGCTTCGCGCTCATCACCAACAACGGCTCGTACGGCAAGGGAGAGCACGACTCGTTCACCAAGGCGCTCGGCAGCCGGGGCGTCAAGCCGGTGGCCGACCAGGTCGTCACGACCGACCAGAAGGACTTCAGCGCCGCGCTCACCAACATCCGGCAACGGAACCCACAGGTAATCTTCCTCGGTGCCGAAGAGGTGCAGTCCGGCCTGATCGTGAAGCAGGCCCGGGACCTCGGTATCCGAGCGACGTTCGCGGGCGCCGCGCCCCAGGGCACCCCGGTCTTCATCGACACCGCCGGCGCCACCAACGCCGAGGGCACGATCGTCAGCACGCCGTACCTGAGCAACGAGGTCAACGACGCCTCGCGTACCTTCGCCGCGGCCTACCTCGCCGCTTACGGCGAGGCGGCCGAGATGCACGGTGCGAAGGCCTACGACGGAGCGCAGATCCTGTTGACCGCGCTCAAGACCAGCAACAACGCCACTGGAAAGGACCTGTCGGACGCGATCCGCGCCGTCAAGCACAAGGGCCTGCTCGGTGACTTCGCCTTCGACGAGACCGGCGTCGGCATCTTCGCCACCTCGATCGGCACCATCACCAGCGGCAAGTTGGTCCCGGCCCAAGGCTGAGCCAGGCGGGGCGGTTTCCCGCGAGCCGCCCCGCGCCATCCCGTCGAACCGGGTCAGGGGAGAAGCATGCAAGTCTTTCTGCAGACATTCATCGGCGGGATGAGCCTCGGCGCGATCTACGCGCTCGTCGCGATGGGCTTCTCGCTCGTCTACCGCACCATGGGATTGGTCAACTTCGCCCACGGCAGCGTCGTCATGATCGGCGCCTACCTGGCATCCACCTTCTACCTGTCGCTGACCCTGCCATTCGCCCTCGCGATGGTGGTCGCCATCGGCGTGACCGGCCTCATCGGGGTCATCATCGAACGCGTCCTGCGGCCCTTGGAGAACAAGGACTTCGACCTCATGCTGATCGGCACGATCGGCTTCGGCATCGTGCTGGAGGCCCTCGCCATCATCATCTGGGGCGCGACCGGTCGGGCCGTCCCGTCACCTGTGCCCGCCGCGCCGCTGGAGATCTTCGGCATCCGCGTCCGGACGTACGACCTCGTGGTGCTCGCCATCGCGGGTATCGCCACCGTGCTGCTCGCCTACTTCCTCCAGCGCACGAAACGCGGCGTCGCCATGCAGGCCGTGGCGATGGACCACCAGGCCGCGACGGCGGTCGGCATTCACGTCGGACGCAGCAACTCGATGGCGTTCATGATCGGCGCCGGTCTCGCCGCACTGGCCGGCGGACTCGTCGGCCCACTGCTGTACGTCAACCCGGCCATGGGTGGCCTGCTCGGGATCAAGGGATTCGCCGGCGCGATCCTGGGCGGCTTCGGCAGCATCCCCGGTGCGATCCTCGGTGGAATCAGCATCGGGGTGATCGACTCGTTCGCGGCCGGGCACTTCCAGGGCTACTCCGAACTGGTCACCTTCCTGATCTTCACCGTCATCATCATGATCCGGCCGACCGGTATCTTCGGCGAGAGGACGGTGAACCGGGCATGAGATACCGCCTCGCCACCATCGCCGTGCTGGGGATCGCCGCCTGGCTGCTTCCGTACCAGCTCAACTCCTACGCCATGCACGTGGTCAACGTGATGCTGCTGTACGCGATCCTCGCGGTCGGCCTTGGGCTGGCCATGGGTGTCGCCGGTCAGATCAACCTGGCTCAGGTCGCGTTCTTCGGCGTCGGCGCGTACGCGACCGCCGTACTGACCGTCAAGGCTGGCATGGGGTTCTGGACGGCCGCCGTGCTCGCGGTGATCGCCACCGCGGCCGTCGGCCTGGTCGTCGGCACACCCGCGCTGCGGGTGCAGTCGCACTATCTCGGCATCGTCACCCTCGGGCTGGCGTTGGCCTTCACCAACTGGGTCACCAACTCCCACCTCGCTGGAGGCGCCGAGGGAATCCCAGGCATCCCGGGGCCGACCCTGCCCGGGGTCGACCTGTCCGACGGGTACCTCTACTACTACCTCGAACTCGTGCTGTTCGCGGTGACCCTGGCCTTCGGGCTGTTCGTCGTGCACACCTCGCTCGGCCGGCGCATGCGCGCCATGCGCGACGACTCCCTGGCCGCCGGCGCCGTCGGGGTCGAGGTGCCGACGCTGCGGATGACCGCGTTCCTGCTCGCCAGCATCTACGGCGGCGTCGCCGGCGTGCTCTACTCCGGACTGATCGGCTACGTGGCACCGGAGACGTTCAGCATCGCCAACATGTTCCTGCTGCTCGCGATGGTCATCATCGGCGGCCGGCAGAGCCTGGTCGGCTGCGTCGTCGGCGCGATCGGGCTCGCCCTCATCCGCGAGCTGCTGATCGACTACCCGACGTACGCCCAGGTGGCCTACGGCACCGTGGTCGTCCTCACCGTCGTCTTCGCCCCCACCGGGCTGGCTGGTCTGCCACGCCGCCTGGGCTCGGTGGCGGCACGCCTGGGCTGGCGCGGTCGAGGCGGCGAGACGGCCGGCGCGTTGGGTGCCTTCCGTCCGTACGACGTGACACCACCCGCGGCCGGCGACGCTGCGGTCATGCTTGAGGTGCGCAACCTCAGCATGCACTTTCGAGGAGTCAAGGCACTCACCGACGTCAGCGTCACCGTGCCGGCACGTCAGGTCCGTGGGATCGTCGGCCCCAACGGCTCGGGCAAGACCACGTTGTTCAACGTGATCAGCGGCTTCTACCGACCGACCGCCGGCCTGGTGATCCTCGGCGGCCGCGACGTCACCGCTGCCCGCCCGTACGCCCTGGCCCACGCCGGCATCGCGCGGACGTTCCAGAACCTGCGGCTCTTCTCGGCGCTGACGGTCCGGGACAACGTGCTGGTCGCCCTCGACCCGACCCGGGCCCGCAGCACCTGGCGCTACCTCCTGCTGCCGCTCGGCGTCTGGCGGCGCGACCACGCGTTGCGGCGCGAGGCCGACTCGCTGCTCGACCGGTTTGGACTGGCGGCTTTCGCCGACAACCAGCCTGCGGCCCTGCCCTACGGCATTCAGCGCCGCGTCGAGATCGCCCGTGCGATGGCGGCCCGGCCCCGGCTGCTTCTGCTCGACGAACCGGCGGCCGGCCTCAACGGCGACGAGGTCCGGCAGCTGTGCGACATCGTCCGCTCGATCCGCGACTCCGGGGTGACGGTGGTCGTGATCGAACACAACATGGGAATGGTCATGTCGTTGTGCGACCACGTCACCGTCCTCGCCCACGGCGCGATCATCGCCGATGGGCCGCCCGCGCACGTCGCGGCCTCACCCGAGGTCATCGAGGCGTACCTCGGCGAGTCGATGGCCATGCCCGCCCCGGCCGTGTCGGAGGTCCAGCGATGACTGCCATCCGCGATCAGGCCGACGCTGCCGCCGTCGGTGGCGGGCGCACCCTCTCCGTCGACGGCCTCTCCGTCCGCTACGGAGGGGTGACAGCGGCCCGGGACGTCTCGTTCACCATCCAACCTGGGCAGTCCCTCGGCATCATCGGCGCCAACGGTGCCGGCAAGACGTCGACCCTCAAGGCCCTGATGGGTCTCGTGCCCCGGACAGTCCGCTCGATCCAGTTCGGCGACCGGGACCTCACCAGGGTGCCCGGACGGAACATGGTCCGCCACGGCATCGGGTACGTGCCCGAAGGCCGGCACGTGTTTCCCGGGCTGCCGGTGGAGAAGAACCTCCTCCTGGGCGCGTACACCAGGCGCTGGAACGGCCCGACCCTGGAGACGCTCGACGAGGTCTACGAGCTGTTCCCGATCCTGCGCGAGATGCGCGGTCGGCTGGCCGGCGCGCTGTCGGGCGGGCAACAGCAGATGCTGGCGATCGGGCGGGCCCTCATGTCGACGCCGCAGCTGATGCTCCTCGACGAGCCGTCGATGGGCCTGTCGCCGAAGTTGGTCAGCGAGATCGTCGTGGTGCTCAAGAGGCTCAAGGAACGTGGCCTGAGCATCCTGCTCGTCGAGCAGAACGCGCAGCTGACGTTCGAGGTGACCACCGAGTGTCTCGTCATGGAGAACGGCGCCGTCGCCATGACGGGCACCTCCGCGGCACTCCGTCAGGACCCACAGGTCCGCAAGATCTATCTCGGGCTCTGACGACGCCCGTCACCGCAACCGCACCATCGCAGCTGGCATCCCGAGCTCCCCGACCGGCCGCCGAGACGGCCGAGGAAGAGGTGACCGCAGATGACGCACATCGACCGGAGGAACATGCTCAAGGGTGCCGCGGCGACCGCCGTGGCCACGGCCGTCGGCCCTGCCGTCGCTGCATCGCCCGCGGCCGCCCGCGGCGGCCACCCGCCGTCCGCCGCCGAGCTTTCCCGCTTCGACACGCCCGGTGACCAGGACTTTCCCAAGGTCGGCGGCAACCTGGGCAACCAGAACTACACATCACTGCGCCACATCGACGGTGGCAACGTCCGCCGGCTGCGCGGTGCCTGGGTCAACCGGATCGAGGGCGGGCTCGCCACCGGCAACAGCCAGAGCACGACGGTCGCCGTCGACGGCGTGCTCTACATCGAATCCGCGCTCGGCAACGTCATCGCCGTCGACGGCGTGACCGGGCAGACCAAATGGCGCTACGACCAGACCCGTGGCGCGCTGACGCGGCGCGGCGTCGCGGTCGGCGGCGGTTACGTCTACACCAAGTCCAACGAGAACTACGTCATCGCCCTCGACCAGGAGACCGGGCAGGTCATCTGGGAGCACCAGGTCGACGGGTACGGCAACATCGAGAAGGTGGCCGTCGTCTACCACGAGGGACTGCTCTTCTGCGGCACCAACGACGGGCCCCGGGGGGCCGCCCTGGCCCTCGACGCCCGCAACGGCAACGTGCTCTGGCACTTCTGGGGCACACCCGGGCCGGGGGAGTTCGGCAACGACACCTGGGAGGGTGACTCCTGGATGGAGGGCGGCGCGACGCCGTGGATCCACCCGGCTGTCGACCCCGAACTCGGTCTCACCTACTGGACGTTCGGCAACGCTCGCGGCAACAACTCCTCCCAGGACGGGTCCGCGCGCGGCGGCCAGAACCTCTTCGCCAACTCCCTTGTGGCGCTCGACCTGCGTACCGGCGCCTACCGCTGGCACTTCCAATCAATTCACCATGACATCTGGGACATGGACAACGTCATGTCACCCGTCCTTGCCGACGTCCGGATCCGCGGACGGAAACGCAAGGTCGTCGTCTACGGCAGCAAGTCCGGCATGTTCTTCATCCTCGACCGCGTCGATGGCACCGCCCCGCTGAAGATCGTGGAGCGGCCCGTGCCGCAGGAGCCCCGCCAGAAGACGTGGCCGACCCAGCCCTTCCCCGTGCAGGGTCCGTGGACCGAACAGCGGGTCGTCGACCAGCCGCTGGGCACCTCGGTCCCGGGCGACCCCAACCGTGCGGTGCCCAACTACGTGCAGGGCGCGTTGTACGACCCGCACTGGGACACCCCGATCCTGTCGATCCCGGGGCACGGCGGTGGGGCCGACTGGTCGCATCTGTCGTTCAGCCACCGCACCGGCCTGGTGTACACCGGATACGGATATGTCGCCGCCGCTCACTCACTCACCGAGAGCAGCAACGGTCTGCGCCCCCCCGGTGAATACCAAACCGGCGGCATCGTCGCCGTCGACGTCAGCACCAACCAGGTCAAGTGGAAGCGCCGGATGCCGTACTCGCTGGCGCACGGCAACGGCATCCTCACCACGGCCAGCGATCTGCTGTTCATCGGCCAGCCCGACGGCAACCTGCTCGCCCTGAACGCCCGCAACGGCCACGAGCTGTGGCGC
Source organism: Micromonospora yongxingensis (assembly GCF_052601155.1). NCBI lineage: Bacteria > Bacillati > Actinomycetota > Actinomycetes > Micromonosporales > Micromonosporaceae > Micromonospora > Micromonospora yongxingensis. Next base: position 150,435 of record NZ_JBQXEO010000010.1, read on the forward strand.
TTCCAGACCGGCGCGGCGATCAGTTCCAGCCCGATCATGTACCGCGTCGGCAACAAGGAGTACCTCGCCGTGTACGCCGGCGGCACCAGCATCCCGTACGGCAACTCCGCGCCGCGTGGCGACTTCCTCTGGGCCTTCGAGATCAACGGGGACGTCGCGCCCGCGCCCACCCCGCCGCCCCCGATAATCCGCCGTCCGGTTTCTGGGAGCCCGGTCGAGGGCGCCGTCGTCGGGAACACGGTCGTCGTCGGACGGACCTACAACGCCTCAACCGGTGAGATCGGCGTCGCCGAGTCGTTCGCGGTGGCGGGCATGGCGCCCACCCACCTGCGGGTGCCGCTTGGCACGACCGTCACCTTCACCAACCATCCGGGTAACGCCGGTGTCCGTGGTGTGACGCAGTTCTTCGAAGGGCTCTTCGACGTGCGGCTTGCCCCCGGCGAGTCGTTCCGATACACGTTCGGGCTTCGCGGCGAGTACTTCTTCAACGACCCGGGAAGCCCACGCTCCACCGGCAAGATCGAAGTCTACTGACCGGCGTCGTCCCGCTGGTGCGGCCTCGGTCGCGCCAGTGGGGCCTGTCGTGCTCACGTCGCCACCTTCGACGAGAGGCGCCAGGCCGTCAGCGATCCGTTCGGCCTGGTCCGCCGCGGAGATCAATACCGCGGGGAGCAGTTGTGCATCCGAGGGCGCCCTCACCGCCCGCGCGATGCTGTGGCCGACGAGCCACTCGGCGAAGCGGGCACCAGGCGTCAACGCTTGTCATCCCGGTCGGTCGCCAGGGGGATTTGTCCTGACAACGTGGTCGTCCGACCCTGCCGGACCGCTCGCCGAATCAGGAAGACGTCAACGGCCACGGCCCCGAACAGCGCAGCATTGGTGACCAACGAGATGCTCAGCGGCTGAAGCAGGAGCAGCACGGGGCTCAGCAGTGCGAGAATCGCCAGGCCGACCAACCCCGGCCACGGCAGACGGTGGAGCACCAACACGTGGTACGTGATCCGACCGATCAGGAAAAGCACGGCTCCACCGACCGTGAGCATCACCCACGCGCCCTGCGGGTCACCGAGCGGCTCGTTGACGAGCAGTTCGTTGCCGACCGCGGTGAGCAGCGTTCCCCCGATCACCCCCGCGTGGCACAGTGCGACGGAAACTGCCATCCGTGGACGATTCTGATCGAGAATACCGCCGATTCGGAGATCACCGGGAATCAAATAACATCGCCAGAGCAGCACCGCGTTGAGGAACGCCAGTCCGAAAGCGAGCGTACGCAGCGCAGTGATTCCCGCGCTGGCGTAGGAGAGACCATTGACCAGGATCACCTCACCCAGGGCAATGATGAACACCTGCTGGTACCGCTCCGACAGGTGCTCGCCGACATTGCGGAGGTTCTCGTCCGGCACTCGGCCAAGCCCCGGAGTCGTCCAGCCGAACCAGGCTATTCCGTAGTCGATGGTCAGTGCGACCAGCCACAGCACCACCCGCTCGTTCTCCGGCCGGAAAGCACCGACCAGCCAGGGCACCCCGGAGACCGCGAACCAGATCAGGATCAGCAACGACCGGCGTTGCAGCGGATGCCCGCGCAGCAGCGTAAGCAACACCGCGCCCCGGAATAAGTGCACGAGGACGTACGCCCCGGCAAAGATGAATCCGTGTGCACCGAACGCGCCCGGTATCGCAGCCACCATCACCAGGCCGACGAACATGATGCCGAGGACGAGCCCCTTGATGATCGACTCGTTGGGGTTATACCAGTCGGTCGCCCAAGCGGTCGCGATCCAGATCCAGTAGACGCCTGCGAACAGGATCAACGTCTGGAACGTGTTACCCCAACTCAGTTCATGGAAAAGCCGCCTCGACAACAGAGTCAGCCCGAGAATGAAGGACAGGTCGAAAAAAAGTTCGAGGGACGATGCCTGGCGGGGCTGCTCGCGCTTACGCAGCAGCCTCGCCACCCGGTTACCCGCCACTATTCGTCCGCCTCACCCGATCCGCCTCACCCGATCCCTCGCACTCTTCGTATCACGGGGCCGGGATCGGGTGGGACGATGCGACGGGAACTGAAGGCGATCCGACGAGGCACACCGACGACGCGCCGAGCCGGACAGGCTGCTGAATGATCACCTTGTCGCTGTCGCCCCACGCCCGGCATCGCCGTATCACGTCCGCACATCGGCCAAGACCGTGCGCCGCACATCGACCGGACCCGACGCTTACCGGCGAACAACGCTATTAACTGCGACGAACACTATTTGCGCCAGGTGGCCACGGCCATCTGGACCAGGGCCGATCTCGTCGCGAACCTCTTCCTCGTCCCGACACGTCGGCGATGGCGAGCCGTCGGCCCTCGTTCAGGGTGGACATCCGGCTTCCGGGCGCTCCAAGGATCGGGCCGGACCTTGACGGACGGCGACTTTCGAGCGTCCGGGTCAGGGCGCTCAGGACGGGACGCGGTAGGTCACGTGTGTGACCGCCGTCGTGGCGCGTGCGCTGATCTGCTGCAGGTCCAGCGGCGGGACACCGTCGAACAGTCGCGTGCCGGAGCCCAGGGTGAGCGGCGCGATGTGCAGCCGTAGCTCGTCGACGAGGCCGGCGGCGAGGTACTGGTTGACGGTGGTCGCGCCGCCCATGACCGCGACATCGCCGCCGCCGGCCGCGGTGCGCGCCTGCGCCAGCGCCGACTCGATCCCGTCGGTGACAAAGTGGAACGTGGTGCCGCCGGTCATCGGCTGCGGCGCACGGGCGTGATGGGTGAGCACGAACACCGGGGCGTGGTAGGGCGGGTTGTCGCCCCACCAGCCGTTCCATTGCCGACCCCACCCGCCTCGTACGGGGCCGAACATGTTGCGCCCCATGATGAACGCGTCAGCGGCGGTGATCCGCTCGATCTCGACGCGGTTCGCGTCGGCGTCGGCGTGCCAGGCGTGCAGCCTGTCACCCCAGCCGTCGCCGCCGTCGTCACCGAACGGACGTTCCTCGCTCTGGTTGAGCCCGGCCGCGTAGCCGTCGACCGAGATCGTGAGGTCGCAGATCACTCTGCCCATCAGTGTTCCTTCCTTCAGGAGGCTTTCGTTCAGCGTGTCACGTGGCCAGTCCGAGCACGACCAGGCCGAGCCCGAGGGGCAGGTCCAGCGCGATGCAGGCCTCGGCCAGCGAACGGGACACGACCGCCCGGCGGTGGTGGTGCACCGCGTCCCACGCCGCGTGGGAGGCCAGCACCAGCCCGGCCACGACCAGGCCGGCGTCCGGGTCCAGCGCCAACGCGGCGAGCGCGAGACCGGCGTACACGATGCCGCCGACGAACTGCGCGGCCACCTGCCGGCGCGGGGCACCGACGAGGACTGCCACGACGGCGAGCACCACCGCGGCGGCGCCCAGCGGCACCCATCGGCCCACGCCGGTGATCTCTCCGACGGCGATGACGGCGCTGCCTGCCGGCACGGCCACCCACGCCATCCACGGCCGGTCCAGCGCGGCCGCGGCGAGATAGCAGAGCACGGCCACCCACACGCAGGTGACGGCCGTCTCCCGGTCGGCGACGGTGACCAGCACGGCGATGGCCGCGGCGAGACCGGCCGCGGTCGGCCAGCGGCGCGACAGCCACGAGGATGCGGGATTCATGCCCTCACTCTGGCCGCGCTGTACACCGGTGCCGAGCCGCACGCGGCTGCGCGTCAGAAATCCTGGCACTCCCGGCACGGAACCTGCGTCACCGTTCCGAACCGGCGCCTACGGTCGTCGACGACACGGTCCGGTACTGCGACGGCGGCACCCCGTACTGCGCCACGAACGCCTGCCGCAGCGTCTCCATCGACGTGAAGCCGCACCACCGTGCGACCATGCCGATCGGGTGGCCGGTGGTCGCCAGCAGCCGCGCGGCCGTGTCCAGCCGAGTGCGGCGCACGAACTGCCCGGGCGGCATGCCCAGGTGCTCGACGAACAACCGGTGCAGCTGCCTATTGCTCACCCCGCACTGCGCGGCGAGCGTCGCCGTGTCCAGCGTCGACGCCAGGTGCGTCGTCACATACGCGACCGTCCGGCGGACCAGGACATGGTCCGGGTTCGGTGCGGTGAAAACGCTCATCTGCGCCTGGTTGCCCGGCCGCTGCAGATAGGTGACCATCGCCTGCGCCACCACCCGGGCCAGGTCGGGCCCGCAGTCCTCGGTCACCAGCGCCAGCGTCAGGTCCAGCGCACTCGTGACCCCGGCCGACGTGGAGACCCGCCCGTCGCGGATGAAGATCGGCCGTGGATCGACGCGGACGGCAGGGTACTGCCGCGCCAGCACGTCGGCGTAGTGCCAGTGCGTCGTCACCCGCCGCCCGTCGAGCAACCCTGCCGCCGCGAGCACGGTGGCGCCGGTACACACCGACGCGATGCGCCGGGCCAGCGTGGCAAGCCGTCGCACGTGCGCGACGACGGTCGCGTCGGCGGCGGCGGCCTCGTGCCCCCGCCCCCCGGATACGACCAGCGTGTCGATCGGCCCGGTGGTGCGCTGTAGCGACCCGTTGCTGTGCAGTTCCAGGCCGGAGTCGCAGCGGATCGCCTGCCCGTTCGGTGAGATCAGCTCGGTCCGGTACACCGTCCGCCCCGCGATGCGGACAGCCAGGTCGAGTGTGGAGGTCACACAGGCGATGTCGAGCAGCTCGGAGCCTTCGTACCCGACCACCACCACCCGCCGCGCAGAGCCGTCGCTCGATGTCTCCGCCATACCCGATATCCTGCCAGGCGGTACAGACCCCTCGTACCTGCGTCGAGCGCACCTCGACCGGCTCGGTCCGCCGCTACCTCTTCCCGCACACGCGGGGAAGGGCCTGCCTCAGCGCAGTTGCGGACTTCCGCACGTCAGGAGCCCAGCGCAGGCCATGCCTCTGTTCGGCGAGGCGGCACACTGCTTCCGGGACCTCGGCCAGCCGGGGGGGATTGAGTACTTCGCGAACGAGTCGGCGGCCGGGCCACACCGTCAGGGTCGAGCGCGGCGTGGCGCGCTCAGTGAGGCGATCCTGTCGATGGCTGAACTTGAGCGGGTCTACTCGTCACGATGACCAGCAGCTTTCCCACAACGCAATGATCCTGAGGACGCCTCCAGCCGGGGCTCCGGCTCCAGCAAGGAGTGGGAACATCCCGCCTGCCGACGACCCGAGGCGGAGCCGAGTAGACCGGGGCCAGGTGTCGAGGTCGTTGGTCTGGTAGGGCTCCACCTCGACACGTGGCTCCGCACCGCTCCGCTCCGCCTCGAGTGGGTCGACGGCATACGGGGATGGTCGATTGAACTACCAGGGGGATCGGGGAACGAGTGGTCCGAGGTCTCCACGTCTGCAACGTGGGGGCTGGTGAATCATCCGGTCATCGAGACCTGTCCTCCGATTCCGGTCTCGTTGCCGTCACTGTCGTGGAAGACGTACTTCCAGACCGAGTCGTGCTTCTCGACGTTGACCGGCTCCAGGCCGCGTGCGGAGATTCTCGCAACCTCCGCGACCGGGTCGTCGACCCAAATCATGCCGACAGCTCCGCCGGCCCGGTCGGGATCCTGAATGATGTACACGTAGCGGTCCTCGGCCAACTGCCAGACCGCCTCGATACCGTTCGGATAAAAGGCCGGTTCAGCACCGAGGAGCCGTTTGTACCACTCCAGGGCGCTGTCATAGTCGCGCACCGGGATGCCCGCAAACACTCCTACCGCCACGTCTGTCACCTCAGTCAATGTCGAGCCCAACCCGATGCCGGCCCCTGAAGGACAGACCGGAACCGGCAGCGATTCGTAACGGGTCGAACGGGTCGTCTTCGGACGGGTCGCGCCCAGGTTACCCGGGCAGTGGCGGTGGGCAGGGTGCTGACCGGCGCGGCGGTCACGTTCGCCGCGACCGTCGACTGGGCGTGGATCTGGACCGGACGGTCGGGTGCCGCTGCGGCAACGTTGAATCACCATCGCCAGACCATCAGACGCGCCGACCTCATACACGCGGTGGCCAGGAGGGGCGAGGGGCTGGCGATGCTGAAGCACGGCCAACGCACCGCCGTGACCCCTGCCGTCTGGGCCCTGTCCTGTCCTGTCGATCATGGATCCAGATGATGGCGGCGATCACGACGAGGCTGGCCTGGTAGAGGACGCGCGCTTGGCGTATCGGGTGGCCAGATCACGCCATTGCTTGAGGCGGTTGAAGCAGCGTTCGACGACGTTGCGCTTGCGGTAAATCGCCTTGTTGAAGGCTGGTGGCCGTCCGCCGGCGCTGCCCTTGGCGGCGCGGCGGGTGTGACACGTCGAGGCCGCGGTTCCCGGGCGGCTGGCGATCCGCGCCAGCCACCACCGCCGCTTAGCCCGCAGGTGCAGCACCTTCCGCTCATCCTGCGCAGGGGTGCGCCGCGGTGACCGGTGCGGATGGCTGGTCTGGTCCACCATGGCCGCGACACCCCGCACCGGTAGCGGTCCGCCCACCGCTTCGCCGTGTTCGGGCTGACCTGAAACCGGTCCGCGGCTTGCCGCAGCGGCCATCCATCGTCCACGACGCCGTCGCGGTGACCGATGGCCGGCCGCGGACCGATGATCCGCGGGTGCTCAACGGGATCGTGTGGAAGATCCGGGCCGGGGCGGCGTGGCGCGATGTTCCGGCCCGCTACGGTTACTGCCGGTACTCCGGTACACGCCGGCCGTCATACCGGCCTGGCGGGGCAGGTGCCGGGCCGCTATGCGGGCTTGTGTTGTGTCAGGTGAAGAACCGTGTGAGGTGCCCGATGACGGCCTCGGGTTGTTCCTCGGGCATGTAGTGGCCGCTGCCCACCACGGCGGCGACCTCGACGTCGGTGCCCTTGTCCGGCAGCAACGCCTTCAGGAGTTGGTATCCACCTTCTCCGCCGCCGAGGCCGAGCAGGGGTGCGCTCACGGGGGCGTAGGTTTTCTCGTCGGCGATGTCCTGGCCGAACGCCCGGTACCAGGCGTTGCCGGCGCGGATCGCGTCCTGTGTGGAGTACGCCTGCGCGTAGACATCTCGGTCGTGGTCGCTGATGGCGGCTGGGTCCTCGACCAGGTAGTCGATCATCCAGTCGACCAGATGCCGGGACCGGCCGGCGAGTAGGCGTTCGGGCAGGTCGGGGACCTGGTTGAACGCGAACCACCATAGGAACCGTCCTGGCCCGGCGTGGATGTCGCCGCCCACCTGCTGGCGCCCGGGCGCGGGCAGGAGCGAGTAGTTGTAGAACCGTTCGTCGGGGTGCGCGATGTCCAGGAGCGCGATCCGTCGTGTGCTCGCGGGGTGGTTGGCCGCGAAGGCGTAGGCGACCATGCCGCCGATGTCGTGTCCGGCGATGTCCACCGCGTCGTAGCCGAGATGGCGTGTGAGAGCGAGGATGTCACCGGCCATGGTCTTCTTGTCGTACCCGCCTGCGGGCTTGTCCGAGCCGCCCATGCCCCGCAGGTCGACGGCGATGACCCGACGGCTTTCCGCGAGGGCGGGCATGATCTTGTGGAACTCCCACCAGGTTTGCGGCCAGCCCCCCAGCAGGATCAGCGGCTCGCCTCGGCCGCCCCCCACATAGTGCAGACGGACGCCGTTGACCTCGGCGTGGCTGCTGACGAACCCGCCCTGCAGCGAACGCGCCAGTTCGGCATCCGACGTTGTGTTCGACATGTGTCCTCCCGTTCAGGCTTCGCGCAGGGCGGCGAGAGCCGGGTTCAGGCGATGACTTCGGTGAGCAGTTGGTGCGGCGCGGCGGTTGCCTGTGCAACCGGCTCAGGAGTGTTTGTCGGCGGGCCGTTTGGCCGCGTTGTTCAAAAGGGCGAGGGCCGCGTCCCGGGCGTCGGCGGCGGCACCCGGGCCTTCGTGGTGGTCGGCGACCACGATCGCGCCTTCCAGGAGCAGGAGAAGCTGCCGTCCCAGCGCGGCGGGATGTGTGGTTTTGGCTCGGGTGGCGATCGCGGTGAAGAGCTCCAGGTAGCGGCCGAGATGGCGGGCGGCAATGGTGCTCGCCGGAGTCGCATGGTGCTGGGTGGCGGCGTTGACGATCGCGCAGCCGCGGAAGCCAGGTTCGTTGAACCAGACGCCGAGGGCGTCGAAGACCGCGGCGAGCTGGGCCGCCGGCTCGTCACCGGCGTCGGCGGCCGCCCGGGCCAGCCAGCGCGTGACGCGGTCGCTGCGGGCTTCCAGGACCGAGCGGATGAGCCCGTCCTTGGACCCGAAGTGGCGGTACAGCGTCTCCTTGGAGATGCCCGCCTCGGCGCACAGCTCCGCGATGCCCACGCCGTCCAGCCCGCGCTCGTAGAGGATGCCCTCTGCGGTGCGAAGGACCGCTGCACGGGTGCGGTCAGGGTCAAGGCTGCTGCCTTTGGGAACGGGCATGGGGGAGATGGTACCAGTCGGTTCGATGTGCTGCTAACGTCTCATCGAACCGACCGGTTCCATCTAAGGAGCATGTTGTGTCCGACCCCCTCATCACTGACCCCTTCGCCGCGCTGGGACCCGCCGCGCGCACCGTGCCCATGACCTTCCACAGTGCGGGCGCCACCCTGCTGGGCGTCCTGCATCTACCGGCCGGGCCCGGTCCGCACCCCGTCGTGGTCCTGCTGCACGGCTTCCCAGGGAATGAGCGGAACTTCGACCTCGCGCAGGCGTTGCGCCGAGCGGGATACGCGACGCTGGTCTTCCACTACCGCGGCTCATGGGGCATGGGCGGCTCCTGGTCGTGGGCCCACGTGCTGGAGGACTCCGCCCACGTGGTCGCCCACCTGCGCGAGCCCGAGGTCGCCACGGCCCACGCTTTCGACACGGACCGGCTGGCCGTCATCGGCCACAGCACGGGTGGTTTCGCCGCATTGATGACCGCGGCCGCCGATCCCGGCGTAGCCGCGGTCGGGTCGGTGGCCGGGTTCGACTTCGGCACGGCCGCCGCCGCGTGCCGGAGCGACCCGGCCGCGCGAGCCGCCTACCTCGACGACTGGGCGAGCGAACTACTGCCCCTGCGCGGTACCAACGCGCAAGCGCTGGTCACGGAGATGGAGGAGGCGGGGGATGCGTGGAGCCTGGCCCGCCTCGCGCCCCGGCTGGCCACCCGCCCTGTGCTGCTGATCGGCACCAGCCGCGACACCGTCACCCCCGTCGGCGTCCACCACTGGCCGCTGGTGGACACCTACCTCGCCCACCCCGTCCCCGGGCTCGAGCACGACGTCTTCCGCACGGACCACGCCCTGTCCGACCATCGAGTCGCCCTCGCCCGTACGGTGATCGCCTTCCTCGACCGGCACCTGAAGGACGCCACCCGGTGAACCCGATCCCCACCGCTGCCGGGGCTACGGGTTCCTTCTCCCGGCGAACTCCGAGGCTCCACTGGACCGCCGCGCGACTCGCCCTGGGAACCGCGTCCGCCCTGGGCATCTCCCGATTCGCCTACGGCCTGCTCCTACCTGCCATGCGAACCGACCTGCATTGGAGCCTTGCCCAAGCCGGTGCACTGACCACCGCCAACAGCGTCGGATACCTCCTGGGCGCCGCGTTCACCGGCGTCGCGGCATTGCAGTGGCGCCCCACAGCGACCTTCCGCCTGGGCATGCTGCTCACCGCCGGTGCCCTGGCCGCCACCGCGGTGAGCGGCACATACCTGGCACTGCTCACCGCACGCGCGGCGGCAGGCGTCGGCGGCGCCCTGGTCTTCGTCGCCGGAGGCGTGATCGCCTCGCGCAGCGCCGCCGCCGCGCGTTCACCCGCACCCATCACGATCTACTTCTCCGGCGCCGGGCTGGGCATCGCCGTCAGCGGCGCCTGGCTTCCGAGCCTGGTGACGCACGCCCCGCACTACTGGCCGATGGCCTGGACCGGACTGGCCGTCTGCGCCCTCACGGCCACCGTCGTTAGCTGGACCGCGGCACGGGTCGATGAACCCGAACTCCACTCCGCGACAGGTCGACGCCAGATACGGCGCCTGTGGCGCACCGCCGTCGCCTACCTGCTCTTCGCCGGCGGATACATCGCCTACGTCACCTTCCTGTCAGCCGCCCTGACCGACGAGCACACGCCCGTATGGCAGGTCAGCACGCTGTGGGTCCTACTGGGAATCAGTGCGATGACCGCACCGCGCCTGTGGAACCCCCTGATCGGCGCATGGCCGCCGGCCCGGGTCCTCACCACCGTGCTCGCGCTCCTCGCCGCCGCCAGCGCTCTGGCCCTGGCCAGTTCGTCATACGTCGTCCTCGCCGTCTCGGTCCTGGCCTACGGTGCCACGTTCATGACCGTTCCGGCCGCTGTCACCGCGACGATCCGCGGCGCGACCCATCCCGAAGACTGGGCTCCCACCCTCGCCGCCTTGACCACGGTCTTCGCCGCCGGCCAGACCATCGGCCCATGGGCGGCCGGAACGATCGCTGACCACACCTCGGCCGACGCCACGCTTGTCTGGGCGGCCGCGCTGTGCGCCGCAGCCGCACTCGTCGCCGCAACCCAGAGACCTTAGATCAACAGCCGCAGGGTCAGCTGGCCCCTTACGGCGATCTCTGCTTTCGCTGCAGGGTCTGAGGGGCCTGGCTCCGCGCTCGATGGCGAGAGGCGGCGGCGGGATGAACCGGCCCGGCGCCGCCGTTCGCGGTGGAGGCTGTTAGCTGCGGTTGCGTTTGAGGGTGCTCCGCAGTCGGTAGGAGTCCGGCAGGTTTAGCGCCTTGGGCTGGGAGGGCGCCCGGTTACGCTTTGAGCAGTTCCTCACTCAGGTCCCAGAGGCGCTGTGCGGACTGTGGGTCGATGGCATGCGGCACGACGGTGGCGGGCGGTAGCTTCCCGGAGCCGAAGATGATGGGCTCTGGGTTCTCGTCCAGTGGTGAGATGTCGTTGTCCTTGAGGTAGACGCCGCCGATATCGGTTAGAAGCGGGCTGGTCGCGGCGAAGACGCTGGTGCTGGCACCCTGTTGCGGCGTCTTGTGCTCGCGGTCGGGGTCGATGACCGGCTGGCCCGACTCGTCGATCAGCCCCATGGCCCGCAGTTGCTCGTCGCTCAACGTGTCCGTGCGCGCCACCCCCTCGGCGATGTGGGGTCCAAGATTCGTGCCGTGGATGATGCCCGGGTGCACGGCGTAGCCCCGGATTCCGTCCGCAGCCCATAGGCGGTCCAGTTCGACGGCGAACAGCACGTTGGCAGTCTTCGACTGGCCGTATCCGAGCATCCCCATGGGGTCGTACCCGCTGGTGAAGTGCGGGTCGTCCCAGCGGATGTCGGACAGGCGGTGCCCTCCGGAGGTGAGGTTGACCACTCGGGCGCCGCTCGCGGCCCGCAGGGCGGGGAGCAGACCAAGGACCAGCTGGAAGTGTCCGAGGTGGTTGGTTGCGAACTGCGACTCGTACCCGCGGGCGTCCCGGACCAGGGGGCCGCCCATGATGCCCGCGTTGTTGATCAGGATGTGCAGCGGGCGCCCCGAGTCGAGGTACTGGGCAACAAAGGCGTCGATCGAGCTTGGGTCGAGGAGGTCGAGCCGGCCGGTTTCGACGCGCTCGATGCCCGTCAACCCGGCCGCCGCCCGGTTTGGGTTACGCGCAGCCACCATCACGGATGCGCCCGCCTTGGTCAGCGCCCGAGTCGTCACCAGGCCGAGTCCCTGGTGGCCGCCGGTGACGACGACGTTGGTGCCGGACAGGTCGATCCCCGCGAGCACCTCGTCGGCCGTCGACGCCGCGGTGAACCCGGAGCCGATGGGGTGCTGCCTGTGGGGCATGTTCTGTGTCATAGCAACCACTGTGCGGCCCGCACCTCGAACTCTGAATAGTTGTCGGTCCGAATTTCTTGCGTGATAGTACGGGGATGGCGGCCGATCAGTTATCCGAGGTGTTGGACTTCGTCGAGGTGCGCGGGCTACTGACCGGCGGGGTGGCAGCCACGGGCCGGTGGGTCGCGCGCGCGTCGGTGCAGGATCCCCTGAAGTTCTTCGCGATGGTGAGCGGCAGCGCCCGGCTGACCGCCGACGGCGTCGGCGACCCGGTCGAGCTCGAGCCGGGCGACGTCGCGATCGTGAACAGCCGGTCGTGGCTGGAGCTCGAAGGCGGCACCGGCGACGGCCCGCCTCAGGTGATCGTCCCGGAGGAGACCGACGCCCAGACCGGCCTCGCCGGTGCCGACCGTCACACCGACGACGTTGTCATAGGTGTACGTGTGGACCTGAACGAGGCCGGTCGGACACTGCTGTTGCAGGCGCTCCCTCCGGTGGCGCACGTGCGGGTATCGGCCGCCGCGGCCAGCAGCCTGCGTACAAGCCTCGATCGGCTGTTCGACGAGGTGACGGGCGGTCGGATCGGATCGGCGTTCGCGATCCGGCAGCACGGTCAGCTCCTGCTGCTGGAGGTCCTGCGCGCCTACGTCGACCAGGCCGAGCTGCCTCCAGGCTGGCTACGGGCGCTGACCGACGAACGGCTGCGCCCGGCGCTCGCCCTCATGCACAACGAACCTGGAAAACCCTGGGGCCTGCAGGAGCTGGCGCGCGCGGCGGCGATGTCGCGCACGTCCTTCGCTGAACGCTTTCGGACCGTTGCGGGGATGCCGCCGGTCACCTATCTCAACCGGTGGCGGATGCTGCTCGCGCAACGCGCCCTCCGCGACGGCGATGTCCGCGTGGGGTCGCTGGCCTCCGACCTGGGATACGCGTCCGAGAGTGCCTTCAGCAGCGCCTTCAAGCGCGAGGTGGGCGTGTCACCACTGCGCTACCGGTACCGGGTGCGCGAGGAACAGGGGGACGTGACAGCCGCAGCTTCACCGCCGGCGCGAACGACCGCCACCGCGGCCGCTCCGATTCAGGTCCGCCTGCCGTCATAAACCCATCATGCCCGGCGGGCAGGCCAGCCCTGGAAATCGTCATCGAACGCGTGGGACACGAAGGCCCTCCCGGTTGGAGGAGCGGTTCCTAGGCAGCTCCACTCCACAACCGGAGGCCTTCGTCATCACGTCTATCTACGTCGTGTCGCCAGAACCTCAAATTTGTGCTGTTGTCGGTTGCTTCCCACCACGTCCACAGCATGGCTTACCAAAGTGGGCGCCGGTCCGTTCCACGTCCTCGGGTCAAGCGGACAGAGGCTCGGTGGCGCACCCTACGGCTTCAGCACGATTTTGCCGCGCGCGTGGCGGGACTCACTCAGCTCGTGGGCGTCGGCCGCCTCTTCCAGCGAGAACACGGCAGCGACCGGCACTGTGAAGCGACTCTGCTCGGCGAGTTCGCCGGCGGCGGCGATTCCTTCGAGAGCCGGTGTGTCCGCGCCGGGGCCAGAGCCGCGCGATAGGTGCACGCCGTAGGACGCGGCGTTGATGTCGGCGATGCTCACCACCCTGCCCGGGCTCGCGACTAGGTCGACCAGGTCGGGTAGAGAACCAGAGCCGGCACAGTCGAGTACGACATCCACCCCGCCGGGCACCAGAGTGTGGACCCGCTCGGCCAGCCTGGGGCCGTAGGTGGTCGGGATCGCCCCGAGCGAGGCGACGAACTCATGGTTGCGGTCACTGGCAGTGCCGATGACGGCCGCGCCGCGAGCGACGGCGAGCTGGATCGCGGTCGTACCGACCCCGCCGGCCGCGCCCTCGATCAACAGCGTAGTGCCGTCCTTGACGCCCAGCCGGTCGAGCACGCGGGTGGCCGTCTCGATGTTGCCCGCCGCACCGCCGGCCTGCTCCCAGCTCAGGGCGGCCGGCTTCGGTGCCCACGCGGCCAAGACGGCGTATTCGGCGTTCGCTCCGCCCATCTGGGCGTAGTCCGTGATCCCGAATACCTCATCGCCTACCCGAGCCGCGGTCACCCCGTCACCGACCTCATCCACCACACCGGCTGCATCGACACCCGGCACGTGGGGCAGGCGGAGTGGAATCCAGTCCTGGAATCGGCCGGCGCGGACGTACGTGTCGGCCGGATTGACACCCGAGGCCCGAACTGCCACCCGTATCTGGGCCGGTCCGGCGTGCGGCTCCGGCGCCTGCGAGACCTCGAGGACACTCGCGGGACCGTACTTTGAAAATTGCAAAGCCCTCATGCACACGGACGCTAACGCAGGCCGCTGTCCGCCTCGCTAAAGTGAGAGCCGTGACCGATCGTTTGCCTCACGCTCTTCGCTCCGACGCCCTGGACAACCGCGAGCGCATCCTCGAGGCCGCCCGCGCGGTCTTCGCCGTTGAGGGCCTGGACGTGCCGATACGGGAGGTTGCCCGGCGCGCCGGGGTTGCACCCGCCACCCTGTACCGCCGATTTCCGACCAAGGAGATACTGGTCACCGAGGCATTCGCAGAACAGATGTACGCGTGTCGCGCCGTTGTTGACGAGGGCCTCGCCGATCTGGATCCGTGGCACGGTTTCTGTCTCGTGATCGAGAAAATGTGTGAACTGCACGCACGCGATCGAGGCTTTACCGCAGCTCTCATTTCGACCTTTCCCAATGCGGTGGATTTCGAAGCGCGCCGTGAATACGCGCTCAGGGCGATCGACGAACTGGCCCGCCGCGCCAAGGAAGCGGGCCGCCTACGCCCCGACTTCGTCCTGGACGACGTCATCCTCGTGCTCATGGCCAACAGCGGTATCCACGCGACCTCGCCGACTACCCAGGTCAACGCCTCCCGGCGCTTCGCCGCGCTCGCCATCTCGGCATTCCAAGCCTCCCAGGATGTCTCGCCGCTCCCGCCCATGGCGCGGCTGGCGCCCCCGGCATCGGCATCCAGACGCGGCCAAGTGGGCTAGTCCTTCTTCCTGGTAGCGGCGCTCGCACCGCTGCAACCTAACGATCGCGGCACCCACGCGATACCGCCATCCGGACGGTGTGACCTGTAGCTACGTCTATGGCATCCCGCGCGGCGGGCGGCGTCGGAGACGTCCTGGCGGCCGGGTTGGTCCTTGCCGATGAGGCAGACGCCGATGGCCTCGGTAACGAACCCTGCTCGCCTCGTGATCGACTTTTGGTCGATGCCGCCCGAGGGGTGGCTTAGCGGTGTCGAGCGTACGGGCGGCGCAGATACTGTGGGACGTGGTCGGTCAGTTCCCAGCCGCTCTAGACGTGAGGGAGCGTGGATTGCCGCCGTCAGGTGGTCGGGCGTTCTAGCTGTACTGCCCAGGGAGCTTGGTTGAGGTCGTGTGACGACACGACGTAGATAGACGTGATGACGAAGGCCTCCGGTTGTGGAGTGGAGCAGTCTAGGAACCGCTCCGCCAACCAGGAGGCGTTCGTGTCCCACGCTAACGCTGCTCTGACTCCGCGCGCACGTCTTCGATTGGCGCGTCTGATCGTGGATGAGGGTTGGACGGTCGCTCGAGCAGCCGAGCGCTATGACGTGTCCTGGCCAAGGGCGAAGCGGTAGGCCGTGCGGTGTGCCGCGTATGGCGCGGCCGCGATGGCGAACCGATCCTCGCGTCCGCACCGCAGCCCGGCGAGGACTCCCTAGCCGGTAGTACGCAAGATCGTGCATCTGCGCTGGAAACATGCGCCAGCACGGCGCCGTGCGGAGCAGGCGGTGATTCGGCCGGTGCCGACGGTGCGGCCCGCTCGCGTGACCTCGGACGGTGGATCACCGACGACGGCGGGCCATCCACTGCCAGATGTGGGTGCCGTTGCGGCTCGGGTCGTTGCGGGCCACGTAGATCCAGGACCAGTGACCGGGGAACTGGTAGCCGTTCCAGACGACATGGTCGTACAGGGTGATCAGTGATCCCGGGATGAGGTCGTGCGCGTGGATCGTGTTGGTCTCGGGTGGCACGGTGTCGTCGTCGCGCGAGGTGACCAGCCAGGTCGGGGTGTTGATCTTCGCCAGCTCCGCGTCGGTGATCAACGGTGGGCCTTCTCCGCCGAGCGGCTCGACGACGCCGCAGATCGGTACCGACGCGGCGAACAGGTCGGGATAGGCAACGGTCATCTCCAGTGACATGTAGCCGCCGTTGCTGCAACCGGCCACGTAGATCCGGCCGGGGTCGACACGCTTGCGGCGTACGAGGTCCTGAACGATCTCGCGGATCAGCGGGGCGAACCGGGGGCCGTCCTCCATCCAGTAGGAGGTGCTCTGCGGAGCGACGACGTACGCGCCGGAGAAGATCCGTTGAGCCTCCGGGGTGGCGAAGCCGAGCGCGCCGCGGTTGGCGCGCAGCGTGGTCTCGTTGTCGTAGTAGTCGTCGGGAGGTGAGGCACCCTCGCCGCCGCCGTGCAGCCAGAGGATCAGCGGCAGCCGACCGTGGCGGGGCGAACGCTCCGGGGAATACAACCGGTACTTCAGGCCCGAGCCCGAGACGTGGTGGCTGAAGGCGTCCACCTCGGGGTTCGACAGCCGCCCCTGCACGAAGCGCGTGATGGTGACCGGCGGGCCGTGGCGCCGGGCGAGCGGGGTGTTCTGCCTGATGGTGTAGACGAGGTTCAGCCGGACGTTGCGGCCCCTGCTCACGATGTAGCCGAGGGTGCCACCACCGATTTGACCTTCGGCGTGGCTCAGCTCCAGGACGATGTTTCCGTGCCGGTCGAGCCGGGCCGCCGTCACTGTGCGGTCCAGGTCGTACTCGCTGAAGATCAGATCCCCGGGAGCGATCGGGATCGGGCTTGTGGCCTTGGCATGCACGGTGAATGTGCCGGGGGCCAGCCCGGCGGGGTCGATCGGCCCGAGCCGGCTGGTGTCGAGGGTGACAGAGGTGACCTGTTCACCGCCGTCGAGCGTTCTCGCGTCGAGGGTGAAGCTCACGCTGGTCGGGTGGTGGCCACCGGCGTGGGCGGCGGGGCCGGGCAGCGCCAGGCCGATGGCGGCACCGGCGCCACCGGCCAGGACGGTGCGGCGAGTGACAGACGTGGACATGCGGGCCCCCGTACCTTGCGACGTCGATGTTCATCGATAAATTCCAACCTAGCGTCGCAGAGATCCGCCGGCAACCGGTGCCGCCAGGGGTGATCAGAGCGCCTGAGGTCGTTGGAGCTAGCGAGAGGAAGTCCTGCCTGATCGCAGTCGCCGCGTTCATCCCGTTCTACTGGCTACTGCCCAACGGCGAAGTCGCCAGCATCAGGCGTACCCGCGCGCTGACCCCCCACGAGGGTCCTCGATGAACCTGGCGCTGTCGCAGTGCCGCCCGCCGGAGCGCGGGCCGATGCGGGCAAGGACAGCTACCAGTTTCGACCCGTCGAATCCTGTTCCACGCCACCACGCCTCCGGGCACCGCTCGGGTGAGCGTCAACCTCCTGCCGTTCGCTGGCGGGACGACACGCCAGTGGTGCAGTCAACAGATTCACGGAACGCTACGGTCCGATGGCGGTCACGTGCCCAGCCGCGTCAGGTCCGGCAGGGGCCGAAAGCCATCGTCACTGTCTCCGCAGGAAGGCGTAGACGATCTTGTTGGAGGCGAATTCCGAGACGTTGACGAGGTCCCAGCCGAACTGGCCCAGGACCTCGGCGGCAGCAACCGCCTCGCTGACCTTGCCGCCGCCGAGGCCGTGATGGGAGACCACGGCCAGCAGACGATAGGGGTACGTACGAAGATCGGCTTGGCCCTGTAGGACCGCCCGGGCGGTGACCATGCGGGTCCGGGTGATTTGCTCCGGGGTCTCTGCGGCGGTCATACCGGCACCATAGTGGCTCGTCGCTCGGGCAGTCTGCCAGCTTCTCAGCCGGTATGTTCGAGACGTGTCTGCGTCGGCCGGTGTTTCTCGTCTTGTCGTGGCGCTCGTTGCGGTGCTCACCACTGCCGCCTGTGACGGTTCCTCGGCTCCTGCGGGTGCGCCGACCGCCGGGCCGACCACGAGCAGCGTTGCCGCCACCGCGCCCACCGCCTCGGCCGGCCCCATCTATCGCGCTCAAGATCTGGAGCTGTGTAAGCGTACTGATCTTCGGCCGTTGGCGGAGCTGTCCCTGACGGTGGCCCGTACCGATCCGAAACCACCTCTAGGGCACCCGGGTGCGGCGTGTCTGTTCGAGATGCGGACAAAGGACGGGCACCAGGCGAACCTGCGGGTGGAGGCGTCCACGCCAGCCAGCGAGCAGGAGGCCCGGCTGCTCTACAGAGCTACGGCGCAGGTGACGGTGATGACTCCGGCCGGCCGCATCTCCGGTGTGGGCGACGAGGCCGAAGCCTTCACCAAGCGCTCCGAGCCCGGCTTCAAGTACGCCGAGTACATGGTCCACGCGCGCACGAGCAACCTGGTGGTGAAGGTCTGGCTGGCCCTCGGCGGTGCTTCGTATGCCGCCACCGACACGCTCGCATCGAAGGCGCTGACGTTCCTCAGGGCGACCCAGGCGGCCGTACCCACGCTGTGATGCGCCCGTCGGTCATCCTCGGACGGCCTCGGGCCACCGCCCACCGGGTAGCTTCGAATGGTCGCCGACCTGCGTGGCGATGTCTCGGATGTTGCCCAGCGCGTCGACGAAGCGCTGGCCGATGGTGAGCAGAACGTCCAGGCCGGCGGTGACCAGGTCTCCGACCGACTCGGCGAGGGTGGAGATGGCCCACGGTAGGTCGATGACGGTTACCCCTTCCGACGCCGCCTGCGCCAGTTTGCCGACCAGCCCCGTGACGATCTTCGCGAGTTCGACGGCGTAGTCGACGTTCGCCTTCGCGATCGTGAACAGCCACTGGCTGATGAACTCCGACTTGACGACGGACTCGTCGACCGCGGCTTTCTGCTTAAGTGCCTTCGCGTTGTAGGCACTCGCGGCGTCGCCGGTCCACTTGGGCAGGTTCTCGTTCGCTGGATCGGTGGTGGCGGAAGAAAGCTCGGAGACCGGGGTCTTCACGTCGTTGACCCAGCGGAAGCTGACCTCGATCAGCGACAGCACCGGCAGTTGATGCTCCAAGGCCTGCTCGACGCGGTCGAGGACAGCGTCCATTCCTGCTCGGGTGCTATCCAGACTGTGCTTGATCCACATGAGTGCTGCGGGTCCGAGGAGCCACTTCCATTGCTGCACCTGCTCGACGATCTCGTTGAACTTGGCGATCGCCGTGTCGATGCCGGAGCGGATGTGGTCGAACGCCTTGTTGAACGGTTCCCCGTACTCAAGATCAGTGGTGCCTGGCTGCATGGGGTGCTCCGTGCCCTCTCCGAACGTCGCGCAGTGGGCCGCTAGGCCTTGTAAATCTCGTTGAGGTCCAGTGAGACGACCTCGTCGGCCCGGTCGTACTCATCGGCGATGCGACGCAGGGCCTTGCCAACCTGGTCGAATTCGGTCACCGCTCCATTCAGGACGGCGACCATGAAGGTGTGGAAGTCGTTGTACGCCAGCGAGTGGATGAGGACATTCGCGTCACCGATGAAGAAGGCCGATGGGTCGAGATGCAGCTGCTCCGCAGCGACCTTGATGGCGGCGACCCGGTCCGACAGCGTCAGCCACTTACCTCCCTCATCACGTAGCGAGTCGGTGATGACAGTCAGTGCATCCATCTCACTACCTCACGATCCAGTCCGTCCGGCGCTGGCCAGCTCGAACGCGCGGAAGACGGAAAGGGCTTCGAACTGCAGCTGACCCGCGTCTTCCCGCGCGATCCGCCTGACGTCGCCGGTGATGCCGGTGATGCCGCCTCCGCGGATGTGCAACGACAGACAGCCGTTGGGGCTCGACATGCTCGACTCGCCTTTCACCCTGGACAGGCGAGCCGCAGCGTCCAGCTCTGCCTCAAGGTCGGACAGTGTTCGCCAGGTGTCGCGCAGCCACGTGTACTCGTCGACGTCCCGATCGGGGCTCCTGTCGAGCGGCTCCTGATCCGACGATGCAGGACCTCTCGCCTCCGCCTGCAGATGAAGGAGCGCCGCCAATTCGAGGGCAGCCTGCACGGCGGCGGCGTACGCCTCGAAGAGCGCATCGGCGAACCCGCTGGGGCCGGGCTGGCTGCGCCAGTCGCGAGCGATCGTGACAGCTGAGACCTTTCGCTGGGTGTCGACCACCACGCGGATGGAGCCGGATTGGTCCGCCCCGGAGCACTCCTCGGGTCGCGGTTCACGTCCCGCCTCGCGCAGCGCACGATCGGCTTGCTCACGCAAGGCGGAATCGTCGCCCAGGAAGTCCAGACTCGCCAGTTTGAGACGTTCAGGCCGGCTGCCCTGCTGCATTCGCCCCCCGGCTTCCTGCTCGGTCAACGCTTTCCGTGATGCGCTCGCCACGGCGAGGTAGGACCACGGTACGTGAATGACCAAGATCCGGGGTACCCCGGGCGCTGGGCTGGACGTCTCGCTACCGCGAGGACATTGTCGCGGCAGAGATGCCCCGGATGGCCGCGCCGATCTCCGCGGCGGTGTCCCGTCCGGCTTGAAGTGGCACCTGGTGGTGAGCGCTGAGCCGGCGCAGCCGATGACCGGCGATCCGCGGCTGGCCCGGCTCAGCCGGCCGTCGGCAGGAGGGGGTTCAGTTCGGTGGCGGCCACGTCACCGGGCCTCGCGCCGGGCAGCCAGGTGGCCAGGTCGTTGATCTGCGCCGGGTTGGCCGGCGGGGAGACGGTCAGGCCGTCGGCGAACCAGATCACGGTCATCACCTCCCGCATGGTCGTCGACGCGTTGGGCAACGCCTTGTGCACGGTCCAGCCCGAGTGGAAGCTCGCGTCTCCGGCCGCCATTGCGATCGGCGCCGCGATCGGGAACCGCCGGTCGGAGACGAGCCGTTCGAAGTGCTCCTCGGAGGCGTCGGAGATGACGACGTCACTGAGCGGACCGGCGGTGTGACTGCCACTGGCGAAGCACATGCCGCCCGCCTCGGAACTGACGTCGACCAGCGGCATCCACATGGTGATGCACCGATGCCCGTCCAGCGGCCAGTACATGGCGTCCTGGTGCCAGGGCGTGTGACCGCCCTGCGGCTCCTTGAACAGCGCCTGGTCGTGGTAGAGCCGAACCCGCTCAACGCCCAGTAGCGCGGCGGCCACGCCCGCGAATCGGTTGGCCAGACTGAACTGGGCCGCCGCCGGGTCGTGCCGCCATAGATTTCCGACCTGCAGGAACGCGCGACGGTAGGTGTCGCGCTCGTCCATTGGCGTGTCCTCGGTGCTCAGTTGCCGTACGCCGGCCGCGATCACGTCACGGAAGGCGGAGACCTCGCCGGCGTTCGCGACGCCGCGCAGCCGGACGTGACCGTCGCGCCGGTACGACGCCAGGTCCGCGGCGGACACCGGGTACGGGCTGGTCAACGGCGGCAGGTGGGTGATGGTCATGGCGGGATTTCCCTTCGCTCGGTGATGCTGTTTCGTCGCACCGTGTTGTGCCGACAGCCCACCAGACGGCTGATGGCCACTCCCGGAACGACCTGGCAGGAGGGGTACGTTGTGGTCTACCGTCCCGGGATGGCACCCGTTGCGGAGGTGGTGTCCCGACGCGGCGTCGCGCGTCTCGGGCACATCCGACTCGCGGGGCGGATCGAGGGTGGGACCGGGATCCCAAGCCGTGCACCGCGCAGCTATCCGTCCTACGCCCTGACCTACGTCACCGCCGGGGCCGGCCGGTACCGGGACGCGACGCATGACATCCCCGTGGCACCCGGCACGCTGATCCTCATCTTCCCCGGACTGCCGCACTGGTACGGCACGGCAGGCGACGCCACCTGGGACGAGACGTTCCTCGTCTTCGACGGGCCGTTGTTCGAGCTCGCCCACCGGTCAGGCGTTGTCGATCCGGGCCAACCGGTGCACACGGCGTTGCCGGTGGCCCTGTGGCAGGCCCGCTTCGACGCCTTCCGCCGCCGCCCCCGTGCCTCGTCACCGGGGAGCGGCGACAGCGAGGGGTTGGAACTGTTGGGGCTCATCGTGGACGCAACCAGCGCCGCCGGCAGGACGAGGGAAGGCGTGCAGGCCGGCTGGTTCGCCCGTTCGGTGGAACTGCTCGAGGGTGACTTGGAAACGCACATCGGCATGCCGGAGGTGGCCCGAGCGGTCGGAATGCCGTACGAGACCTGGCGTAGAGCCTTCCGCGCTCGTGCCGGTACTGGTCCGCAGCAGTACCGGAACCGGCACCGGCTGGACACCGCAGCGGAACTGCTGGAGCACACGTCAATGAGCACGAGAGACATTGCCGCCGTCCTGGGATTCAGCGACGAGCGACACCTCATCCGTCGCTTCCGCGCCCGCACCGGCATGACCCCCCGGCAGTTCCGGGACAGCCGGCACGGTCAAGGAGCGGGTAGGCGGCCTTCACCGCGGCGGTGAACCGGTATACGTCAGCCCCGGTTGGCCGCCCTAGGCAGTGTCTTCAAAGGATCTTGGTGTCGGATGATGTAGGGCGTGGGTCGTCGCTACGAGTTGTCTGACGTCGAGTGGGAAGCGCTGTCGCGGTATCTGCCGTCGGTGGTGACTGGTGGTCGGCCTCGGGTCGATGACCGGCGGGTGCTCAACGGGATCGTGTGGAAGATCCGGGCCGGGGCGGCGTGGCGTGATGTGCCCGTCCGCTACGGGTCGTGGCAGTCGATCTATACCCGTTTCCGCAGGTGGGCCCTTGATGGCACGTTCGAGCGGATGCTGACCGGGGTCCAGGCCGACGCGGACGCTGCCGGGGACATTGACTGGCTGGTGCCGGTGGACTCCACGATCGTGCGCGCCCACCAGCACGCCGCGGGCGCTAAAGGGGGCCTGCGAATCGGACGAACCACAAGATCACGCCCTCGGTCGAAGTCGAGGTGGACTGACCACCAAGATTCACCTCGCCTGCGACGGCCTGGGTCGGACCCTGGCGTTCGTGCTCACCGGCGGCAACGTCAACGACTGCAGCCGCTTCACCCACGTCATGGCCGCCATCCGGGTCGAGCGGTCCGGACCCGGCCGACCTCGGGTCCGCCCGAACCACGTCATCGCCGACAAGGGCTACAGCTCCAAGGCCATCCGGGCGGACCTGCGCCGACGCGGTATCGGGCACACCATCCCCGAACGCGCCGACCAGCAGGCCAACCGCCACCGACGAGGCAGCCGTGGCGGCCGACCACCGGTGTTCGACAAGCAGCTCTACAAACGCCGCAACGTCGTCGAACGCTGCTTCAACCGGCTCAAGCAGTGCCGCAGCGTGGCGACCCGCTACGACAAGACCGCGACCTCGTTCCAGGCCACAGTCACTATCGCCGCGCTACTCCAATGGTTGTGAACCTTTGAAGACACGGCCTAGGGGCCTGCGTTTCGGAGGCCGGCAAGCCATGGAGGGAAACCCCGTCACTGCATAGCGGTGGCCGGGGGATGATCGAATGATTCGGGGCAGCGGAAGGTGTACAGCGAGTAGCCGCGCCCGATCTGTACGCCGACGATGTCTGGGGACGCGGTCGGGTTTTCCTCGGACGGGCGCCAGCTGCAATGCATGCCGTTCCAGTCGCCCGAATCCACGGTGAAAATCAAGGTCATCGTGGTGCCGCAGGCAGCACAATCCATCGGGTACGGATCGGTCAACGACCAGTTCGCGTACCCGCCGACCTTCCATCCAGGCGCCAGCGACAAGTCGCTCTGATAGTGGGGACGGCTCTCGTCTTCGTCGTCATCCCACTCGTCGAGCCGTTCGCGTAGGTCATCGGGGAGCAGGTCGGCGTATTGGTACTCGCGGACCTGCTCGGGGTGCACCACGCACGGAACCGGCAGGTACATGTCGCTGATCACCGGCGGTTCGGGAGGCGCTTCGAGCAGCGGGCCGACGGCGGAACTGTCGCGCCAGTAGAGGAAGACGCGAGGACTGTAGTGCCGGTCCGAGTGGTCCACCGGACACCACAGCACCTGGAGCAGGTCGGTGCCGTCCGGACCGGCGTAGTCCGGGATATCTTCTTGGTACAGCTGCGCGACCGGAACCAACGGGATGGGATCCTCGATCAGGTCGTCCAAGTCCAGAGCATCCGCCGCATCGAGCTCGGCCCGCTCCTCGACAGTCAAGAAGTCCCCGCCCGGCAGCGGCTCCCGCGCTTCTGCGGTCGCGAGGATCTCCCGCCTGCGGTGCAGGGCGGCCGGGGTCGTCAGGCCCCATGGCTCGTGCGCCCCGACGTCGTCGCAGACCGGCCATACCTCGTCGTCCGGCCACAGCAGCGGTCCACCGACCGAGCTATCCGTAACGGTCGGAGCGCCGGGCCGGGGATGCAGGCGGGTAGCCGTGACGGAATGTTCCCGCAGTTCGGGGAAGAGTGCGGTGATGTCTAGAGGACGCGGAGGCGTGGTGCGGACCATAGAAGTGAATTTTATTGCCCGCGTGCTGGTGCCTGAGTTCTTCGCCTTGCTAAGCAGCGACGGTCCCGGCTCAGCCGGATCGTCGGGATTCCGCTGCATCCACCATGCGGCGAAGTCGTGCAAGTCGTGTGGAGCCGTCCCCGTCTGCCGCACCAGGACACCTCGCCCCAGAATGCCTCTGCCGGAATGGGAGCCGGCCCAGCCAGGACAGCAGGATCGCCGCCCTGCCGGTGGCTGAGGGCGTGGCGGCGGTGAGCCGTCGACGGACATCTTCGACGTGTGTATCGGACAGCTCGCCGCATTGCTGACCGGTGGCGGGCGACCAACACGGGATACAGCGCGCTAGGAAGCCCACGCTCAATCAGGTACCGCTTGCCCTCTCGCCCGGTGGGCCGGAACTGCGGGCGGCCCTCCTGCAGGTTCAGCAAGTCGGCCAAGGGCGCCAGGAATGACGTCAGTCGATCCGGTACACCGAGCCCTGCCAGAAAACACGTGGACCTTCGACAATCTCACGGCGTGCGCCCGAGACCAGACATCGTCAAGCCACTCGATCATGGGGACCTCCTGCGCCAACCCAACGATCATCGCAGGCGCGCTCACGCCGACCACCCACTCAGGACACAGCGCACTTTCATGCCGCTGATCGAGGGTTCGGCCTGAAGAGCTGCTCCTGGGATGATGTTGGTGTGGTCGACCAACGCGCCAGTTTCGAGTTGCTTGGCGGCGACGCCTTGGAGCAATCCGCGGTGGTGGCGAACTGCGCCATGAACCGCGAGCGGCAGCTGTCCGGGGTCAACAGCTACACCCGGGAGCTGGGGTTCAACCCTCTTGACGTTCTCGCCGCCGGCCCTGTTGGCGCCGGCCGGGCTGATCCTTTTGCAGCCGCTGGGTGGTTGGATCTGTGCTGCGGCACTGGTCGAGCGCTGATCCAAGCTGCCGGGGAGCTGCGGCTGGCAGGGTTGACCGAGCGGACAGTCCTCGTCGGGGTGGACTTGGTTGACGCCTTTGATCCCGTACCGGCACCACTACCGAACCTGGAGCTGATCTGCGCCTCCGTGACCAACTGGGCACCAACGCGGACGTTCAACTTGATCACCTGTCTGCACGGACTGCACTACGTCGGAGACAAGCTCGCCGTCCTGACCCGCGCGGCCGGCTGGCTCACTCCCACCGGCCGGCTCGTGGCCGACCTGGACCTGTCCAGCATTCGGCTTCCTGATGGGCGACCCGCTGGGCAGCGCCTCACCGCCCGACTCCGCGCCGCCGGGTTCTCCTACGACTCCCG
The DNA here is from genome assembly GCF_052601155.1 of Micromonospora yongxingensis. Lineage (NCBI taxonomy): Bacteria > Bacillati > Actinomycetota > Actinomycetes > Micromonosporales > Micromonosporaceae > Micromonospora > Micromonospora yongxingensis. The sequence goes on from NZ_JBQXEO010000010.1 coordinate 175,775, forward strand.
TCGCCGCCGGATCAGCTGCACCGGCCGCCGTGACGCCCGCCTCCTGTACAGCTATCTCGGCGCCGACGATCGCGCTGGTGCCAACTACACCGGACAACCCGCCGTGCATTCCTACTACGCCGAAAACCACTGACCGCACCGACAGCGTCCGCACATGCCGCGATCCGCGCGTATAGGCGACCGCGTAGCCACAGCCACGGATTCGGTCGAGGCGTCCTACCGCCTCATCGGCAAGGGTCTCAGCTCGATCGACCTACTGGTATGGAGCATCCGGTAGTCGCGCACTGACACCGGACCGTACCGGCTGCGGCCAGTCCGGTAGGGCACGTCCCCGCCTGCAAGCCGGCGTGCGGTCGATGATGCGATGTCCTGTGCCGCTTGCAGAAAGCCCTCGGCCCACATCAGAATTTCTGAGCGTCCGCCGTCGCTGCGGTGCGCGTATAGGGTCATAGACAAATTCTCTGCGTCGCTCGGATCGGCGCCATGGGCCAGAAGGTGCCGCAGCCGGCGAGCATCGAGCAGGTAGTCCCGAAGGTCGGGGCCGGCCGGGTAAGTCCAGCGCCAACGCTTGTCACCACCATGTTGGCCGGGAGCCACTCGAACCCGTGCTCTCCACGTTTTCGTCAGGTTGGGCACCGCGAGTCGCTGTTCACAACGAGCCGTTCAGGGCATTTTGTAATTGAGGATTTCCCGTCCGGATCAGTTCATGCAGAGGCAAAAGGGGTGACCTGCCGGGTCGAGGAAGACACGGAAAGACGTACCGGGTTGGTGCGGATGTTTGGTTGCGCCAAGATCGAGCACTGCCGCCTCGGCGGCATCGAGGTCGTCAACGATCACATCGAGATGGATCTGCTGGGGCAGCTCCTGGGTTGGCCACGTCGGCGACCTGTACCCATCCACCTGCTGGAACGAGATGCACTGACCGTACTCCGCGCGGGCCTCAGCCCAGTCGGAGGAGACGTCGACCTTCCAATCCAACATCGCGCCGTAGAACCGTGCGAGCGCACCAGGGTCGGGACAGTCGATGACGATGCTGGGGAAGCGAGCGATGGCCATGCCGGCCATGTTACGGGCGATTGGACGATCCACGTCCGGATGATCGTTCACCTCTCCGATGCGGTCGCACACTCCGCCGCTTGCCGATTCGACTTATCCGGATCTGCCGCTGACAAGGCGCGTGAGCGTGCTGCCCGATCGACCGAAGCGGCTGCGGGCGCCGACGCTGGCACCAACCAATGCACTGGGCCGACAGCTCACGATCGGTCGGCGGTCGGCGGCCCGGGGTGAGCCCGGTTTGGGGGAGCGGGTTGGGAGCAGCGGGCTGTCCTGAACGGCCTTGAACTGCGTCCAACGGCATCGAACGGTACTCAACTGCACCCATCACCACCTGCGGCTCCGCGTTGCCGCAGGTTAGAGTCGGCGCGGCGTCCTGTTTCCGCGGGCTTGGGCGGCAGTCGACTGCCTTCTATCTTCCCTGGCGGGGGACCGTGCGCAGGTCACGGTGGTAAGGAGCTGCTGTGTGGTGTTGCCTTGCAGGTGGGAGCAGATTGGGTGCAGGTTGGCGAAGTGGTCATCGCGACCGAAGCGCTCACCGAATCAGGGTGGGGCCGAGGGCTCTTGACCTGCGATGAGCTGGCCGAGCGGCCCGGCCTGACCTCCCAGAGAAAGACCGAAGTGGTCAGGGGTTGACGGCTGCTCGCCCGGCTGGTGCCGGCTGTCGTCCTGGGGACCTTCGACGCCAGTCAGAAAGTCCTACCGCATCGATGTATGGCGCAGGGGCGTACCGTGCTGGCGACGGCACGTATCCCGAGAGCTGAAGCTCGAATCCCGCCGACAATCCGCTGACCAGGGCCTCATGCTCGGCGACCTTTTCGGAGTACCCGAAGGCGTCAGTGACGGGCGCCCACTCTGCACTCAGGTGTCGCTGCGCGGGTGCCGAGCGGGCGATCAATCGTCTCCATCAAACTCGGTTTCGTCGACGAGGCCGCCTAGGAACGTCTCGAAGTCGGGGGCGATGATCGTGATCTGGTAGTTCCACTCCTGGTCGACGTGTACGACTGTCGGCTCGCCGGGGGATCGGTAGTCGAGGGCGATCATGTCGTGGCCCGCTGAGGGGCAGTCGGCGATGTAGATGCCGATGTCGGGGTAGCCCCACTCCGCTATCCAGAACGCGTTCCCGAGCTCGCCGCACAGGCTGAAGGAAGCAGTCCGACCGATGGCCGCCAGTGTGTACACAGCCACATAGTCTGCGGACCAGGAGGTTCGGCTGGGCGAGGGGTGGGCGTCACGGGCCAACACTCCGCCGTTGTGTCGCTGGGCCAGGTCGACGTACGCAGCGGGTAGCTTGCATCCAAGCTGCGCCTCCACCTCCCGCAGAACCTCGTCTGTGAGCGGGCTTTCCAGCGGACCGGAGGTGTCGAAGACGATCGTGGGATCGAGCACGCGCTGACGGTAGTCGCTTAGCACCAGTTGCAGGAACAACGCCAGCGCCGCGCTCTGACCGCTGTCCGTGGCGGCGCGCCCGGCTGTCTGCTTCCGGGGGATGACGCGCGCTGGGTTCATGGGTCCCTCGCGCATCGCAGCGGCGGACGTGCCATTCATTATTGAAGATTGCGCTGCCCCGCTGTGGTGAGCCGGAACCTGGTCCCCTCAGCTGAGAGCCGGGTCCCATCCGCAACGCCATCACCAGCGCATCCACTCTGGAGACCTTTTCGTCGGTGGACCCGAAATGTCAGCTATGGTCCCCGGTCGTCAGTCGGGCAACGTCCGCTCATGTCAGTCAGGCAACGTCCGCTAAGTAGCCGCGATCCGCGCGGCACGCAGCGTGACGGCTGGAGCTGCCGCTCAGGGTCAGGATCTGCCGAAGAGGTTGGACGATCGGACCCGCCTCGATGACGCGGGCGGTGCCAGGTTGGGTGGTTCCGCCGGCGAGGCGTGACGTTTTGGCTGGTGCCGGACATAAGCACGTAGGGGGTGTGATGGACGCTGCGAAGGAGCAGTTCACCGAGTTGTACGAGTGCCATCACGGTGACGTGTGGCGGTACGTCGCTCGGCGGGTGGGTGCGTCTGACGTCGGTGATGTTGTTGCCGATGTTTTCCTCGTCGCGTGGCGTCGTCTGGACGATGTGCCGGCCGGCTCGGCGTTGCCGTGGCTGTACGGAGTGGCGCGTCTGGTGCTGGCCAACGAGGCCAGAGGCCGCCGGCGATGGCAGGAACTGACGCTGCGGGTGGCAGCGGAGCCTGATCAGGCGGTGCAGGTGGATCACGCGGACGGTGTTGTCAGCCAGCGTGACGTCGCGGTGGCGTTCGACCGGTTGTCCGCCAGTGACCAGGAGATTCTGCGGCTGGTGGCCTGGGAGCGGTTGGCGCCGGCCGAGGCGGCGGCCGTACTGGGTCAGTCGCGGGCGACATTCGCGATGCGGCTGATGCGAGCCCGTCGTCGGTTACGAAGGCAGCTCGGCGTGAGCGGGGACGGGGCGGGGCGGACCTCGAGCGCGGCGCCGTCGATGTCGAATTGGGGTGGATGACATGGATGCCGTGGATGAGGTGCGTCAGGTGTTGGGCGACTTGGACCCGGCCCGTACCGTCCCGCCATGCGATGACAGCCGTCGCGGGCAGGATCTGGCTCGTATCCTCGCCGACGACCGCAGAGCCGGCACCCCCAACCGGTCAGTGCCGCGACGTCGGCTTGTGCTGGCCGCGGTCAGTGCGGTGGTCGTGGCGGCGGCCGGTGGTGGGGTAGCGGTTGAGCTGTACCGCCAGCCGGCGCCGGCCTATGCGGCCACCCCGTTGATGCTGACCTACAAGCCGCCGGCGACCGCGGAACCGGCCAGTACCCGGCTTCGGCGGCTGGCCGCCGTGGCGGCGCAGCAGCCGATGCCGCCGCGGCCCGCCGGCACGGTGGAGCACCTGGAGTCGACGAACTGGTTTCTGAACTCCTCCATCTCCGGCGGTAGGACCGTATCCGCTGTGGTGCCGCAGCAGTGGAGGTCCTGGCGGACCGATGACGACGCGGGCCGCATGGTCCGGAAGGATCTGCCGCCGGTCTTCCGTTCAGACGCTGACCGTAGGCAGTGGCAGAAGTGGGGTGGTCGCGTCGAGTCGTCCGAGGAGACGCTCGACTACGCGCCCGGCGAGTTTTGCAGCGGCTTCCGCGGTACGGTCCCGACGGACGCCGCCGCGCTGCGCGGCTGGCTGAGGGCAGGCGGGTCCGCGCCTCAGGCGCCGGTGCAGTACCTGGAGGACGCCGCCCAACTCGCCGGGATGCGGCTGTTGAACCCGGCCCAGCGCGCAGCGGTGCTCACGCTTCTTGCCGACCTCCCGGGCATCACGGTCACCGGCACCGTGACTGACCGCGCCGGACGCACCGGGGAAGCCTTCTCCATCACCACCAACGCTCACGGCCTGCCTGCCCAGTACACCCTGATCGTCGATGCGGACTCCGGCGCGCTGTTGGGATACGAGGAGGTGCTGACCACCACCGCGGGGAAGCTGAACGTGACGATTCCCGCAGTGATCACCTACCGCTCGTACCTAATAGCCGAGTACGCCGCCACGCCACGGTGACACCCCCTTGACCACCCGTGCCACCGCCGATCCAGGCTCCCGTCCAGGGTGGGAAGCCCGTGGGTTCGGCGGTCGGGGTGAACTGCGGATCAGGGGAGCCGGTGGGGAGCAACGGGGTGGCGTGAACGGCACCGAACTGCGTCCAACGGGTGTCGAACGGCCCTCAACTGCACCCACCCTCACCTGCGGCTCCACGTTTCCGCAGCTCGGAGTGGGTGCAGCGTCCTGTTTCCCGCGGAGTGCTCCGCGATTTGCGATGCAGTTGACAACGCTCTATGTCGCCTGGTGGGGGAGTGTGGACAGGTCAAGACGGTAAGGAGCCGATAGTTGGCTCGGCCTTGCAACTGGGAGCAGATTGGGTGCAGGTTGGCGAAGTGGTCTCTGCGCCCGAAGTGCTCACCGACGTCGGAGAGAGACGAGGGCTTTGGCCTGTGGTGATGCGGTCATGCGGTGCGGTGTGACCTCCCAGAGGTTGGCGAATTGGTCAGCGAGCGAGCGCCACGAACCGAGCCCTACGGCCGGGTCGCGGTCTTCCTCGACATCGCCGGCAACCGGTGGGCCCTGCTTGGGGCCACCTGACGTCGCGCACTTGCCCGCTGAGGCGCCAAGGTCACCGATCCTGATCGGCCGCTGGTCGAGTGATTTTGCCGATGACAGCGCTAGCGGAAGGGCTGTACGTCCAACGGCGCCGTGATCGCGAAGTTCTTGTCGATCGCTTTACCTAGAGCGGTCCCGCGCTGCTGCAGTCCGACCCGCGTGGCCCATCCGGTGAGGGCGTCGAGGAAGCCGACCAAGTCCCGCTGCACGCCGCTCAGCAGACCGGGTAACGCACGGTGTGGCAGGTCGACGTGGATGCCGGCCCACCGGCCGCGATTAAGGTTCGGGCCGCCGTCCTGCCACACCCGCAGACCGTCGCCGACGATCTCGACCTCGGGACCTGGGTCATGTCCCAGCCACGGCGAGTCGCCGATCAACACCTGCGCCCAGTCGCGCCAGTCCTCCAGCCCGGCACAGCAGCCCGGCGTCACCACCGTCCCAATGGTGCTGTCGCGGACCTGTAGGCCGCCGGCGGCAATGAGAAAGTCCTCAGCCAGCAGCGCGTTCACGACCTCATCGCGGCCGCCAGGAGGCTGAACATCAAGCCGACCCGCGAGCGCCGTCACGAACAGCCCGACCCGGTCATCGGCACAGCCGGCGTTGAGCACCAACCACGAACCGGGCGCCATCGCTGCCACCGGCCACGGCGATCCGCCGGTGACCGCGGGAACCTCGATGACCGCTTCCATAGTGATCACCACGGCATTCAACGCTCCCGATGTTGCGCACGGGAACGGCGAGATCTGGCTCACCGGAGTGGACGGGACGAACTTCCCTGCACCGGCGCTGATCGGCCACTACGTTGAAGAGCATAGCTACCTGCCACCTGATGGCTTCATCGAGGCGGTTCGGACCGGTGTCCCCACCCCCGGCGTCGCATAGTGGGGATCCGGCTTCTGCCGCACTCGGCTGCCAAGTGAAGGTCAGTCGGGCCGGCACCAGAGGGCCGCATAGACGCAAGGTGGTCGGCAGACGTCGCGTGCGCAGTAAGGCCGACGCCCTTGCTTAACTGCCGGACCACGTCGAAGTGGTCCATCGCCAGGCCCTCAAGCGCTGCCGATAACCGCGTAGCCGTCTGCGTCTCGGGCCGCGTCGGCCGCTCGACCCTTCTGTCACGCTCAGTGCGGTTAGCTCAGCGGGACATTCGGCTCCACGCAATCGTCGCGCGGAGGGTTACCGGATCTGCCGCGAAGCGCTCGTCACCGAAGGTGACGTCGGCACCGGTCTGCGACGTCCGGACGTGCCGACGCGGTCGTTCGCTAGCTTCCGGCCCCGTTACGGATGATCGTCGGCGCTGCCCGTGAATCCTCTCCAGCTCCGCCGCCAAGGTCACTGCTTGCGACTGGGGGCAGCGGCCGAACCCATTGCGGGGTCCGGGGCAGTATGACCTGACCGCTGTATCCGGGACCAAGAACGATGGCCGCCCCGTTGGTGGGCGGGGCGCCGACGACGCTGCTCTCCACCGCCGGTATCGCAGGAGCGAAATCCGGCCCGCCCAGGTCTCCGGCGTCCGCCGCGTCACCGTCGCCCATGATCACTCCTTCTTGTCGTGGGCCCCGCGCATGCCGGGGCGCGGTGAACCCGCCGGCGCCAGCTTGGCCTCCGGCACACAACATATCTTGTCTTCCACTATATTAGGTGGATGAGTCCTCGGGCGATGACCGAACCAGCCTTCTTCATCCTCACCGCGCTGCTCGACGCTCCACGCCACGGCTACGGGATCGTCGCGGAGGTGGCGGAACTGTCGCGGGGCCGCGTGCAGCTGAAGATCGGCTCCCTGTACGGGGTCTTGGACCGACTCGTCGGTGATGGCCTGGTCGAACTGGACCGCGAAGAGGCTTGGCAAGGACGGTTACGCCGGTACTACCGGTTGACCGAACAAGGCCGCGACGCCCTCGACGCAGAGGCTCAACGGCTGACCGCCAACGCGCGCCTCGCCTCGATCCGGTTGCGCGAGCGGCGGAACCCGATCACGGGGACTCCGTCGTGAGCCGGCTTGAGGAGCGCTACCGGTTCGTTCTTCGGCTGCTGCCCGCCGCATACCGGCAGGAATGGGAAGACGACATGGTCGCCGCCTTCCTGGACAGCATGGACACCGGCGACTCCGAGACCACCGCGTATGTCGCGGACTACGGCCGGCCGAGCCTGTCCGAGGTCGCCAGCATCGTGTCCCTCGCCGTGCGGTTGCGTCTCGGCGGGGCGGACGCGCCACCCCGCTCGTACGCCTGGGGGCAAGCCGTGCGACTGGCGACCCTGATGGCGATGCTGACCCACGCCGTCATGGTCACCGCCAGCATCGCCGTCACACTGTGGCTCTCCGGGAAGATCGCCTGGTTGCCGGCTCTTGCACCCGAATGGGCACTCATCCCGCCGGAGAGCATCTTGCACACCGCCTGGGACCTGGCCGGCTACGCCTGGTTACCGGCCTACATTGCGCTCGTCCTCGGACACCGACGCGTGGCCCAGGGAGTCGCCCTGCTCGCCGTCGTGCCTCCCGCCATCACCACCGCCGTGCAACAAGCCGGTGATATACCGCTGTCCGTGTCGCCCTGGGCGATGCTGCTCATCGACGTCGTCTTGCTACTCGCCATGGCGGCCTTTCACCACGGCGCCCCACCGGTGCCGCGCCGCCCCTGGCTCCTCGCGCTGCCGGTCGGCATCCTCCTCGTTCCCGTGCCGCTGTTCACCATCCAGGCGACCACACCGGCGCTGAGGCTCGTCGACTGGCCGGGCCTGTCCTGCGCGGCGGTTACTGCTGCCATGGTGATACACCTGGCCGTTCGAGTATCGCGTCGTCGTCCTCGCACGCTGCCGTGGTCGCTGGCGCTCACCCTGCTCGCCGTCGCCACGCTCGCCCTGCGAACCGCAACCCTGCTCGATTACAGCGACCAGGCACAGCACGCAACCCTCGCCACGATCGCTTCCGTGCAGGCAATCGCCGTCCTGGCGGTGGGCGTACCGGTCGCCGTAGCAGCCATCCGGGCGTTGCGCCGACTTCCATCGATCCCCACCGTCGGCCCAAGACCCACCACACCTTCGTAGGACTCGCCCAACCTCGGCCCCACCGGCCCGAGACGCAAGCCCCATCGGCCGCGCAGACCAAAACGGGAAGCGCTGTCATGTAGCCGCGATCAGCGCGCCCGCTCACCGGTCGCTGAACGACCGGATCTGTCGATGACAGGTTGTCAGTCGCTGCGTGTCATCGGCCGCTGAGCGCACGGACCGGAGCCTCTGGGAAACTGGCGCATGCCTCTCTCGAACCCTTGGCTCGCCGGACCGTCCCCCGATCGCGGCCGCCAGCATCACCTACAGCTGCTCCTTCGGAGGAGCGAGCACACGAAGCACGATTTCGTCATGGACGGGCACAAGCCGGGGCCGCTTGCGGGCAAGGAGCTTGCTCGCATCACCGGGCCGACTCCAGGCAGGCCGTCGAGGCACCGCCGCTGGCTGTCGGTCTTCAGGACCGGCGTTCCATAGATCTAGGTCGGCGTTGATCGCGGCGAGCGCCGCGCTGACGTGGTTGCCGTCAGCGAGGAGTGCCCGGATAGCGAGCGGGCGCCAGGAGATATTCAGCAACTGGTTGCGAGCAGGTCGTCCAGAGCAGGACATCAGGCGGGTTCTCGCCGACCAGGTCGAATGACATACCGGCGAACGGCCCGTCGGAGCTGAAGTAGGCGGCGACGAGCCCATCGACGCCGGGAACGGCGAGCACTTCACGGATCCGGGCTCGGACTAGATCCTCAGCCTGCACTGCGAAAGCATGCCACGCCGGGGTTCGTGGAGCAGATCATGTTCGACCTGCAGTAGATCGCTTCTCGCTTGCGTGGTCTTACCCGGCCACCCGAAGCAACCCTGTAGCCGCGATCCGGGCAGCGCTGGCCGCAAGACCGGGTACACGCTCATGCCGCTGAACACGCGCGACTCGCCTTGCGTCCTCGAGTGTTGCGAGTTCGATGGGCTGTAGCCCCTACAACAGCCGTCCGTGGCCGTCTTCAGGTCTCGGCGGAACAGAGCCCGGGCTTCCTTCGGTAGCTCGGAGGGCGATCTGCAGGGCGGCCTGGGCGGGCGTGAGATGCGTGGAGTCGATGACTTCGGCCTCGGCATGTAGCCAGGTGCGGGCCGCCTCGGCGTAGGGCTCAAGGTACCTGAGGCGGAACGGGGAGGGGACGGGGTGTTCCCTCTCGATCCGCCAGCGGAGGGTGTCGTCGTCGGCGTGGAGGACGAAGTGCCTTACCGGGATGGAATGGTGGGCGAGGCCCGTGCTGATTTCGCGCCAGTACTGCTCGACCAGGACGGTCATGGGTATCACCAGAGTGCCGCCGGTGTAGTCGAGCACGTGGCGGGCGGTCTCGACGACGAGTTGGCGCCACGGCGGCCAGTGCTGGAAGTTGTCGGTCGCGGGCAGCCCTGGCGTGATGTCCATGAGCATCTCGCCGACCTTCTCGGCGTCGAACACGCGTGAATCTGGGATCAGTTGCTGTATGAGCGCACTGGTTGTCGTCTTGCCCACGCCGTGGGTGCCGTTGAGCCACACGATCATGGGACACATTAACGCCCGTGAGCACCATGGTCAGGCAGAAGGTGAGTCCGACCGGCCGGGTAACCTGCGCCCACACTTCCTCTGTCAGAGGCGGAAACGGCCCTGCGTTACCACCGCCGGCGGCGCGAGGGCAGACGGCCCGGCGGTACGCGCGACCCGCATGTCGAAGGCTGGGGCCCTGCCCCTCGACGCTTAGATCAACGAACCCAGGCCACCGCTTTTCAAACCTGGGCAGTGCAAGCCCTCGCGAGGGTGGGCAGACGAGCCGTCGGGCCCGTCTGCATCCGCGGGTTCGGATGCCGCCGCCTACTTCAGCAGTGGGCGAAGACGAACCCGCCCTCGACGTTCGGCGCTGGCCGGTGGATCATCTCGGCCTCGACGGTGAAGCCGGCAGCCTCCAGCCAGGCCGCGATCCGGTTCGGCGGGCGGCGGTGCACGTAGACGTGCATCGGGTGACCGCCGTAGCCCTCGGTCTTGAGTCGACTGCCGTTGCCGGCGTGGAATCCGAGCAGCACGACCCCGCCCGGCCGCAGTACCCGGCGGAACTCGGACAGGACCCTCGGTACCTCGTCGTCGGGGACGTGGATCAGGGAGAACCAGGCGAGCAGGCCGGTCAGACAACCGTCGGGCAGGTCGAGGCGAGTCATGGAGCCCACCTCGAAACGCAGGCTGGGATGGTCGCGCCGGGCCATCTCGATCATCGCCGGTGACAGGTCGACACCGAACGCGTCCAGGCCGAGGCCGTGGAGATAACCGGTGAGCCGGCCCGGGCCGCAGCCGACGTCGGCGACCGCCCCGTTCCCTTGGGCCCGCACTAGCTCGGCGAACAGCGCAAGGATGCCCCGCTGGAACGGTTCGCCGGCGAGAGCGTCACGCAACAGGTCGGCGTAGCTGGCCGCCACCGTGTCGTATGAGGTCCGGGTGTCGTCGAGCCAACCGGTAACGACCATGCGCTGCACGATAGCGCCGACAAGGCGAACGGCATCGGCCGGGCCGACACCATGACCGGCCTGCGTCAGTCAGACCATAGGCATGTCTTCCATTAGCCCATGATCACGTGTACGGATCTGCCGCGATCCACGCGACTGCAGCTGAACTCTTAGGCCTCGGTTGAGCCGTTTCGGGAGCCCGCTCACGATGAGCGGGCTCCCCGGAGCCTGGCCCGGCTCGAACGGTGCTGCCATCCCTGAATCAGTGACGTGCGGTACCGGCGCCGCACGTTGGGCAGGCCGGCCTCCGAGGTTAGTGCGTCCAAGCCTTGGTGGGGGGAGTTCGTATACGTCGCCGGTTGTTCCTGCTCCCCATTCCGGTGGGGCCTGCGCTACGACCGGGCCCGCAAGAATCTCGACCGGCACCCCAACTACATCCTGGCCGCGTACATGGCCTCCGGGACGTAGACAGCGCTCGCGGCTTTGCCGATGAGCGGATGCGGTGAATCTGCGGTGGACTGGGCGCCCGGCGGCGGTCGATTCGAATAGTCGCCGATGCGCCGCATCGTGGGGACAGCGGGCGCCCGCCGGTCGATGACAGGATCGGCCAATGCGCGTTCTCTTCGACGGCGAGGCTCCGGTCGCTTACGGGCAAATCTACGTGACGAGTCGCGAGTTGCCAGACATGGGCGGCGCGTTCGCTGGGCAAGCGAACGGCCTCTGCGGGGGCGGTCAGCCGGGCGCGCTGTTCCTGATGACTGGCACGCACTCTGGGCGGGTCCGGTTCACGATTGAGTTGCACGACGTTGAGCCGTCGGCCGCAGCGGAAGAGTGGGAGGAGGTGGTGGAGGTGTCGTTTCTGCCGAGGGCTGCGGTGGTCGACCTGGTTCCGTGGGGCGACGGGTCGCTCGCCCGGCTACCGCTGACCCACGAAGGGCAGGACACCGGCCGGCTGCCGGTCTACCGCGTGCGGTACTGCGCCACCGCCATGGACGAGGGGCATGACCCGTTCGGCGGGCTCGACCCTGACGAGCTTGACGACGGCGACAACACCTACATGGATCGACGGCCGGACCGCTACCTGCTGTGCTTGTGGCCGGAGGGCATAACGGGCGGCGGCCCGAGTGACGGCGTGACGCGCACCGACGCGATCCTGCGCCAGACCAGCGACGCCGCCGCCTACTGGCACGCCTGGGCCTGCGCGTTGCCGTCCCCGCCGACACTGTGGGAGCAGGCCGAGGCTGAGATGCTCAAGCGGTTGGAGCGGGAACGTCGCGACCAGGAGTACCGAAGGCGGGATGAGCTGCGGCGCTGGGGCGGGCGCCCTCCGAGTGAGCGGCTCCGGCGGGTCGGCGGCAACATTTATGGCATCGCCTTGCTGGACCGAGACCTGGTCGACGGGGTGGCCGGGGCCGACGTCGTCATTCAGCGGCAGATCGCGATCTGGGCAGCGCGGCAAGCGTTCACCGTCGCCGGCATTGCGGACCTCGACTGGATGACGCCGGCGTGGACGGCGCTGGATCGGGGCGTGCCGCTACCCGCCGAATTCGCTGACACGGCAGCGCTGCTGACGCGCATCCGGGGCGAGCCGGCCGTCACGTTCTCCTTGGTCTCGCTGCGCCCGACGGGTCGGGGCGCGGGTGATCCGCTCCGCACAGTTCTCGACGCCCCGGTGGACCCGGTCGCGATGGCACTGCCGGCACTCATGGCCGCTGGCGAGTCGGATCCGCTGCAGGCTGCGTTGGAGGCGCTATGGGCGGCGGTCACCACCTACGCTGCTCGGCGGACCGAGTTCCTGGCGGAAGTGCGGCGGGCCTTTCCGGTCGTCAACCAGCGAGGCCCGAACTGACCCCGTCAGGAACCGTGCCTCGGCCAGCACGGTCCGCGAATCTGCCGCGAACCGGGCGGCGGTCGGGATAACAGTTCGAGGTCGAAGGGCCGCGTGGGGCAGGATGTAAGTGTGATCCTGTTGGTTCCCGCGAACCCCTCTACGGCCGCGCCACCCGGACGAGCACTTCGCGGCGGAGACACAGGCCGCACGTGCTGCCGGGCTCGATGTGGCGGTGGTCGACCACGACGCGTTGGCACGGGGCGGAGATGTGCGTCGGGCGGTCCGGCCGGCGCCAGGTAGGGCGGACGGCATGAACCGCGCCGTCCTCTGCGTTGCCCTGGCCGGCCCAGGTTGCGGCGCAGATGGTGGGTGAGACGAGCAGGACGGCGAAGCGGACACGCCGGGCAGTGGGGAAGGCGAGCACAGGGTGGTCTGTTCCGTTCCCTGTCGGCGCGACCACGTTCTGACGGCGGTGCCGCTCCGCCGACACGACCTGACTGCGGCCGTGTGGACCTGACTATTGTCATGAGTACCTGTGCGCCCCGCATCGAACGTGGTGACTAAGCGCACTGGAGCCTGCCACGTGCTGTCGATGAGACTCGATTCGACGCCGGAACAACAGCCGGCCGAGTTCGAGGGGCGGCGGGACGGTGGACGAACGCTACGACAGCTACTGCGCCGCAGATCGGCTGTTCTACGACTCGCTCGGCAGCGCCGTCGCACAGCCCGTCTTCCCGGCCGCCGAACGGCCGATGCCGACCGGCTGGCGGCGCGAGCCGCTCGACGACTGGCTGATCTACGCGCCCGACGACGGCTCGCTGCCGCAGCAGGGCTGGAAGATTCATGTGTCGGCGGGTCTGACGAACGCCGAGCGGGTGCTGGACTCGGTCTGGAACTACTGCGTCCCCCGTGGCCTGTCCTTCAAGTTCCTGCGCGGGCCGCGCACGCTGCTGCTGCGCAATTCCAAGTACGCCGCCCGGGCCGCCAGCGGCAAGTTCATCACGGTCTATCCCCGCGACAACGCGGAGTTGGAGCTGGCCTGCAAGGAGCTCGACGAACTGCTCACCGGCGAGCCCGGGCCGTACATTCTCAGTGATCTCCGCTACGGCGCCGGCCCGGTCTACGTGCGCTACGGCGGCTTCGCCGCCCGCTACTGCCACTCTCCCGACGGCCAGTTGGTACCGGCGATCGAGGACGATACCGGCACGCTGGTGCCGGACCGCCGTGAGCCCGTCTTTCACGTACCGTCCTGGATCACCCTGCCCGACTTCCTCGGTCCGCACCTGGCCGCCCGTAGCGGAACCAGCACGGACCAGGTGCCGTACCGGATCGAGCGGGTGATCCACTTTTCGAACGGCGGCGGGCTGTACGTGGGCAGGGACCTGCGTACCGACACCGAGGTGGTGCTGAAGGAGGCCCGACCGCACGCCGGCCTGGACGCCGACGGCACCGACGCCGTCGCCCGGCTGGCCCGCGAGGCGGAGGCCCTGCGGCAACTCGCCGACCTGCCGCAGGTGCCGCGGGTGCACGACGAGTTCGTCCTCGGCGAGCACCGGTTCCTCGCGCTCGAGTTCATCGAGGGCCGACCGCTGAACAAGGTGCTGGTCGACCGGTACCCGCTGATCGACGCCGACGCGACGGACGGTGACCGGGCGGCGTACGCCCGATGGGCTCGCAAGATCTACGAGCAGGTCGAATCCGTCGTGGCGGCGATCCACGAGCGCGGCCTGGTCTACGGGGACCTGCACCTGTTCAACATCATGATCCGGCCGGACGACCGGGTCGCCCTGGTCGACTTCGAGGTGGCCGCCCCGATCGCCGGGCACCGTCGACCCGGGCTGCGCAACCAGGGCTTCGCGGCACCGAGGGACCGGACCGGGCCGGCGGTCGACCGGTACGCCCTGGCGTGCCTGCGGTTGGCGTTGTTCCTGCCACTGACCCAGCTGGTCCGGCTCGCCCCGGCGAAGGTGACTCACCTGGCCGACATCATCGCCGCGAACTTCCCGGTGCCGAGGTCCTTCCTCGATCCGGCGGTCGAGGAGATCACCGGTGACCCGCGGGTCACCGCGGACCCGCGAGGGGCTCTTGCCGCGGATGACTGGCGCACCATGCGGGACCGGCTGACGACGGCGATCGTGGCCAGCGCCACTCCCGAGCGCGACGACCGGCTCTTTCCCGGTGACATCGAGCAGTTCCGCAGCGGCGGCCTCAACCTCGCCCACGGGGCGGCGGGAGTGCTGTACGCGCTCGACAAGAGCGGTGCCGGGCGGTGGCCCGAGCACGAAGACTGGCTGGTGCGGCGGGCGACAGCGCCCCCGTCCGGCACCCGCTGCGGGTTCTACGACGGGCTGCATGGCGTCGCCTACGCGCTCGTTCACCTCGGACGCCGGCAGGACGCGCTGGACGTTCTCGACATCTGCCTGCGGGAACCCGTGGACGGGCTCGACCACAGCCTGGCGAGCGGACTGTCCGGGATCGCGCTCAACCTGGCCGAGATGGCCGCGCGTACCGGGGAGGTGTCGTTGCGTGACGCCGCGTGGCGGGCCGCCGAGCGGGTGATCGGGCAACTGGCCGACGACCCGGGCCCGGACGTCAGCGGCGGACGTAACCCGTACGCCGGGCTGCTGCGTGGCCGGACGGGACCGGCGCTGATGCTGTTGCGGCTCTACGAGCTCAGCGGCGACGACGAGCTGTTGGGGCACGCCGCCACGGCATTGCGCCAGGATCTGCGCCGGTGTGTGCTGCGCCCCGACGGTGCCCTGGAGGTCAATGAGGGCTGGCGCACCATGCCCTACCTGGCGCACGGCAGTGTCGGTATCGGGCTGGTCCTCGACCAGTACCTGCGCCACCGGGCCGACGACCGGTTCGCCGAGGCGAGCGAGGGGGTCCGCCGCGCGGCGCGTTCACCGTTCTACGCACAGTCCGGACTCTTCGCCGGCCGGGCCGGCATCATCGCCTACCTCGCCGCCTCGACGGACGACGCCGACCGCCGCGAACTCCGCTCGCAGCTGGATCGGCTGACCTGGCACGCGCTGCCGTACCGGGACGGGACCGCATTCCCCGGCGAGCAGTTGCTGCGGCTCTCCATGGACTTCGGCACCGGCACCGCCGGCGTGCTGTACGCGCTGGCCAGCGCGCAGCAGGACCAGCCGCCGATGCTGCCCTTCCTCGCGCCCCTGCCGGGCGCGAACAGACTCCCTCGCGACAGCGGGGGCGACCTGATCGGCGAACGGATGGAAGGGAGGTGAACGACATGGCACTTCTGGACCTCCAGGGCCTGGAGATGGCTCCGGCCGACCGCACGGGTGGCGGTAGCCGGGCGAGCCTGCTGCTCTGCGGCGACAGCTCGCTCTCCGTCACGACCTGCAACTGATCCACGTACACGTGGGCCCTGGGTGGGTAGACGTGCCCACCCAGGGCAACGCGTACCAACGGGAGGACCGATGCCGACGTTCGCCGTGGGGGACAGGCTGCTGCGGCAGACGGTCCTGGCGGGCGGCGGCTGGACCGCCGGACTCGCTGCGGTCGCGCTGCTCGGCGCGGCCGCCGAACTGTTGCTACCCGCGGCCCTCGGCCGCGCCGTCGACGCCGCCCTCACCGGCGGCTCCGCCTGGTGGGCGGTGTCCGCCTGCGCCCTGGTCATCGTCCTCATCTGCGTCGACACCCTCACCGACCTGGCCAGCGGGTTCGGTGCGGCGCGCGCCACCGCCCGGCTGCGCCGGCACCTGCTGCGTCACCTGTTCGCCCTGGACGTCCGCGCCACCCGTCGGCACCCGGTGGGTGATCTCGTCGGCCGGTTGGTCGGCCAGGCCGCCGACGCGGGACAGGCCGGCAACGCCGTGGTCCTGGCCATCGTGGCGGTGCTCCCGCCGCTGGGCAGCGTCGTCGCGCTCACCATCATGGAACCGGTCCTCGGCGTCACCATGCTCGTCGGCCTTGCCCTGCTCGCCGTCCTCATGCGCGCCTTCGTGGCCGACGCCTCGGCCGCGACCGCCGGGTACCAACGGGTGCTCGGCACCATCGCCGGCCGACTGCTGGAGTCGCTCACCGGTGCCCGGACCATCGCCGCCGCCGGCACCACCCATCGCGAGGAGGACCGGGTGCTAGCGGCCCTGCCGGAGCTGGACCTGCACGGCCGGCGCGCCTGGGAGCTGCTGGCCCGGGCAGGTTCGCGCACCTCGGCCGTGGCGCCGCTGCTGAACCTGAGCGTCATCGCGGTCGGCGGGTACGCCCTGACCACAGGCTGGCTCACGCCGGGGCAACTCGTCACCGCGGTCCGGTACGCGGCCATGGGCGCCGGGCTCGGTGCGGTGCTCGCCACCCTGAACCATCTGGTCCGCAGCCGCGCGGGAGCACACCGGGTCGCCGAGCTGCTGACACAGCCCGCCACGCCGGCCGGCGATCGGCCTCTTCCACCTGGCGGCGGTGCCCTGCGACTGCGTGGGGTGTACGTGCACGCCGACGAAGGCCGGCCCATCCTGGACGGCATCGACCTGGACGTGCCGGCCGGCGCCACCGTGGCCGTCGTCGGAGCGTCCGGTGCCGGCAAGTCGACCCTGGCGGCCGTGGCGGGACGGCTGTACGACCCCGACGGCGGTGAGGTGCGACTGGACGGTGTGTCGCTGCGGGACCTCGACGCGGCGGCGCTGCGCCGGGCCGTCGGCTACGCCTTCGACCGGCCGGTGCTGATCGGCGCGACCGTCCACGACGCGATCGGCTTGGCGCTGCCGATCGACTCGGCGGCACCGCCGGCCGATCGGAGCCCGGCCACCCCGGCGGTTCTGCGAGCGGCCCGGATGGCGGCGGTCGCCGACGTGATCGACCGTCTGCCCGACGGTTACCGCACCCCGCTGGTGGACACACCGCTCTCCGGGGGCGAGACCCAACGCCTCGGCCTGGCCCGAGCGTTCGCCGCCGAGCGGCTGCTCATCCTGGACGACGCGACGTCCAGCCTCGACACCGCGACCGAACACCGGATCACTGAGGCGGTGGTCGGGCGGGCCGGCGAGCGTACCCGACTGGTGGTCACCCACCGGACCGCGGCGGCCGCGGCGGCCGACCTCGTTGCCTGGCTGGACGCTGGTCGGCTGCGCGGCTTTGCGCCGCACCGGCAACTCTGGGCCGACCCGGACTACCGTGCTGTCTTCCAGCCGGCCGGCGGTGGATCGTGAGCCGTCCCGGCGTACGGCGGGTGACCTGGCGGGCGCTGCGGGCCCGCCGGCGGGAGCTCGCCGGGCTTGGCGGCTGGTCGCTAGTCGAGTCGCTGCCCGCGCTGCTCGCCGGCAATCTGGTCGCCCGCGCCGTCGACGAGGGTTTTCTGGCCGGACGTCTCCTCAACGGCCTGGCCTGGTTGGGGGTCCTCGCCGTGGCCGTGCTGGTCGGCGCGGCGGCCACCGGTCGGACGTACCGGAGCCTCGGCGCCGTGGTGGAGCCGTTCCGTGACGATGTGGCCGCTCAGGTGGTCCGGGGTGCGCTACGCGACGCCACCCGGGCGGGTGGTAGCCCGGACAGCGCGGCCGTGACCCGGCTGACCCACCAGATGGAGATCGTCCGCGACACCTTCGCCGGTCTGCTGATGGTGACCCGCGGTTTCTTCTTCTCCGCTGGCGCGGCCCTGCTCGGCCTGCTCGCCCTGGCGCCGGTGGTGGCGGCGCTGGCCGCCGCGCCGCTGGTCGCCGGCCTGGTGGTGTTCCTCGCCGCGCTGCCGGCCATGGTCACCCACCAGCGCGCGTACGTACGGGCCGGTGAGCAGCTCGGCCAGTCGGCGGCGGCCGCGCTGGCCGCTCACCGCGACGTGCTGGCCTGCGGCGCCCAGACACGCGTGACGGCCGAGGTCGAACGCTGGGTGTCGGCGCAGGCCGCCGCCGAACGCATGCTCGCCCGGATGGCGGCGATCCGCAGCCTCAGCCTCGGCATCGGCGGCTGGCTGCCGCTGCTGGTGCTGATGGTGACCGCCCCGTGGCTGGTCCAGCGCGGTCTCACCGCCGGCGCGGTGCTGGGCGCGCTGATCTACGTCTCCACCGGGCTGCAACCCGCCCTGCACGCCCTGGTGCAGGGCCTCGGCGGCGGCGGGCTGCGCTACGCGGTCACCCTGGAGAACATCCTGCGCACCTATCCGGTCTCCGACGACCAGCGCCCGTCGGCCCCCGCCGCCCGGACGCCCCGCTGCCAACCGCCCATCGGTCCTGCCGGCCGCCCGCCAGCCGTCGAGGTCCGGGGATTGACCTTCGGCTACGGCCCGCGCGCCCAGCCCGTCCTGCAGAACTTCTCGCTGACACTGGCCGACCGGGACCATGTCGCCGTGGTGGGCCCGAGCGGTTCGGGCAAGTCGACACTGGCCGCCCTGATGGCCGGTCTGGTGCCGCCGCAGGCAGGCACGGTCCACCTGGCCGGCGCGGCGGTCGCCGAGATCGAGCCGGCCGTTCTCGCCCGGATGCGGGTGCTGGTGCCTCAGGAGGCCTACGTCTTCACCGGCAGTCTCGCCGACAACCTCCGCTACCTCCGGCCGGACGCCGACGACCACACGTTGGAGGTCGCCCTCGACGCGCTCGGTGCGCGTCCCCTGGCGACCCGCCTGGGTGGCCTGCGCACGCCGGTCGCGCCGGCCCTGCTCTCCGCCGGCGAGCGGCAGCTCATCGCGGCGGTCCGGGCCTGGCTGGCACCCGCCCCGCTGGTGGTCCTCGACGAGGCGACCTGTCACCTGGACCCGGCGCTGGAGGCGACGGTCGAGGCCGCCTTCGCCCGGCGGGCCGGCAGCCTCGTGGTGATCGCACACCGGATCAGCTCCGCGCTGCGGGCCGGTCGGGTGCTGGTCCTCGACGGCGACGAGCCCGTGGTGGGGACACACGAACAGTTGATGGCCCGCTCGGCCACCTACCGGGTGCTCGTCGGCTGCTGGGACGACTCGGCGGTGCCGTCCCGGGCGGCGTCGGCGCGGCAGGGCTGAACCCCGCGCCGACCGTGCCGGTCAGATCCAGCCCGCCTCACCTGCCTTCCGCACAGCCTCCACCCGGGTACGCGCGCCCACCTTGCGGGCGATCCGACCGAGATGGTTGCGGACGGTGCCACGGGTGAGCCCGAGCGACACCGCGACCTCCGCGACCGGTGCCCCCGCCGCTGTCAGCCTCAACACCTCCGTCTCGCGGCTGGTCAGTGGGCCGTCCGAGCGCAGCGCCGCGACGACGAGATCCGCGTCGAGCACGGGCTCCCGGCGGGCGAGCCGGCGGATCCCGTCGATGACCCGCTGGGGTGCGGCGTCACTGCGCAGGATGCCGAACGTCCTGGTCGGGCAGAACATGCCTCGCAGTCGCCGGGCCCGACACGGGTGGGCCAGCACCAGAACGGGGCACAGGCCGAGGCGGACGGGATCGACTCCCTCGACGACATCGAGGTCGGCCACCACCACGTCGGGGCGTTGGGCGCGGACGGCTGCGGAGACCGCGTCGCCGCGATCCACCTCCGCCACGACACGGATGTCCTCCTCGGCGGCGAGGACGAACGACAGCGCACCAAGAACCAGAGCACCGTCCAAGGCGAGCAGGGTACGGATCACGATGAACCTTCCCGCACTCCGATGGTGATCACACAACGTCAACATTCAAACACGCCTCCGGCGGTTCCGCATGGTGACGGGGACGGGTCCGAACATCTGCACCGGGCCCGCCCCCGACGGCTACAGCCAGCCGTTACGCCGCGCGCGTGACACCGCCTCCAACCGGTTGCGAGCCCCGGTCTTGCGTAGGATCACCGATAGATGGTTGCGCACCGTCCCATGTGCCAGGTAGAGGCGGACGGCGATCTCCTTCAGGGGCAGACCCTCGGCCGCCATCCGCAGCACGTCCATCTCCCGAGGCGTCAACGGCATCTCCGGGGGACTCAGCACCGCCACCGCGGCGGCCGGGTCGATCGCCCGATCCCCGGCCGCGAGCGCGCGGATCGCCCGTACCAGCTCCGCCAGTGAGCTGTCCTTTCCGACCAGGCCGCGCGCGCCGGCTTTCAGCGCCGCCTCCACCAGGGCTGGGCTCCACCGAGGGCTCATCGCCAGCACGGCGGCGTGCGGCGCCTCGGTGTCGATCCGGGCGACCACCTCCACCGGGTCGGGCAGTTCCGGTGTCAGTGCCAGCACCACCACCTGCGGTCGGCAGCGCCGGACCACCGTCAACAGCTCGTCGACACCCTCGACGTCGGCGACCACCTCCATGTCCTCCTCACGTGACAGCGCGGCGCAGAGCGCCCCGCGGAGCAAACCCATGTCCTCGGCGACGACAACGTGGATCACCACGTTTTCTCCGATCTCAGGTACGCGTCACGACGGCCACCGATCCCGGAACGTCCACGGGTTGGTCAGGGCGGTCGCGCGCTACAGACGGGTAGGCATCGGTCCGCGGTGCCGTCACGGCGGATGGGCGCGGGCACTGTTCGACCGGCCAGCGGGTGGAACAGGCCACGCGGGCCGGCCACCGGGGTCGGTCGACCCGCCTCAGCCCGGGCGGGTGATCGCAGACAACGTTCGGTTCGCGATCAGAAGCGGCACAAGATCGCAGGGCGGCCCAGCACCGAGACGCGACTGCCGATCCACCGGCCGGGCCAGCCCCGGCCCGGGCCTCGATCCATTGTCGACACCTGCGGCTTCCTGGTCGGCCGGCGCGACGGGTCGGCTCGAAAGCTCACCCCCCGCGGCCACCGAGTCCGGGTGTGCGGCGAGGTGCCGCGTCGAGGCCGTGGGACGCGCGGGGCCGACGACGGACATCGGCGGTGGCGCGGCCGGGGTCGGCTGCGCTGCGGCGCGTACGGGAGCCAGCGCCGGATCCGCCGGTGGCGTGGGCGCTGTCGGCAGGGGCGCCAGGTCGGTCACCGGCACGGCGGCCGGCCCGAGCGCTGGGGGAACGGGCAACGGAGGCGTCGCCGCCGGGACGGTCACCGCGCCGAGAGCGGGTGGCAGAACGGCGTCGACGGAACGGAGGAGCGCCATGACGACGGGCCGGAGCGGCACTGTGCTCACGATGTCGACGACGTACGGCGGTGGGGCGGTGATCAGGCCCACCGCGGGCGAACCGACCGGACCGTGCACCGTGGGTGGATCGGGCGCGGCGGTGGCTGGCCGTCGCGGGGGATCAGCGGCCAGCCGCGACAGGTCGGCACGGTGAGCTGAACGCTGAGCTGCGCGAGCTACGGAGGCCGACCGGAGCCTTTCCCGCTCCGCCGCGCCCGGTGGGACGGATGCGGCAACCCGGGGCAGCGGCACGGACACGGGCGACGCGCCCATCGACCGTCGAGGCCCCGTCGAGGATGTCGCGTCGCGGGGGGCGACGATGCCACCGATGGTTCCTGCCAGCGGTGCGCGGAGCCTATCGTGACGGCGGTCGTCGGCACTCGCGGCGTGCTGGCGCTCATGGCTGGGGCGCTCTGCGACCGTGAGCCGCGCGATCGGCTCGACCAGCCCGCCGATCCGCCGATGAGGCTCGTCACCGGACCCGCTGCGCATTCCGTCGGCGGCGGCCGGCCCCTCAAACAGGGCGGCCACGAGGAAACCGGCCCCGACGGCGGCCGCGATCAGCACCATCCGCTGGGCGAGCCTGCGCAGCCGGTCGGCCACCAGCGGCGCGGATCGGCCCGGCGCAGACGTCGGTGCGGTTCCGTTGACGGGACTTCGCACGTAGGTACGACCCCTTCCCTCTGGATTGCTGACCCATGGTAGCGATCCGATCACGCAGCCGCATCCGGTGATGTGTGCGCTCGTCGGCCGGGTGCGGCCGCCGCGACCGCGCCATGCCTGATATGGAGACGGACTGCCCGGCACCCGACTGGTCCCCCTGAGCCACTTTCGACTCCCTGAACCGCGCGCTCAACCCGAAGGCGAACTGGCCGCCCTGCTCGAAAAGGCAGCGGAGTACGGCTACCCGGCCACTGTGTAAGACGCTGCTGCACGTCGGTGCCGCCGCCGCACCAGCGCCAGGACGACGAACAACAGAGGCATGGCGAGCGCGGCGTACAACCACGGTGGCGCGGCGAATCTCTGCCCTGTGCCCGGCGGATAGCATCGCGCGATGCAACCGACCTATGTGACCTTCGCCCAGAAGCCGGCGTCGACCGCGAATGCCGTCCTGAGCATCAACCGCGGCACCGCGACCGGAGGGCATCTCACGCTGGACGCCGACGGGTCGATGGAGATGATGTTCGACGTTCCGGCGGCGGACGCCAACGGCGAAGCCACCCTGCGGATCGTGGCGCTGGTGTCGAAGCTGGGCAATGCGGTTGGGTTCGCGCCGCTCGACATCACCGTCAACGATCGGTGCCTGGTGCACGGCTGGCACATCCCGGGCGGGGGTGACCTCCCCCAGCAGATGGACTTCGCCGTACCCGCCGGGCGGCTGCGGCCGGGCGTCAACAAGCTCCGGCTGGCCAGTGCCATCGACGCCCGCAGCATGCTCTGGATCTACCGGATCACCATCGACGCGGTATTCGACCGGGGCCGGTCCGCGCGGGCCATCGAGCACCGTGAGGCCGAGGAACCGGTGCTCCGGTACTCGACCCGCAGATTGCCGGCCAGGGGCGGCGCGTGGCAGCCTGGCCCGGCAGTCATCGCGTACGTGGACCGCGGCGAGCAGAGCCTGCTCGAACACCTCGCCTGGGCAGACGCTTCCGGCGCGGAGTACGCGGTCACCTTCACCGCCGAGCTGGACGGCATCTACGGCTGGTGTCGGCCGGCTGGCGCGGAGTCGCCGCACGAGTTCCGCGGCTCGCTGGCCGGGCGGTGGCGGGCTGACCATCCCGACGCCGGCGTAGAGAAGCACTGGTTCCAGACGGAGGAGGGATGGGGCGGCGGCTGGCACCGTTCGAACGGGATCACCTTCGCGATCGGCGCCGACTCGTTGCCATTGGCCAGGGCGAGCTGGCGGGATCGGCGCGGCAACACCGGGACGGTCGCGTTCACCGGCACCGGCGACGCCTTCGTCGGCACCTACCAGCGGGTGGGCGAGGGTGCCATCGGCTACCGCGGCCGCTCACCCGCACCGACCAAGGGCGAATAGCACCAGGGCCCGGTACGGCGGCGCTTTCCGGTTGCCGGGGTGCGGCATCGGGCAGAGGATGGCGGGATGTCCCAGCAGGCTGCCACCTGCGGATGCTCACCCTGAGTACCCGTACGCCGTTCCCCGCCGACTGGCCACGCTGTCGGGCGGTGCTCGTCGACGGGCTTGCGGCCGGACGTGGTGGCCCTGCACGATGCCGGCGGCGGGGACGCGGACGAGGCCGGTGACCGGCTCGGGCCGGACTGTCACCTCGTCCCGGCCGCTAGTCGACGCACCAAGGCCCAGTTGTTCGGCCGCGGTCGAAAGCTCCGCTGTTGTCGCGCCGACGACCGGCCCATCGGAACCGGCCCCCACGACAGCAGCCCACCTTCCCGCAGGACCCGCCGGGGACGGCTCAGGGGCGGCGGAGGCGGAGGCCAGGCTCAGGCGAACCTGAGCCTGGCTGGCCAGGCCACGTGCGGCTAGACGCCGCCGGACCCTGCCCCGCGCAGCGTCCGTACGACGGTCAGCGTCACAGCGCCGTCCTGGTAGGACACCCTGAACATGTGGTGGCCCGCGTTCAGGATCCGCCGTTCCGGCAGGGAACGGAAGTTGCCCTTGATCGACTCGCCGCTCATGATCGTCAGTACCGTGCCCGGAGTGAGGGGTGCGCGAATGTCCAGGGCGAGTTCGCCGTCCAGCACCAGGTCACCCGCGGCCCGCACGCTCGTGTAGTTGTGGTCCCCGGAGATGGTGATGGCGAGGCGACCCGCTCGGCTGACGGTCACGTCGCTGCCGACGTTCAGGACGTTGCCGGGTGCGACGTCGGTGAGGGTGATGGACGCCGCGGACGCCGCTTCCCGGGACGACAGACCGGGCTGCAGCACGCCGCTGTCGACGTCGATGCTGCCTGCCACGAAACCGCTGCCGCCGAGCGTGCCGCCCTTGACGTCGATCGAGCTTGCGTGCGAGCCGGTGATCGAAAGCTTACCGCCTTGAACCGTCGTGCCGCCCTCGTAGGTGTCGTCGCCCGTCATGATCAGCGTCCCGGGGCCTTGCTTGGTCAGAGAAGCCGTGTAGAGGCTGTTGTCGATGTTGTTCTGGATGTAGGCCGCGCGCTCGTCCATCCATTCCTTGCGCCACTTGACGGCGTCTTCATAGGTGATCTTGTCGTACAACTCAGGATGGCCGTTAGTGATAGCTTCGATGTAAGGATCAGCCAAAATGCCCTGAAGCATGAAGGCCTGTT
The DNA here is from genome assembly GCF_052601155.1 of Micromonospora yongxingensis. NCBI lineage: Bacteria > Bacillati > Actinomycetota > Actinomycetes > Micromonosporales > Micromonosporaceae > Micromonospora > Micromonospora yongxingensis. The sequence goes on from NZ_JBQXEO010000010.1 coordinate 200,496, forward strand.
CGTTAAGCGTGCCGTCCGGGTTCAGCACGTTGGGGCTGAATTCACCGGCGTAGGCAATGCCTTGCTTCTTGTAGCCCGCCAGCCACTCCAGATCTTCCCTTTCCCTTTCCTTGATCGCGATCTGGCTGATGTCGTTCGACCAGACGTCCATGGGCGCTTTATCCATGTTGTAGGTCATGGGGCTCAGGAGTTGGCCGGGTCCGTACATGCCCTTGGCCAGATCGGGAATGCCCCAGCCCCAGCGTTGGTCCGGAAGACCGTCGGGAGCGGTCCAGGCGATGGACGCCCCGGAGGGGGAGGTTTGCCCGGTGCCGAGGAATCTCACGCCGTCGGACATCTTGTTGTTCGCCGTGGTGAACATCAGCTCACGCACCTGCTTGGCGTCCATGTTCGGATAGCGGGAGAGCAGAACCCCCATCACCGCTGTCGCAACGGGCGTTGCCGGTGACGTGCCATTTGAGTTTGAATAGTTAGTGTCACCACCGCTGTTCGTGGTCCGAACGCTGTTTGAAGGGGTAGACACGGTCCACCATTTAGCGAGCCCCGCCTCGTTATACCCGAACTGCTTTGTGTATTCGGGATTGGCCGCAGTGGGCGGTTGCACCCCGCCGACGGATACCCACTGCTTCTCCGCCAAGGGATTGAAGAAGGGGTACGCGGGGCGAAAATACGGGTTGCTCCAGTCGTTGTTGCCGGCCGATCTTACGTTGACGGTGCCGCTGTCCTTGATAGCCTCCCAGATGGCATCCATGAACGAGAGTCCGGGGTAGTTCGGATTGTATTGAATGCCGCCTTCCGAGTAGCTCTTCTTGAAGAGGAAATACTGGTACTCCAGATCCTTCAGGTACTCGTTGGGGATAATGGTCGCCATTGCCGTGGCGCTGGCGCTGTCTTTGCCACGCAGTTCGTAAGCGTTGGCGAGGTTGCCATTGACTCCAAGGTCGTTTCCAAAGCCGTCAAAGCGGGTTCTGTCGATAGTCTGGACGTAAGAGCCCCAACTGCTGTTGATGACCTGGGCACCTGCGTCGACCAGGGCCTTATTGGCTGTATGCCAGTACACGTAATCGTGGAAGGGGCCGTGGGACTGGGTATCGGAACCGCCGGTCTTGGCAACATATATCTTCGATCCAAAGGCGATGCCGTGCTGGTCTTTACCATCGCGGATGCCGGAGGTGACCCCAAGCATGCCGGTCCCGTGCCCGTAGTCACTTGTTCTCGCCTGATCACCGGCCAGAGTGAATGGCTCGCCCGCAGTAAACGGGTTCGCCGGGGTTGCTGCGTTTCGATACCCGAAGCCGGACGTGCCGTAGACACCCTCTGCTCTCACCGAAGCAATCAGCTCGGTCTGAAATGCTTCGTGTGAAGCCCTGTAGCCCGAATCCATCATGCCCAGCGTGACGCCCTGCCCGCGGTACCCCAGGGCGTAGGCGGTGGATGCGTTTACCGCGACGAGCTGCCATGGGGAATTGACCGCTGTGCCAGGAGTAGAAGGATTATGGCCGGTATAATAACCATATTCCGGCGTTTCCCAACTGGCTTTAGCGGCATCTAGTTCCCCTGGACTCCTGGCGACAAAGCCGGGGTCTTCCGGGTACGCCGTCCCGCCGCCGGTATGGCCAGGGGTCGATGTCGGACCGGTCTTGGACGATGCCGAGGCGAACCCGGCCGGAAAAAACGCGATGCCTACTCCGGCAGCAAGGGTGCCTCCCAGTCGCCGCAGGAACTGCCGCCGACTCGTGAACCTCATGCTCATCTCCGGCTCCTTCCCGATGGGTCAATATCTCTAATGGACCGGGGCGGCCTGTTGCATCCCAGCCTCATGATCTACACGCGCTGGTCGAGACGAAATAAGGAAACCCGGCCACGTCAGAACGGCGAACTGGAACTCTCCCACGCGTGGCCTCCCGATATGATCATCAATTAGACTGCGGCAGAAGTGCCTCGTCAAGAGGGCAATTTCTATCCATCAGAAGCGGTTTGAGCGACCGCCTACATCGATGTGCGTTACTGTTATGGGCCGGGCCATGGGCTCCTCGCGGGACCGGACGAGTGACGGTCCTGGTCGAGACTCGGCCGGTGTTGAGCTGGGGTCCCCACGTTGGTGCTCGCCACCGCACGCCCTGCTGCACACCGGCTGGCCGGCTGGGCCGCGGTCACCGGCGCAACCGCACGGCTGCTGCGACCCCACGCGTCCGCCGTACCCTCGACCGGCTCACCGGCGCCGTCCACATCGGCCTCGGCGTCCGCTCCGCGGTGACCTGACCCGAGACAGCAGGCGGTCCGTCGACGCCTTCTGGCCTCAGGAAGGCTTGGCGCGGGACCTGCCCCACCTACCCGACCTCTTCGGCGTGTTCGGTGGAGACTTCCGCCCGAGAGTCAACGGGCCCGGCAGAGGATTGACAGTTGACGCTGTGACAGCTGAGGATTGCCTCAGTCCACCAACTGTCACCGGAGAGCCTCCGTCACCCTCGTTCGACGCCTCGCAATTTGGCGATGCGGGTCCTGTCGAGGCGACGGAGCCGGACGACGTCACCTTCCCCTTTCTCAGCGTGTCGCGCGCTCGGTTGCCGCAACGACCGCACGCGACCCAACGGATGGAGCCGCGTACCCCGGGCGTGCCCCTCGGCCATCTCCTACGGCCATCAGGCCGAGTAGCCAGAAGGGCAGACATCACCATGCCGAAATCCCTACCCGCGCGGTGGCGACGCCGCCTCCCGGTCCCGGCGGCGCTGGCCGCCGCCATGGCCGTCGTGCTGCTGGTCAGTCCGGCCTCGGCGACCGCTCCGGACGCCGCCGCACCGGCCGATTCCGGCCCGGTCGCCGGTGAGCCGGCGAACGTCGTGGAGGTGCTGCTCGCCGGCACTGCGGAGCTGGACGCGCTGGTCGCCACCGGAGTGGACCTCGACCACCATGTCGAACGCTCGGAGAACGGCGTGGTCGCGCACGCGGTGATCACGCCGAGCGAAGCCGCCCGGCTGACCGCGGCCGGCTTCACCCTCGGCGACGTGCTGCATCGCCCCGAAGACGCCCGGGCCCGCGTCGAGGAGCGCGAGTCGACCATCGCCGCGCACCTCGCTGAGAACCGGGAGTTCGCCGCCGCCGCGGCCGACCCGACCGCTCCGGACGTCTCCGACATCAAGATCATCCGCGCGGACTACTACACCTCCGGGACCAGCCAGGTCCTCTCCGTCGAGGCGAAGTGGGCGCAGGGCCAGACGGCCGGCAACACGCTCACCGTCGAGCGGGACAGTGGGCCGGGCACCGCGGTCGGCTCCGGCGGCACGCAGACCATCTCCCGCTTCGTCGACGCCGGCGTCTACCTCTACCACCGTGGCGCCTCGGCGGTGACCAGCCGGCCGGACCGTATCCGGATCACCAGCCCCACCGGGGACGTGGCCGAGGTCAAGGTGCAGGAGTGGCTGCCCACCCCGGAGACCAGCCCGGAGGGACCGGGCTACCAGAAGGACTTCGTCACCAGCTACCTCACCCCGACCGAGCTGTACGCCCGGATCCACCAGCTCGCCGCCGAGTTCCCCAACCTGGCCGAGATCGTCGAGCTGCCGTACAGGACCAACGGCTACCGACGGCACGCCCAGGCCGTCCTCGGCAGCGCCAACGCCAGCCGGGTCGCGGTGGACTCCCTGGCCTGGGGGCATCAGGGTGGCAACGACATCTCGGTGGAGCTGGTGAACCCGGGCGCCGGCAACGCGGCGCTGGCGGTGACCGTGAGCGGTAAGGCCATCCGGGTGACCCTCGGTACCGACGGCGCGTGCGCGGTGACCAGCACCGCCGCCGAGGTCGTCGCGGCGCTCAACGCCGCGGCCGGGTCGCTGGTCAAGGCGTACACCTATCGCGGCAGCCCGGGCAACGGCGTGGTCGCGCCGGCGGCGCGGACCGCGCTCACCGACGACCTGAGTGCGCCGGCCTCCGTCTCCCGCGATCCGCACCCGGTGTACGCGATCCGGATCGGCAAGGTTAGGGACGGTTCGAAGCCCGGGGTGCTCGCCTACGCGCAGGAGCACGCGCGGGAGTGGGTGCCGCCGCTGGTCGCCGTCGAAACCGCCGAGCGGTTGCTGCGCAACTACGCACACGACGGGCAGACCAAGCAGCTGCTGAACAACCTGGACATCTGGATCGCCCCGTCGGTCAACCCGGACGGCGGCCACTACTCCTTCTACGACTTCAACTCGCAGCGCAAGAGCATGACCAACCACTGCCCGCCGAGCGGGGCCGCAGACTTCCTCGGCCGGGACTCGTGGGGCGTTGACAACAACCGCAACTACACCGAGTACAGCCTCTTCGACGGGTACTCGGGCGCGTCGAGCAGCTGCACCAGCGGCACCTATGCCGGGCCGAGCGAGCTCTCCGAGCCGGAGAACCGCAATGTCGACTGGCTGGCTGCCCGCCCCAACATCAAGTTCTCGATGAACCTGCACTCCTCCGGGAACTACTTCATGTGGTCGCCGGGCGCGTACGCCCTGCCGGACCGGACCTCGGCGCCGCGGCCGACGCTGGCCGAGGAGTCGGCCTTCTGGGGCGCGTCCTCGCGGATCCTGACCGCCATCAAGCAGCACCGGAACATGGCGGTCACCCCGGCCCGCACGGGCCCGATCTCCGACGTGCTCTACTCGGCGGCGGGCAACTCCGGCGACATGCTCTGGTACAAGTACGGCATCTACGCCTGGAACTTCGAGGTCGGCACGTCCTTCCAACCGGACTGGGAGGAGGCGCACTCCGAGGCGATGGAGTTCTCCAATGGCCTGGTCGAGCTGATGCGGGTGGCCCGGGACTTCGCCAAGGACCGGACCCGCCCGGGAAGCACCCTCACGGTCGCCCCCAGCTCGACACCGGGCATGGTGAACGCGACCTTCGCCGTCTCCGAGCCCGCCTCGGTCTTCTACACCCTCGACGGCGCTACGCCGACGTACTCGTCGACGCTCTACGGCTCGGCGGGCATCCGCGAGGGCGGGGAGACCCTGACGATCCCGGCCGGCACCCGGATCAACTGGTTCTCGGTCGACTCGGCCGGCAACGTCGAGAACAACTACACCCCGGACGGCAGCGGCAAGAACTACCGCAAGGGCCAGGCGGTCCTGCCGACCAGCTGACGAATCACGGCAGATAGGGACGGCCGCGGCGCTCCTGGGCGCCGCGGCCGTCACCGCTCAACCCAGGAATCCGGCCATCGTCTCCACGAACCACTCCGGATCGTCGAGCCACGGATAGTGCCCGGCGCCCGGGCTCCGCCGCCAACTCGGCCCGCGGGAACAGGCCGGCGTACTCGGCGGCGCGCTTCGGCGGGAGCCCGATGTCGTACTCGCCGGCGAGCAGCAAGACCGGTGCATGGCACGCCCTACGAGGAAGTCCCGTGGCCTTCCGCTGTTTCACCTACCCGAGGCGGTGATTCACCCAGCGTGGACAGCGACGTCCACCATCGCCGGTGTGCCCCGACTGGACATCCCCGTCGAGGAAGTACCCATGACCGTTCCCAGATTCGACTGGTACCTGCAGCACCTCCACGAGCAGGTCATCACCACCGCCGTCACCGCTTCACCCGCCAAGCTGTACGAGCGTTGCCACTGGATCCGCCCGGGGGCGCGCAGAGCAGGACCTGGGGGAGGGCATGTCGGACCTGCTCGGACTGGCAGCCGCAGTCGCCAACCGGACCCGCTCTCCTTGCGGGAAGGGGTGACTCCTCCGTGCAGGTCTTTCAGGTCAGTCTCATCCTGTTAATCACCGCACCCGAGGACGCCTCGCTGCCAGCATTCATCGACGATCTGTGCAATCAGCTGACGCTGCTTCAGCACCGGTGGGAAGGCGTCATCGCGCCGACCTTTCGCGGCATCAGCGAGACACACACCTGCGAGGTGACCCTGAGCGCCATGTCCGACGACATCACCACCGCCCCCATAGCCGCTGGCCGGGTAGTCGCTTACGCCGCCGATCGTGCGGCACCCTCCTACCGAGTCGCCATCGGGCGCATCACCGTTCAGAGACCACCTCGGCCAACCAGCCTCGCCGACCTGCCACCACTTCCTTGACCCGGCCAGGCCCGGGGCGCAGGTACTCTCCACGCTCTTCGCCCGCATTCACGGACCCGGCCCGCCTCCGCCCCCGACCGACGCGTGGTTCGGAACCTGCAAAAGGCCAACAACGCCGGCTACGGCCCGTACTACCGCAGCCTCTACCCCAGTACGCCTGGTACATCGACCGGAACAAGGACGGCGTGGTGTGCGACTGATAAGTCCCCAGCCCTGGCGGAACGGAGCAACCGATCATCACCTGTGCCCACCGCTAAGCCCTTGCCGCTCCTGGCCGACCCGCGCCAAGGTCGCCCACGGTGAGTGCGGCGAAGGCGGCGAAGGGGGCGGCGCCGGACGAGTGTAGATGTAACGCCCCACATTCCCGGCACGCCTGTAAATGATGGAAAGGCCGAGTGCGCGGCCTGACGAACGGGCGGGACCACACCACCCCCGCGATCTCGCCCGGTACCTGGTCCGAACAGCGCACCATGAACCCCGTCGGGAGACATCCCAATGGCTAATGCGACACCACGTACCCCACCGCCGCGCTGGCCGGGCCGCAACGGAGTTGCCCAACCTGCCCTCTGGAACCTGCCAACCCAACCACTTCCCCAACAGCCGCAACGCTCAGGCGAGTGGTGGCCCTATGCGGTGTTCGGCGCAGTGGTCCTACTGCTCGGGTCATTGGCGATGGTGGTCGTCCTGCTGGCCGCGTAGCCGGCGGGCGGGGCGGATGACCGATGGCGACACCGGGCGGGCAGACTGGATGACCATGTCGCCGTTCATGCCCACCCTCCGATTGCACGATCGGTACTTCCTGCGCGAGCGCATCGGGCTCGGCGGGATGTCGGAGGTGTGGCGGGCCGACGACGAGGTGCTCGGCCGGCCCGTCGCCATCAAGGCACTCGCCGGCGAGTTCGCCGTCGACCCGCAGCTGCGGGCCACCATCCAGCGGGAGGCCCGCGCGGCCGCCCGGCTCACCCACCCGCAGATCACCCAGGTGTACGACTACGCCGAGGCGACCCTGCCCGGCGGCACAGTCGTGCCGTACCTGGTCATGGAGCTGGTCGACGGGCACAGCCTGGCCGACCGGCTCACCAGCGGACCGCTGGCCTGGCCGGAGGCCATCCGGGTGGCCGGGCAGATCGCGGCAGCGCTGGCCGCCGCGCACCGCATCGGCGTGGTGCACCGTGACATCAAGCCGGGCAACATCATGCTCACCGACACCGGCGCCAAGGTGCTCGACTTCGGCATCGCCGCGCTCGCCGGCCCGCACCACCCGCTGGCCGGGCAGACCGGCGAACTGCTGATGGGCACGCCCGCCTACTTCGCGCCGGAGCGGCTGGCCGCCGGCCCGCCCAACCCGGCCAGCGACGTCTACGCCCTCGGCGCGCTGCTCTACCGCACGCTCACCGGACGGGCACCGCTGCCCGTGCGGACCTGGGAGGACGCGCTGGAGGTGCACGGCCGGCACAGCCCGGTGCCACCGCTGCGGATCCCAGGCCTGCCCACCGACATCGCCGAGCTCACGCTCGCCTGCCTGGCCGCCGATCCGGCCCGCCGGCCCACGGCTGCGCAGCTCGCCACCCGGTTCGGCGCCGGCCAGCCGGCCGACCCACCCACCGCGATCCTGCCCACGCTTAGGGGCGGCCCGGCGGCTGTCGCTCCAGCGCACCCGCCCACGCTGATCGACCGACCCCCGATCGCACAGCCGCAACAACTGGGACTTCCAGCCGGCTCATCCCGCCAGTCGAACCGGCTCCTCGGCTTGCTCGTCGCGGCGGGCCTCACCCTCGTCGTCGGTCTGGTCGGGGTACTCAACCTCGGCGACGGATCGGGCACTCCACCCGCTGCGGGACCGTCCAGCTTCACGCCCGTCGACCAGCCGACGTCGGAAGCGCCGCGCCCGCCCTCCGAGCCAACTACCGCTGCGCCACCGACCGGCGGGATCACTTCGGTCACCCTGCGGCAGTTGGCCGCCCAGCTGACGGGGGTGATCGACAACGCGGAGCGCCGGGGCGAGATCGACCCGAAGACGGCCGAGGAGTTGCGGGACAAACTCGCCGAGCTGGATCGGGGTAAGCCGAAGGACCGGGCCAAGCGGATCGGGGAGCTGAGCGAGCGGATTACTCAGGCGGGTGACCGGGGCCGGATCAGCGCGGACACCGCGAACCGCCTGCAGGACCTGCTCGACGGGTATTCCCAGGAGCGCCGCGGCGAAGACGACGACTGACAGCTCAGGTGGCTGGGTGCCGCGGTGCCGTTCACCCTCAGCGCGATCGACACGAGGTGACGCAGGGCGTGGCGTATTAGCCAATTTGTCCTGGCCCGTTTTCCCGTGCGTGTTATGTGGTGGCTGTTGGGCACCCGGATTCCACCGCGAAACACGCATTCAATCTGCGGGCTTCCACGGAGGCGACTTGGTGCAGATTTGATGCCCTTGCATCATTGCAGTGCTTGTCGGAAAGCAATGGTCGCGGATCCGCCGTTGGCGGTTAGCCTGTTGGCATGAGGACGGCGGTGGCCTGGTGGGCGTAGGGGTGGGCCTGGGCGTGCACGGCATACAACCGCCAGTGCTGCTATCGCAGCCGTTCACGGGCGCCACGGTGACGCAGGTGCGGCATCTGCTTGCCGCGCGGGTCGCGGCGGCCGGGTTGTCCGGCGATGCCGCAGAAGACTTCGTGCTGGCGGTTCATGAACTGGTGACCAACGCGGTGCGCCACGGCGGTGGGGCAGGCCGGTTGGAGCTCTACCTGCGCGCTGACGTGGTGGTGTGTGAGGTGACCGATCACGGTTCCGGCATGGGTGACCTGCTCGTCGAGATGCCGGCGGCGGACGTGCCGGGCGGCCGAGGGCTGTGGTTGGCGCACCAGCTAACCGGGACGCTGATGGTGGTTGCAGGGCCTGCCGGAGTCACTGCCTCGGTGAGCGCCTGCCTCACCGCGCAATCGACACTTGTTGTTCCGGACAGCTCAATCTCTGAAAGGGATAGGGTGGACTGATCTGCCGATGAAGGGTGAGCAGGCGTGAATCCGGAGCAGAACTGGCAGTATCAGGTCCGTGCCGACGGTGACGCGAGGACTGTCGCGCTGTCCGGCGAGATCGACATCAACGGTGCCGAGGAGTTGCACAGGCTGCTGCAGGAGGTGGTTGAGGTTGATGCAGGCAGCGGGGTGCAGGTCGACCTCGCCCGAGTGACATTCATCGACTCCACCGTCATCACCGCGCTCATCAAGTCGCGGAACTCGGCGAGGGCTGCAGGTCGCCCTTTCGCTGTGGTCAATCCCGCCGCCCAGGTGAAGCGGGTACTCGCGGTGACCGGTGTCCTGAACGCCCTGACATCCGGCACTCGCTGACTGCCACAACAGGCCAGGGGTCGAACAGGATCCGGCAGCGATGGCGCAGGGACGCACGGCGGCAACAACCTCCACACCTGGCTGGATGAGCTAGAGGCCGAGGCCCGTCCACTACGTGCCTCCGTCCACGGGCCTGCGAACGACCTGCCCGCTGTCCGCCGGGCTCACCCTGCCCACAGGCGACGGTCCTAACGAGGACGCGCACCTCAGAATCAAGTTCCTGAGATGGCAGATGTACGGCAAGCTCGACGCGGTCCAGGACGTCGGACGCGAGGTGGTCACTGAGCTGCGGCGGCTGCTCGTGATCCTTCGCGGCGCGAAGGCGGCCACTGACCTCACAACACAACGGGGCCCGCCATCACCTCAGCGACTGCTTCCCAGCCGCTGAAATCTACTACCAAGATCGCCGGAAGCACCGTTAGCGGGATTGCCCGCGATTCGGTCAGCCCGGGGCCGACCATCCTCGGGCCGCCTCCACCAACCCGACCATTGCACGCCGGTTCGCCAACGGCTTCTCCGACCCAACGACTTCCAGAACTGGTCCATGACACCCGACGCCGCGGACACCTACCTGACCACACTCGCCGCCAACTGATCCACCGACCACAGCGATCGTCTGCGGGTACATCATCCGCAAGCGACTTACGGCGGGTCTGTCTCGCTGATCGTCCCACCGAAGATTCGTCGATGCCTGGCCCGGTACGACCTCCCTGTCGTCTACGTCATCCGAAGTGGTTGCCACCCGGGCCGGTGTGGTGTCTCTGCGAACGCCGACGTCTGTCAACATCCTGCCGGGGAGCTTTCGATGGGCTCTTGAGGATGAGCCGTTAGAAGCGTTGGTGAAGCGTCACGTCGGGGGCGGGTGGCCGTCCTGCCGTTAGTGAGCTCGCGCTGACACTCGAGCGGACTGTACTGACCCTCATGTCGGAGGGTGACCGGCTGGCGGCTTTCGGGCACAATGGGTGGAGTTGCTGGGCGATTGTCGACGAGCCGGGAGGTGCCCTGATGCGACGTCGCGGCCGGCCGCTGGCTCAGACGACGGTGCGCGGGATGCTCCTACTCGGTGGTTTCATTGCCGTCTGGGGCGCCTATGAGGCGATCATGCAGGTGCCCGCCTACGCCGTCGACAATCCTCGCCCGGGCCTCGTCGGCCCCCTCCTGGACGACGCCGGGGCGCTGATCGACGGTGTCCTTGCACCCTCACCCGCGGGGTCAGTGACGGGTGAACGCAACCGGAGCGAAACCGAGGCGCTAGGCGAGCTGGTGACCGTGGCCCCAGCCACAAACGGCGGAGCCACCTCTGGCCGCGCGGGAACCAACCCTGCCGTGCAAATACCACCCGTTGGTCGGTCTCCGGCGGTGCCGCCGCTGCCTCGTGCCACGAGCCGCGCGGCCGGTACGGGGCTGACGAGAGTCGTCGACGCCGTGGCGCCGGTGACGCGTCCGGTCGTGGATGCGGCAGCACCGGCGGTGCAGGTGATCGCCGGGACGGGTGAACTCGCACCTGTGGGCGCGGTTGTCCGGCCGGTGGCCGGGCTCATCGTCGAGACACTGAGCCCGGTCCTCGCGCCGGTGCTCGAGGTGACCCGGCCGATCCTCGGCCCGCCAGCGCACCCGGTGGCTCCCCCCAGTGAGCCGGTCGAACCGGAGCCTGGGCCCGGAGCGCTGCCCGGCATCCCTCCAGGCAGTTCAGAGCACTCCGTCCCGGCTCCGGCGGTGGTTCCGGCGCGCTCGCAAGGCGGGTCTCCCGCGCTGCCCTGGAACGTGTCAGTGGAGCGTTGGAGGGGCAGCGAACCTGCCGAACCGGATGCCGTCGACGTGAGTCGTAGCCAGGGGCGCAGCGGTGGGATTCCCTCCGGTGGCCTGACGCCTGCCGCGTCCGGCAGTGCGACCAACTCGGGTTCCTCAGCCGCCGGTACGGCGGGGGCTGCCGATGTCTCGCCCCACTGGTGGACGCCGCAGCTGGTATCCCAGCGCTGCGTTTCGTCCCGGTGCGACACGTTCACCGGACGATCGCCCGAGCCCGACACCAGACCTGCCTGAGGCGTCACCTCCTGCCGCGACAGCGAGCACAGGCAGCAGCAGCGCGATCTCTGCCGTGTCCACTCCTGCCCGCCGCAGCCGGGCGATGCGGTGATCGACCGCAGATGACCCAGGAGCACCTCTGGCCCCAGCGCACCTTCACGCCGGCGCTGCCGGCGGTGACCAGTGTCCGGGCGCAGCCGGGTGGTGGGATGACCTTGTCCTTGTCTTTCGCTGACGTCGATCCGTGACGCGTGCCGGCATGTCCGCTCCAGTGGCCGGCGACCTGACCCTGACTGCACACCCTCGCCCACCGGGACGTACCTCCCCGTCGGGCAACCACGCCACATCCACAGGAGATGTCCCATGCGACGTATTCCGCCCACAGTCCGCGCCCGTTGGTGCGACAGAGGCCAGGTATCGAGCCTCGTCGCCGATTCTCTGCACAATGCGGCGATCGGCGCCTGGCTCGTGCCCGAACACGACCAGCGACGCGACGTGCTCACCGCCGTTGCCCACATCTGGGTCGAACACGCGCTCCTGTTCGGCGAGGCCTACCTGCTCGCTGACCGCTCCGCCGCCGCCGTCTGGCTCCACCGCTACCGGCCCATCCCGCCGCCAACCAGCTACCGCCAGCGGCTCGCCGCCGCCTGCGGTGACCACCTCGACCGCTTCCGTTGCCTGGACCGCATCCTCAAGGTGCACCGTCCCGCCGAGGCGCACAACCACCTGGCGTTTCTTGCGGTCCCGCCAGCCGCCGGGTGCGTCACCCGCACTTCGGGCCTGCTTGCCAGCTGCCTAGTCCGGATGGACCGCCTCGCGCTTCCCTCCTACGCGGAGGCGATGACTGCCGCCGAGACTGCCATCTACGTCCGGCACGGCTACAACGCCCGCGAGCTCTTCCTGCTTCCCGACGGCACCCCAGTCCACCAGCTGTCGCGTCGGCCAGCGGCGCAGCGGCCTGCCCCGACGGTCAACACGTCCCACATCCGCACAGGGCCGGTATGGGGCAGGACGCGAGTAACGGCACTGTGAGCGTGGGGCCTGTTCGTACGGGTACAACGCTTTTGCTCGACGGTGTGACGAGCAGCTGGAAGTCGCCGCGGCGAGCTTCACCTACCACTCGCCAAGACCACCTAAGACGGAGCGGGCCGCGCGCCCCCGCGCCACCGCCAAAGCTGCAGGTCAACGATGCCCGTGCGGCGGCTGGCAACCACGATCAGCTCCCGCCGCCCGTTCTGACGCCAACCTAAAGTTGATCAGGGGGCTGCATGGACACGGCCGTGATCTGGATACCTGCCGACATCGATCCCATCGAGCCGGCCGTGGCGAAGTGCCTGGACTACAGCCGCCGGCGAGGTTACCGGCTAGAGGGCATCGTGCGCGGACCGTGGGAATCAGTGAGCTGGATGGTGACAAACCGTGAGGTGGACGTGGTCATCATCCCCGTCCCGGCGTGCCTGCCCCCAGCCGCGATGCCCCGAATCGAGGTAGCGGACAACTAACCCACCCGGCGGTGCGCCAGTATGCATCTCCGATCGCGATGACAACACATCAAATGGCGCCAAGCACCAAGCCGCCGGCTTCCGAGTTGGCAGCACCGGCATTGACAGCGCTGACGAATGTGGTCTTACCCTTCGACATCGCGGCCATCCCGGGCCACCACCTCCCGGCCGAGCCGGTCCACGCCGTGCGCCCGCTCCGCCCGCAACGCCTCATCCTGCGCCGGCGTGTGCTTGCGGACGGCGGCGAGCACCGCAGTGAACGCCTGCCACCACATCTTTGCCCTCACTGACACCCCCGTCTGATGTCGCTCGCGGCAACATCTCCAACATCAACTCCTCGACGGGAAGACAGCGCCGCCTTGGCTGCCCGCGTTACGGATGCCAGTTGCCGCCCAGCGCAGCGGTGACGACGGCCTTGATCTCGGGAGCGGGAGCCACATCGCGGTGGCGAGGTGAGGCCGCCAACGCGTCGTTCAGACCCGGTACACCGCGGTCGCCCATGCGGTGGTCGTGCCGGGTAGGCGTTAAGGCGGGGAACCCAGTGAGGCGAGGCCGGCTCGGCGACCGGCTGCTGCGCATCACCCCACTGGGGCTATCGACGGGGGCTTTCGCGCAAGAACCCCGTAACCCCCTAACGCCGAACGCCACCCATGCCCTAACCCGGCGAGGCAGGGCTGGGGTGCACCCCCGATGCCCGATACCGCAGTTCAACCTACGGTCGATCGTGGGTCGGGCGATCTTGTCTGGACCACGTCCTAAAACACCCATCGAGGGGACCGGCAACATGAGCGAAAGCGCCCGCACAAACTCAACCGCCGACGTGAACTCCACCTCCGCCGCCGATTGGACCGGCAACACGGAGGTAACCGCCGATGCGAACTCGACGACCAGTCTGGAGTCCACCGACAACGCGGGGTCGACGGCCGAAATGGGCGTAGCCGCTGAGATGGTGTCACCGCAGAGTCTGCAGGACTTCGTATTCGGCCTGCTCACCAACGTCGACGCCCGGGCGGCGTACGAGGCGGACCCGCAAGGTGCGCTGGACGGCGCGGGCATCAACGACGTGACCCCGGCCGACGTGCGGGACATCATTCCGCTGGTCGTCGACTCCGCTCCTGTCCACGGCGTCACGTCCTTTCTTACCGGAGACAGCCTCGGAGCTAGCGCGGGTGCCACCGCCGACGCGCTGGCGCTCGGCGGCGTGGCCAGCACCCTCGACAGCACCTTGGGCGGCCTCGGCCTCACCGGTGTGACCGGCGACGTGGGCGCCACCCTCGACAGCGTGAGCCTCAGCGGCGTGACCGGCACCGTGGACAACACCGTCGGTGGACTCGGTGTCAGCGGAGTCACCGGCGGCCTGGGCGGCACGGCGCACGGCGCCACCGCCCTGGCAGCCGGCATGACCGGTGACGTCGGTGGCACCCTGGACAGCACCGTCGGCGGGCTCGGTCTCAACGGCGTGATCGGCGACGTCGGCGGGACTTTGGACGG